>CAYUSL010000480.1:0-5079 GCA_964447125.1 uncultured bacterium | reverse complement strand
GGGCGCGAAACGCAGACTCTCGTCGAATCCCAGACCGAACGCGTGGCAGAGAAAGACGCGGATGACGCCGATGTGAGTCACCACGATCCAGCGGCCGTTTTCCAGGCTCGTCCGCGCACCGTCCCACCACGCCCTCACCCGCTCGCCCAAATCCTGCACCGACTCGCCGCCCCCAGGCCGCGCATCGAGGTAGCGCGTCCAATAGGCCTCGACACCGCTGGGGTCGATCTCGTTGAGCACGCGCCACGGCTGGCCTTCCCATGCTCCCATCGATTGCTCGCGCAGGGCGGGCTCGACCACGAGCTCGACGCCGAGCTCGCGCGCCACCTGCTCGCCGAGCCGGCGCGCGCGAACGAGATCGCTGCTGAGAACGCCGCTCACCGGCGGATCGAGCGGTGCGAGCACGCGACCCACCCAACTCGCGAGGATTCGCGTCTGCCGTTCGCCTTCCGGCGAAAGCGGCACATCGAGCTGGCCGCGCACGCTGCGCTCGGTGGGCGCTTCCACCGCGCCGTGACGCAAGAGATGCAGATGCGTCACGGCCGTCGAGACCATCGACGCGCGGGTGCGAGGATCGAACATCACCAGGAGTAATGGACCGTGTAGCGCACCACCGCCTCACCGTCCTTGGGCACGGTCACGGGGAAGTGCACGGTGCGCGCGTCCACCTTCTCGAACTCGTGGGATTTCTGCGTGATCTGCCAGTTCACCCAGCGGAACAGGTTTTCCTTCACCACCACCTGCACCGGCTCGGATTTGTGATTGCGCAGCTTGATCTCGATGGTCTCGTCCATCCAGTCGTGGTCGCTGTCGACGCGGAAATCCACCTGCTTGCGCTCGCCCACCACGTCGAACGCCGTTCCCATCTTCACCAGCACCTTCTCGTCCTTGGGCGTGTGGTCGATGGTGTCCTCGCCCACCAGCTCCAGGCTCTGGTCGGCGGAATCGAGCTTCGAGACCCGCACGCGACCGCGCGGCATCGGGATGCCCAGCCCGCCTTCCTTGGCGTTCTTGAAGCGCAGGTAGACGTCGACCTTGGTGTTGGAGTCGCTGCCGAAGCCGCGGTCGGTCATCGGATTGGGGAAGAAGCCGCGCCACTGATCGCCGAGACCGTAGTAGACGAGCAGCTTCTCGCACGGCACGCCGCGCGCCACCGGGAAGAGCTCGATCTGCTTGGTGGAGCGATCGGGCAGCGTGGTGCGGCGACCGAGCGTGTAGAGGTGGTACTCGAAGAATTCCTTCTCCGCGAAGCCGGTGTCCTGGTCCGCCGTCGCCAGCTCGGCGCGCGCGGCCTTTGCGGCATACACGCGGCCCTGCGGACGCGGCGCGCGATGGACGTCGCCAGCCATCAGCTTGAGTCGCGCGTCGTCGTAGCCCGCACCCGACTGGTTCAAGATGCTGACCCAGGCGCCCACGTCGAGCTTGCCGGAGTTCGCGTTCTCACCCTCGGCGAAGGTGAGGTTGTAGTCGGTCCACCAGGTGATCCCATCGGTTTCGTACGTGACGCGAGCACGCTGGCCTCCCGGCTTCTCGCTCGAGAGCAGCCACACCAACGTCGGCCGCGTGATGAGCCCACCCGGTAGCTCGGGAAAGCGCAGGTTCGCGTAGCCGTTCACCACCTGGATTCCGCCGTCGGCCCCCCGCAGCACCAAGCCGCCCGTGGTCGAGAGCAGCGTGCCGGTGGTGGCGGCCACCGTGTCGCCGCGTTGTTGCTCCACCGTGATCTCGCGGTCGATGTAACGCTCGAGGAGCTTCTGGCTGCTCACCAGATCGAACTGGTAGCTCTGCTCGAGCACGCGTGTGGCCGGATCGCTCACCGACGTGAACGACACCGTGGTGGGATCGATCCGCGCCGCGACGTCGGTGAAGCGAACGGTGGGCTTGGCGCCCTCGGCGGTGAACGAACGCTCGTCGCGCACGATCGCGAAGCCAGGAACCTGCTGGCCCGAATACGCCGGCGCGTAGCCAGGGCTCTCCGGCAACGGCCGGTAGAGCTCCGGCGGCACGGCCCCGGGCTCGGCGCTCGAGTAGATCGTGAGCGCCACCGCACGCTCGTCGGCCGCGCGTGCCACGCCGGCCCACATCGCGCACATCGCCACGGCGGCCAGCCGCAGGCTCAGACCACGAGACACCCGCTCCGCTGAACGCTTCATGTCGTCCTCCTCCGCCCCCACGAGGTGGAAGCACGCCATCTGCCGAAAAGGTTCACGCCGGTAGCGGCTCGCGCGTGCGCTGCCGTTGGTCCAACGCGGCCATGAAGCTGTCGAGCTCGGCGAGCGCCGCGCGGTAGGCGTAGTAAGGGTCGGTGCCCGTCCGCGCGAGCGCAGCATAGAGCTCGAGCTCAGGCTCGCGCGGCAGTCGGTCCTGCCGTGGCACCGCGAGACCCGCCTCACGCAGCCGCTGTGCGGCTACCGCGACCAGCAAGGCATCGACCGACCGTACGCCCGCATCGAGGTCCGCGATACCGGCGAGGACCCGCTCGGCGGCCGGCAGCCCGTCGAGCATGGATCGAGCGCGCTCAGTCATCCGACGCTCCGAGGAACGCACGAACCCGAGCCTCGAATGCCTCGGCGTCGAGCGCCGGGAAGCGAATCAAGCCCGGGCGAATCTCGTCCAAGCTCGCGAGCAGGTCGGCTCTCGTGACCAGACCCCGGTCGAGCATCGCGCGCACGTCCGAACGATCGCGATCGTGGTCCCGAGCCAGCTTGGCAAGCGCCTGCGCCCGGAAGTCGTAGTGAAAGAAATCGACCAGCCCGTGGCGCACGATGAATCGCGAGCGCTCCCGCCAGCCCGGCAAGGGTGGCAAGAACTGATCGGGTGACGCGAGCTCCACGTTGACCTCGAGCTCCTCCTTGACCTGGGCGATGGCCTCGAACACGCCTGCCGGCTCGGGATCGAGCTTCAGATCGATATCGACGGTGCTCGCACGCCAACCTTCGAGCAGCGCGGTGGCGCCGCCGGTGAGATAGATGCGACCCGGACCGCGAGCGTCTCGTCCCAGCGCGCGCATGAGCCGCTCGACGGTCTCGGCGTCGACGTACCCGCGCATACACGAATCGTACACGATCACTTGCGAACCGACGCCGAGGCGGGCCGCGCCTTGGATTCACCGCACCCGATCCGCTGCGGACGGGGTTGGCGAGGACGCGCAGGCGCGGGTTTACTACGCGCATGAACATCCTCGGCATCAGCGCCTACTACCACGACTCCGCGGCTTGCCTGGTGCGCGACGGCGAGATCGTCGCCGCCGCCCAGGAGGAGCGCTTCACCCGCAAGAAGCACGACCACGAGTTCCCGCTCCTCGCCACGCGCTATTGCCTCGCCGAGGGCGGCGTCGCCGCCGACGGCCTCGACGCAGTGGTCTTCTACGACAAGCCGCTCACCAAGTTCTTCCGCATCGTCAAGACGTATCTGCACACCGCGCCGCACGGATTCGCGTCGTTCCGCAAGGCGTTCCCGCTGTGGATTCGGCAGAAGCTCTGGATTCCGTACGAGATCGAGCGCGCCCTCGCCGGCATCGGCGTGCGCATGCCCGAGAACCTGCTCTTCACCGAGCACCACGAGTCGCACGCCGCGAGCGCCTTCTTTCCCTCGCCCTTCGAGCGCGCCGCAATCCTCACCATGGACGGCGTCGGCGAGTGGGCGACCACCACCGTGGCTCGAGGAGAGGGCAATCGCATTCGCATCGTGAGCGAGAGCCGTTTTCCTCACTCGCTGGGACTGCTCTATTCGGCGTTCACCTACTTCACCGGGTTCAAGGTGAACTCGGGCGAATACAAGCTCATGGGCCTCGCGCCCTACGGCCAAGGCCGCTACACGCAGACCATCCTCGAACACCTCCTCGACCTGCGCGAGGACGGCTCGTTCCGCATGAACCAGCGCTACTTCGATTACCTCGGCGGGCTCACGATGACCAACGAGCGCTTCGCCGAGCTCTTCGACGGCCCAGCACGGAAGTCGGAGACGCCCATCACGCGGCGAGAGATGGACATCGCCAAGTCCATCCAGGAAGTCACCGAAGAGGTCGTGCTGCGCATCGCTCGCCACGCCCACCGGGAGCTGGGCGAGAAGAACCTCTGCCTTGCCGGCGGCGTCGCGCTCAACTGTGTGGCCAACGGCCGGCTCTTGCGCGAGGGGCCGTTCGAGAAGGTCTGGATCCAGCCTGCAGCCGGTGACGCAGGCGGCGCGCTCGGTGCTGCGCTCTTCGCCTGGCATCAGCTTTACGACAAGCCGCGTGTCGCGGACGGCGTTCACGACGTCATGAAGGGCTCGTACCTCGGTCCGTCGTTCAGCAACGACGAGATCGCCAAATACCTGGAGGCGAACGGGTACCCAGCCGAGCGCGTATCCGACGGCGAATGGGCCGACGCGGTGGCCAAGCTCATCGCCGACGAGAAGGTCGTGGGGCTCGTGAACGGACGCATGGAGTTCGGTCCGCGAGCGCTCGGCCATCGATCCATCGTCGGCGATGCCCGCTCACCCAAGATGCAGTCGGTGATGAACCTGAAGATCAAGTACCGCGAATCGTTTCGGCCCTTCGCGCCGTCGGTGCTAGCCGAGCGGACCTCGGATTACTTCGAGCTCGACTCCGAGTCGCCCTACATGCTGCTGGTGGCACCGGTGAAGAAGGAGCTGTGCCGGATCGTCGATCAGAACCCCGACAAGGACATCATGGAGTGGGTGAACGAAGAGCGCTCCTCGGTGCCCGCCATCACCCACGTGGACTATTCGGCGCGCGTGCAATCCGTGTCCGCGGACCGCAGCCCCCGCTACCACGCGCTCATCCAGGCGTTCGAGAAACGCACCGGCTGCGGCGTGATCATCAACACGTCCTTCAACGTGCGCGGTGAGCCGATCGTGTGCACCCCCGAGGACGCCTATCGCTGCTTCATGCGCACCGAGATGGACGCCTTGGTGCTCGAGAACTTCATCTTGCACAAGACCGCCCAGCCGAAATTCGAGGACGGCACGGACTGGCGGAACGAGTTCGTGCTGGATTGAGTTTTTGGCGGGGGGCGTTTCACGCCCCCCGCCCTGGAGTTTGGACAGTTTCGTCCGCCCCGTCGGCCGTCAGCGCAC
>CAYUSL010000479.1:0-5085 GCA_964447125.1 uncultured bacterium | reverse complement strand
AGGCTGCAGAACGTACAGGCGTACGGGCAGCCGCGCGATCCGTTGATGAGCGTGCCCGGCTCTTGGACGCGTGCGAAGGCGAAGATGCGATAGCCGTCGATCGGAAACAGGTGCCAAGCCGGCTTGGGCAGCGAGTCCATGTCCTGCACGAATGCCCGGTTCGGCGTGCGCACCACCGCGCCGTCGCGCAGGAAGCTGATGCCCTCGACGGCTGCCAGATCGCCCCCGCGTTGGAGCGTGTTGGCCAGGTCCACCACGGTGACCTCGCCTTCGCCGTGGACGACCACGTCGGCGAGCCCGCGTTCCAGGATCGAGCGGTAGAAGATGTCGGCGTGGATGTTCCCCATCACGATGGGAGTTTCGGGCAGCACTTTTCGCACGGCCTGGGCGGTCCGGAAGTTCGCCGCGGCAGAAGGCGTCACCGCCGAGAGCCCCACCATGTCGGGGCGCACACGCTTGAGCGTTTCCTCGAGCCGCACCGGATCGCCGCGGTCGGCGACCTGGTCGTAGAACACGACCTCGTGGCCGCCCGCTTCCAGGGCCCCCGCCACGTAGGCGATGGCGATGGGCGGCATGGGCTCCAGAAACGAGGAATAAGCGCCAGCCGTCGACGACGGCGGGCTGTAGGCATCGATGAGGAGTGCTTTCACGTCGGATACCGTTCGGGACCGGGCGAGGGCGAGTGTCGAGCTCGAGCGAGGGTCCGAGCGGTGTCGCGAGGATGGGTGCGGCGATTGTCCAACCCGCGGAAAAGCAGTGTCAAGCGTGAGGTCGAGCCGTGCCGGTCGTGGCCTTCGCCGGCGGAGTCGGCGCGGTCTCGAGCTCGGGTGCGCTCGCCCACCAGCTCTCCCAGCGCAGCACGGCCCGCCGGCGTTCCGCCTCGCTCGCAAACGGATCGAAGCCGAAATCCTGGCCGGTGATCTGCGTCAGGGCGATCGCCGCGGAGATTCGGATGTCCGGCCGTTCGTCCATGAGCCGGCGTACCAGGTACGGCACGTGGTCACGGTCGAACGGTTTGGGCGGCTTGAGCACGCTTCCCCAGCGCACCTGGCGTACTCGACCCTCCTCGAGAGCCTGAAAAATCAGCGGCAGCGTTTCGGCGTTGCGGTGGCGCCCGAGCGCCTCGGAAGCCACTCGCACCACGCCTGGATCGGGATCGCCGAGTGCGCGCAGGAAGTGGTCCAGGTCACGATGGTCGCCGACCTCGGCCAAGACCTGCAGGGTGTAGTAGCGGGTGTCCGGAACCGGATCGGCGAAGTTCGGCTCGAGCAGGGGGATCACGGCGCGACCGAGGCGGCTCAGCTCGATCACTTCCCTGGGCAAGCGCTCTGCTTCGCCCTCGGTGGTCTGGATCATCTGTCGGCGCGCGAGCTTGAGATTCGCGATCACGGCGCGCACCCGGGTCTCGAGGTTGTCGGCGGGCTTGGGCGCCCGCGCCCGCGCATCGCTCAGCACGTCCTCGATCGAACGTCGCTCGCCGGCGGCTCGGGGCTTGGTGTCTCCCGTGCGATCACACGCGGAAGGGAATGCGGCCGACAGCGTCGCGGCGACGAGCCAGCCGGCCAACGCCCGTGGGCGCGCAGGTCCGGTCTTCGATGCTGCATACATGTTTCGACCACCCCCGCGTGCCTAGTCCGTCACCCCGCCCGCCGGGAACCGTGAAGGCCCGGCCGCGGTCCCCACGTTTACCGGACTTGGCCGCCGAGGGCCAGCGGGTCTGGACGGCACAACTGCGCGCAAACCCTCGTTCCGACATGGATTCCAGGCGTGCTGACGGCTCGATTGTGGTTTGACTTTGGCGGGTGAAGGGATGTAGGAGAGGTCAACTTCTGACGGGAGGGCGCATTGAAACGGAACGAGCGTCGAACGGGCCGCTTGATCGCGGCGTTCGCAGTTGCAGCCAGCCTGGGCTGCATCGTCGCGCCCGACATCGCAGGAGCTTCCTGGATCGAGTCGCTGGGGATGGGTTCGCGAGCCACCGGGCTCGGCAATGCGTTCATCGGCGTCGCCGACGACCTTTCGGCGAACTACTACAACCCCGCCGGTCTGACGCAGCTCATCGGGCAGCGCTCGTCGGACTCGATGTTCAGCGTGAACGTGTCGTCGATCCGGCTGCGCTACCAGGAGCCGGTCTTCAATGCCGACTCGAAGATCGTCCCCGGCCAGACCATCCACATGGACTCGGATTTTCCCGAGTGGACACCCACGCCGTTCACACCGTTCGGCTTCGAGATCGGCGACAGGCTCTACGTCGTCCCCTTGCCGATCCAGGTCCCGTTCGCGGGTGCGGCGCAGTTTCCGAGTGCCTTCGGTGACGCGCGCTACTCCTCGGCGGAGCTGGGCTTGATCTTCATCAACTGGTCGCCCTCGGTGGCGATCCGCGCCACCGAATGGCTTTCGATCGGCCTCGGATTCGACCTGCAGATCGCCAACGACATCTGGTTCAAGACCGTCGTCGGCGACGGTGCGGTGGGGCGCGCCTCCTGCCGGCTCTTGTTCGGCGTGTCGGACAACGCGCTGTGCGGCATCGCCTCGACGCGAAACGGGGTCGACGACGGCTACGTGCTCATTCGCCCCGACCAGGAGCTCCCGACCGGTCTCTCGCCGGTGAACGACGTGAACCTCGACTTCCAGACGCCGGGCTTTCGCATCGGTCTCATGTTCTTCCCGGACGAGCAGCTGCGCATCGGGGTGACGTATCGCAGCTCGATGACGCCCGACCTCGAAGGGCGAATCCAGAGCGTCTTCGAACCGGGGGTCGAGAAGAACCCGATCTTCCAGACGCTGCATTTCCGTGGCGACACCGAGCGCTATCGCGAGAAGATGAAGCTGCCGCAGGAAGCCGGAATCGGAGTGAGCTATCGCCTCACCGACCAGTGGATGCTCGCGGGCGATTGGGTGTGGGTGGATTGGTCCGGCGGACGCACCGACGACGTGGTGCGCATCGGTGGTGACGGCCTTTCCGAGACGCTCATCACCTCGGGTTACAAGCGCCTGGTGATCCGGCGCAAAGGCTGGCAGAGCATCCACAGCATCCGGACCGGTATCGAGTATCGCCCCGTGGAACCGCTTCGCGTGGACGTCGGTTTCTGGTGGGATCCCACGCCGACCCCGGATTCGGCTTTCGATTTCAGTACGGACCCGGGTGATCGTTACGTCGGTTCGGGCGCGATCGGCTACTACGGCCTGTTCGATGGCTTGCTCGACGTGGCCGCGCACCTGCAGTGGGTGACGATCCAGGAGCGCCACGTGCAGGTCGGCGAAAGCACCAATCTGGGCGGCGCAGGAGAGTTGGTGTTGCCGGACCCCAACGGCCTCGCGGATCCGGCATTCGGCTCGAACGAGAATTTCTCGGTGCGTTTCGACGGCGACATCGTGACCTACGGCGTCACCTTGGTATTCCACCTCTGAGCTCGGAGCGGCGCAGCGGTGGGCTCGGCGAACGCAACGCGACGCACGCGAGCCCTGGCGGCAGCACTGGCCGTCGCCGCGGTCGGCGCGTCCTGGTTGCCGCTCGGCGCCGAGCGCAGCGCCGCGCAGGCGCTCTATCGCTACGTGGACGAAAACGGCGCGGTGCACTTCGTCGACAACCCGTCGAAGGTTCCGCCCGCCCAGCGCTCGCGAGCTGAGGAGGTCGTGCCCGGCGCCGAGCCGAGCCCGCCGCAGGCTGCGCCGGGCTCAGCACCTGCGGCGCGTTCCAGCGGCGAGTCCGTCCGTGAGCGCGCACCCGCAGAGCGCAGCAAGCCCGCGAGCACGTGCCGGCTGATCTTCCGCAATCGCAAGAGCCTGGTCGAGGGCACCAAGACGGTCTACGTCGGCGAGGTGGTCAACGCGGGCTCGGGCACGGCACGCAGCGTGACCGTCGATTTCGTCGACTACGACGAAGCCGATCGCGTGATCGAGCGCCGCACCGTGACGCCCATCCCTTCCACGCTCGAGCCGCGGGCGGCGGGGCGTTTTTCGATCGAGATGAAGACGGTCGAGCGCGCCGCCGTGAAGACCAAGGTCGGGTTCGCGCGGACGGCGTTCGAGGCTGCATTCGTGCGCTGTGACTGAGCGGCGCGCACCCGCACGCCAAAGAGGTCGATCACCCTCGTGACGCTCAGGCCCTCCAAGCGACTCGGTCAGGAGCTGCTCAACGCGGGTCTCATCGATCCCTCGCGTCTCGCACGTGCCTTCCGTTGGCAAGAAGAGGAGGGCACGCGGCTCGGCACCGTGCTTCTCAAGCTCAACTACATCGAGGAGCGGGTGCTGCTCGCGTTCCTGGCGCGGCGAATCGACGTCGAGCCGGTGCTGCTCCGCGAGCAATGGATCGATCCGGCGGCCGCGTCGCTCATCAACGCTGCTACCGCGCGGCAGACCAACGCCATTCCCTTCGCGTTGGGGGAGGACCGCAGCGTGGTGGTCGCGATGACCGATCCCGACAACCTCTACGCCCTCGACGACTTGCGGGCGGCCACTGGGCTCAGGATCGAGCCACGTCTCGCCAGCGACCCCGCAGTGGCCGAGACCTTGGATCGCCTCTACCCACTGGACGAGGCGTCGGGCGTGGCTGAGGAGAAGCTGGAACCGTCGCCGCCGAGCGCGCGATTCGAGGAGCCGATGGGTACCGGCGAGGTGATCGACCTCGCGTCGCGGCTCATGGAGCAGGTGCTGCCGTGGCTACCCATGATCGCGAACGGCTCGCTGGATCAGCTCGCCGCTTCTCTGCCGACCGACCTGCTGCGGCTCGCTACCGTCCTCAAGCATCGCCTGGACGCCGCACCGCGAGCTCGCGAGGCCGCTCGCGATCTCGCCAAGCGGCCCGCGGATGCGGACCTGCAGGCTCAGCTTCGAGTGCAGATCCGCCAGCTCTTGCGGGTCAACCCGCCGTTCGCGAGCGAGGTCCGGACTTGCCTCGGGCGGACGACACGGTCCGGCGCTCCTTCGTGAGCGCCGCGCCGCGAGCGAGCGCCAGCGCCCGATAGCCCCGGAAAAGACGGCGCGTCCACGGCCCCGGTGCGCCGCCGCCCACGCTCATGCCGTCGATCGAAACGATGGCGGCGATCTCGCGCACCGACGCCACCGAGATCACCTCGCGCGCGG
>CAYUSL010000478.1:0-5091 GCA_964447125.1 uncultured bacterium | reverse complement strand
CGAGAAAAGGTCGTGGGTCTCGGGTGACTTCACAAACCGGCAAGAACATCCTGCTGTGGCTCATCATCCTGGTGATGGTGTTGTGCGCGTTTCAGTTGGTCAACGCGACCAACGAACGGCGCAGCACGATCACCTACAGCGAGTTCGGTGAGCGTGTCGATCGTGGCGACGTGAAGAAAGTCACGATACGCGGCAACCACATCACCGGAACGGCGCAGACCATCGTCGGTCAGTTCCACACCTACACGCCGCAAGATCCGACACTCGTGGCGCGCCTGCAGGAGCACGGCGTCCAGATCGAGGCCAAGCCGGAGGATCAGACGTCGTCGTACGTGATGATGACGCTGTCGTGGTTGGTACCGATCGGCGTCATCGTCGTGCTCTGGATCGTCTTCATGCGCCAGATGCAGACCGGTGGCGGCAAGGCGATGAGCTTCGGCAAGTCGCGCGCCAAGCTGCTCAACGAGAATCAGAACCGAGTCACCTTCGACGACGTCGCCGGTGTCGACGAGGCGAAGGACGAGCTCGAAGAGATCATCGCGTTCCTCAAGGACCCGAAGAAGTTCACCAAGCTCGGCGGACGAATTCCCAAAGGCGTGCTGCTGGTGGGCGCGCCGGGAACCGGCAAGACGCTGCTGGCACGCGCGATCGCCGGCGAAGCCGGGGTGCCATTCTTCTCGATCAGCGGCTCGGACTTCGTCGAGATGTTCGTCGGCGTCGGTGCGTCGCGTGTCCGCGATCTCTTCGTCCAAGGCAAGAAGAACGCGCCCTGCATCATCTTCATCGACGAGATCGACGCGGTGGGCCGGCACCGCGGCGCCGGGCTCGGCGGCGGGCACGACGAGCGCGAGCAGACCCTGAACCAGCTCCTCGTCGAGATGGACGGGTTCGAGACCAACGAGGGCGTGATCCTGATTGCGGCCACCAATCGGCCGGACGTCCTGGACCCCGCGCTGCTCCGGCCCGGACGATTCGATCGTCGCGTGGTGGTACCGCGCCCCGACGTACGCGGACGCCTGGGCATCCTGAAGGTGCACACCCGCAGCATTCCGCTGGCGCCGGACGTGGATCTCGAAGTGCTGGCCCGCGGTACCCCTGGATTCAGTGGCGCCGATCTCGAGAGCACGGTCAACGAAGCGGCGCTCTTCGCCGCGCGCTACAACAAGAATCACGTCGACGCCCTCGACTTCGACAAGGCGAAGGACAAGGTGCTCATGGGCGCCGAGCGGCGCAGCATGATCATCAGCGACGAGGAGCGGCGCGTGACCGCGTATCACGAAGCTGGACACACCCTGGTCGCCAAGCTCCTGCCCGACACCGATCCCATTCACAAGGTCACGATCATCCCGCGCGGTATGGCGCTCGGCACCACCCAGCAGCTCCCCATCGACGAGAAGCACACCTACCCGAAGGAGTACCTGCTCAGTCAGATCGCAATCCTCTACGGCGGGCGCGCCGCAGAGGAGCTGATCCTCGAGGAGCCCACGACCGGTGCCGGAAACGACATCGAACGGGCGACCGAGCTGGCGCGCTCGATGGTGTGTGAATGGGGCATGAGCGAGAAGCTCGGGCCGCTCGCATTCGGCAAACGGGAGGAGCAGGTCTTCCTGGGCCGCGACCTCGCGTACCAGAAGGATTTCTCGGAGCACACCTCGCAGACGATCGACGGCGAGATCCGTCGCATTTGCACGGAGGGCTTCGAGAAGGCGCGGCGCCTGCTCAGCGAGAACGTCCACTTGGTACGGCGCCTCGCCGAAGCGCTCCTCGAGCGCGAGGTGTTGGAAGGCGACGAGATCGACCGCATCATCCGCGGCGAAGCGCTGGCGCCGTTGCGCGACACCTCGAAGATGCGGCCGCCGCCACGCCCGCACGCTTCCGCCGAGGAGCCTGCTTCCGATCTGCCGGGGCTGGCGGCGACGCTTCGCAACCCCAAGCTCGTTCCCGAGAGCTGACGTCGGTTCCGTCGCGATTTGCGGCGGCCGAGGACGCGAGTGCGCAGCCCGGGCGATCGCGAGGGCTCGCCGCGCGCCGCCGAAGATTCGCTCGCGTGCGCGGCGCCGTCGGCCTGGCGCATACGGAACCGCACCCTCGCGCTGGGGCGGCGCACGTTGGTCATGGGCATCCTCAACGTGACGCCCGACTCGTTCTATGACGGGGGGCGTGCGCCGACGGCGGACGCAGCGTTCGAGCGGGCGAGGGCGCTCGTGGCTGGAGGCGCGGATCTAGTGGACGTGGGCGGCGAGTCGACGCGCTCCGGCGCGATGTCGGTCTCCACTGCCGAAGAGCTCGAGCGGGTGGCGCCGGTGATCGAACGCATCGCACGCGAGCTCGACGTGGCGATCTCGATCGACACGTCGAAGGCCGAGGTGGCGGCCGAGGCGCTCGCGCTCGGCGCCCACGTCGTGAACGACGTCACGGCGCTCGGCGATCCGCGCATGCCAGCGGTGGTCGCCAGCGCTGGCGCTGGCGTCGTGCTCATGCACATGCGCGGCGATCCGCGCACGATGCAGCAGGCGCCGCACTACGACGACGTGGTCGGTGAAATCGGGGACTTTCTCGCATCGCGCGCGGAGTTGGCGCGTGCCGCGGGCATCCTTGCCGATCGCATCGTGGTCGATCCGGGGATCGGATTCGGCAAGACCTTCGCGCACAACTGGGAGATCCTGCGTCGTCTGGGCGAGCTCGCGCGTGTGGGTTATCCCCTGCTCGTGGGACTTTCGCGCAAGACGTTTCTCGGCGAGGTCGTAGACGGCGCGGGGCCCGAGGGTCGCGCCGCCCCCACTTTCGCCGCCGCGGTGGCCGCGGTGCTGGCGGGAGCCGAGGTGCTGCGTCTGCACGATCCCGGCGAGGCACGGCCGTTTCTCGCCGTCGCCGATCGGCTGCGCCACGACGCGTCGCCGCGGGAGACGTCGAGGTGAACGACCTCCTGCGCAACGTGCTCGCGGGCTTCCACTGGACGGACGCCGCCGACGTGCTGATCGTGGCGGTGTTTCTCTACTGGATCATGGTGCTCATCAAGGGCACGCGTGCGGTGCAGATGCTGGTGGGGCTCGCGGTGGTGCTGGGACTCTACGCCGTCGCCGACCGCTTCGGGCTGCACACGATCCACGCGGTGCTCTCGACCTTTCTGGGCTCGATCTTCCTGGTGATCGTGGTGCTCTTCCAGCACGAGATCCGCCGTGGCCTGGTGGAGCTGGGACGCAGCCCACTCTTCTCGCGTCTGGCCCTCGCCGAGAGCGAGATGAATCTCGAAGAGCTGGTGCGTGCGGTGGTGTCGCTGGCGAGCCGGCGCATCGGTGCCTTGATCGTGCTCGAACGGCGCACGGGCCTCCGGGAGTTCATCGAGAGCGGAATGGCCGTCGACGCCGTGCTGTCGAAGCAGCTCCTCGAGTCGATCTTCCAGAGTGGGTCTCCCCTTCACGACGGCGCGGTCATCGTGAGCCGCGGCCGGATCGCGGCCGCGGGCTCGCTCTTGCCGCTCACGGTGAATCCGGACGTGAGCCGGGCGCTGGGAACGCGCCATCGTGCGGCGCTCGGGCTGAGCGAGGCGTCCGACGCGGTGGTGCTGGTGGTATCCGAGGAAACCGGCGTGGTGAGCCTCGCGGTCGGCGGAACCCTCGATCGCGACCTCGATGCCGCGCGCTTGCGGACGCGCCTCGCCGCGTTGCTCGGCCGCGGCGCGGATCGGGCGACGTCGTCGGGGCTCGCGCCCGCCGTGACGGACACGGTGAGGGAGTCGCGGTGAAGGACTTCTTCACGCGGAACGTGGGCCTCAAGCTGGCGGCGCTCCTGATGGCACTCGCCTTGTGGCGTTTCGTGGGCACCGAACAGCGCGCGGAGATGGCGTTCTTCGCACCGCTCGAGATGCGCGGCTTGAGCCCCGAGCTCGTGGTGGTTCAGGGGGCCGTCGACCGCGTTAGTGTTCGGGTGGCTGGCTCGCGGGCGCAGCTCGCCCAGCTCGACTCGCGCCAGCTCGGCGTGCACGTCGATCTGAGCGGAGTGAAGCCGGGAACCTCGACGTTCGTCATTTCGCGGGATCAGTTCTCGCTGCCACCGGGCGTCGAGGTCACACGTGTCAGTCCGGCGGAGATCCCGGTCACCGTCGAGCGGCTCGTGACGAAGCTGGTGGAGGTGGACGCGGTGACCGTGGGCCAGCCGCTCGCGGGTTTCCGGCGGGTGAGCGATTCGACGCGCCTCGATCCGTCGCGGGTGACGGTGAGCGTCCCGGAAAGCCAAGCCGAAGGCCTGCGCCGCATCGGCACGTTGCCCATCGAGCTCGACGGCGTGAAGGCGACGTTTCGCCAGCGGGTGGCGATCGATCGCAGCGACCCGCGGGTGCGTTCCGTGCAACCCGACAGCGTGGTCGCGTTGGTGGCGATCGACGAAGCGTTGGCGGAGCGCACCTTCGACGATCTCGCGATCGACGTGCGAAACGTCGCGCCGAACAAGCAAGTCGCGGTGGATCCGGCGCGGGCGAGCGTCACGCTGCGCGGGCCGGTCTCGGCGATCGCCGCGCTCACCTCGTCCGAGGTCTCGGTGTGGGTGGACGCAAAAGGCATCGACAGGGGCGAGCGTTCGGTCACGCTCTTCACGTCGGTGCCGGCGCCGTTCGAGCGCGTGCGCCTTGAACCCGCGACGACGCGTGTGCTAGTCGAGTCGGCTTCCGCGCCGTCGACGGAGAGCCCCGCTCGCAAGCCATGAACGCGTCCCCCAAGCCCGTCGTACGCACGCTCTTCGGCACGGACGGAGTGCGCGGCGTCGCCAACGTCGAGCCGATGACCGCCGAAACGGCGATGCGTCTCGGCCGTGCGCTGGCGCACCGCGTGCGTGCCGCTCACGGTCATCGCACGCGCATTCTGATCGGCAAGGACACGCGGCTCTCCGGCTACATGCTGGAAGAAGCGCTGGGCTGTGGAATCGTCTCGATGGGTGTCGACGCGCTCTTCGTGGGGCCGCTGCCGACTCCCGGCATCGCCTTCCTGGTCCAGGACATGCGGGCCAACGCGGGAGCCGTGATCTCGGCGTCGCACAATCCCTTCCAGGACAACGGCATCAAGTTCTTCGCCGCCGACGGCTACAAGCTGCCCGATC
>CAYUSL010000477.1:0-5115 GCA_964447125.1 uncultured bacterium | reverse complement strand
TTCGTTTTGTTCGGCGGCACGTCGTCGAAGTGTCGCCCGCGGCGGGATGGGCAAGCGCGACGCGGACGTCATGGGTCCGCGCTCGAGCGGCCAGCGGCGAGCGCCGCGAGCCACGCGGCGCTGAGCGAAGCCCGGTGCACTCCACAAGCGTCGGCCCAGTAGAGAGCGTGACGCGCGGGATCGTAGGCGATGTCGCGACCCAGCCTGCAGGCTGGAATGCGCCCCAACGTCTCGAATCGCTGGGTATCGACGAACAACACGGCTTTGCCCGTGTAAGTCAGCACGGCGATCGCGGGCAGCTCGCCGAGGGTCGCGATCTTGCGCGGGCCCCCGAGCAAGGTCACCTCGCGCTCCACGCTGAGCGGCTCCGCTCGGATGACCGAGATGCGCTGCGCGACCCAGCGCGCCACGAAGATTCGCTCGCCCCGAGGATCGACCGCGAGCCCCGACTGCCCCGCGCCGACCTGTAACGAACGCATCGCGCCGCTCGCCGAGTCGAGCGCAACCAGCCCCGTCGAGTGATCTTCGCCGAGCAGATACGCCTGGTGCTCGCGCACTGGGTCGAGCGCGATGTCGAGCAGCAGCGATACGCCCGGAACGAGCCAGCTCGGATCGCGGCCGGACTCGCCAGCCAGGAACCGAGCTGGCGTGGTCGCGACCACGCGATTCTCCGTACGCAGGAGGAGGTAGAGGCGACCGGTGCGCACGTCGAGCTCGGAGCGATGCGTGTTCAAGAGATCGAGCTGCGGATAGGAGCGCCCGCTCGCCGCGTCGACGACGAAGACACCGTCGTGTCCGCCGAGCGCGTTCGGCGTGCCCCGATTGCACGAGAGCGGGTCGTCGTGAACCAAGAACCGGTGGTCGCCGGGCAGGTAGGTCGCGTCGTGGGGATCCGCAGCGTCGAGCGGCACGAACTTCACGAGCGGATCGTCCGACGCCGGATCCTGGATGAGCGAAAGCCCTTTCCTCGCTCCGTGGGTATGCGTCGCCGCGAGCCAGCTCCCATCCGCAGCGAGCGTGAGACGATACGCGGCGTTGCCCGTCACCAGCGAGCGCACGGCGACCATTTCCGACGCGAGCTCGGAAACGAACGAGGGCGCGAGGCCCATCACGGCGAGGAATCCCGTCGGCGCCAAGATGATCGCCGCGATGAGCTGGAAGCGGCGGCTGCGGATCACCCAGACGCGCGAAGCGACGTGAGCGAGGTGCCACCGCAAGCCGTGTCCGGGACCCATCCGCTCGAACGCGATCAGGCCCACCACGCCCAGGCAGATGCTCGAGGTGACCAACGCGTGAGTGAGCGCGCTCACGGTGACCATCGAGAGGTACGCGAACGGGCAGAGCACCCGAATCGCGATCCCGTTGAGCGCGAAGATCAGCACGGCGCGCGCGACTCGCGTCACGCGTGCCGCGATGCGACGCCATCGTGTCACAGGCCCACCTGCCACCGAGGCCGGCAGCGCTGCCGATGTCTTCTCGGCGGTCACGGGCATCCGCCCACGTGGTCGAATCGTTTCCGGCGGCGCGACGCCGCGCCGTCCGCGCCCATCAGCCGCCGAGATACGCCTTGCGCACCTCGTCGTTGCCGGCGAGCTCGGCACTCGTACCGGCGAGGACGATCTCGCCCACTTCCAGCACGTAGCCGCGATGGGCGATGCCCAGCGCCACGCGCGCATTCTGCTCGACCACCACGATGGTGGTGCGCCGCGACGCGTTGATGTCGCGGATGGTCTCGAAGATGGTCTTGACCAGAAGCGGCGCGATCCCGAGCGACGGCTCGTCCATGAGCAGCACGCGCGGCCGGCTCATCAGCGCGCGCCCGATGGCCAGCATCTGCTGCTCGCCCCCGGAGAGCGTCTCGGCGCGCTGCGTGCGGCGCTCCGCGAGCCGCGGGAAGAGCTCGAAGACTTCGTCGAGATCGGTGCGGATGCCAGCGGCATCGCGACGCAAGAACGCCCCCATCTCGAGGTTCTCGAGCACCGTCAGGCTCGCGAACACACGTCGCCCCTCGGGAACGTGCGCCACACCGAGCCCCACGATCCTGTGCGCGGGGATGCGCGTGAGATCGACTGTGTCGCCGTCGCGCCGGTAGACGATGCGCCCCTGTTGCACGGGCACCAGCCCGGACATCGCTTTGAGCAGCGTGCTCTTTCCGGCGCCGTTGCTGCCGAGCAGCGTCACGATCTCGCCGGCGTGAACGTCGATCGAGACGTTCGTGAGCGCCCGCACCGCACCGTACGAAACCGAGAGCCCTTCGAGCGTGAGAATCGCCTCGCTGTCCATCGCTGCGCTCACGCCACGGCGTCCGCGCCCAGATACGCGGCGATCACCTTGGGATCTTTCTGGATCTCCTCCGGCGTGCCCTGTGCGATCGTCTCGCCGTGGTCGAGAACCAGGAGCCGCTCGCAGAGCCCCATCATCACCTTCATGTCGTGATCGATGAGCAGCACCGTGAGCTCGAACTCGTCCTTCACCCGTCGGATGAGCTCGGCGAGATCGTGCTTCTCGGTGGGGTTCATCCCCGCGGCTGGCTCGTCGAGCAACAAGAGCCGCGGCTGGGTCGCGAGCGCGCGCGCGATCTCGAGCCGCCGTTGCTCGCCGTAGGGCAGGTTGCGCGCGGTGCTGAACGCGAAGCGCGCCAGCTCGAAGCGCTCGAGCAGCTCCATCGCCGCACGACCGAGCGCCCGTTCTTCGTCGAGGAATTTGCGGGTGCGCAGCACGCGCGCCAGCGGCCGTGTGCGCGCCCGTCGGTGCAGCGCCACGCGCACGTTGTCGAGCACAGTCAGCTCCGGGAAGAGCCGGATGTTCTGGAAGGTGCGTGCAATCCCCGCGCGGTTGATCTGGTGCGTGCGCAGCCCGTGGATGGGCTTTCCCGCCAGCCGGATCGCGCCCTGCGTCGGCTCGTAGAAGCCGGTGATCAAGTTGAACGCCGTGGTCTTGCCGCTGCCGTTGGGGCCGATGATGCCGACCAGCTCACCAATCTCGACGCGAAGGTCGAGCTCACAGACGGCGGTGAGCCCACCGAAGCATTTGGTCACGCCCTCGACGGCGAGGATCGGCGGAGCGCTCACGCTGCCACTCCGCCTTGCGCGGCGGCTCGGCCACGGCGCGTGAGCTTCCGCCGGATGGCGTCGAAGCTGAGCTCGCGGCGGCCCATGAGCCCCTGCGGACGCGTCAGCATCAGCACGATGAGCAGCGCCGCGTAGATCACCATGCGGTACTTGTCGATGGCGCGCAGCGCCTCGGGCAACGTGGTGAGCACGATCGCCGCCACCACCGAGCCGGTGATGCTCCCCATGCCGCCGAGCACCACCATCGCGATGTATTCGATCGATTTCATGAACGTGAACGTGTTGGTGTGCAGGTAGGTGAGATTGTGGGCGAAGAGCCCGCCACCGATCCCCGCGAAGAAAGCGCCCAAGAGGAACGCGCCGACCTTGGTGCGGGTGGTCGAGATTCCCACCGCTTCGGCGGCGATCTCGTCCTCGCGGATCGACAGGAACGCCAGGCCGCGCGTCGAGCCGACCACGCGCGCGATCACCGTCACGGTCACGATCGCCCACGCGAAGATCCAGAACGGCCCCGCGAGCTCGGGGATGTCGGTGAAACCGCGCGCGCCGCCCACCACGTCCAGATTCAGGATGATCACGCGGATGATCTCGCCGAAGCCGAGCGTCGCGATCGCCAGGTAGTCGCCGCGCAACCGGAGCGTCGGGATTCCCACCACCAAGCCTGCGAGCGCGGCGAGCAATCCACCTGCGAGCATGGCGACGTTGAGCAAAAGCCCATTCGCCACCACCGTGGGCAACCCCAGTGTTTCAGCCAGCCACGGCAACACGTGTGGCCCGCCGTAGAACGTGATGGCCGCAGAACCGTAGGCGCCGAGCGCCATGAAGCCGGCGTGACCGATCGAAAACTGCCCGGTGTGGCCGTTGATCAGGTTCAGCGACACCGCCATCACGATGTTGATGCCGATGTAGCTCACCACCTGGAGCTGATAGGGATTGATGCGCGGCGCCAGCACCAGCGCCCACAGGCTCAGCAGCGCGATCGTCGCCGCGATCTGGAGCACGAGCCTGAGCGTGGGGTTGCGCGCCATCCCTCAGACCTTCTCGACGTCTGGTCGGCCCATGAGACCGGTGGGCCGGAACAACAGGAACGCGATGAGCAACGCGAACGCGATCGCGTCACGGTAGGTGGAGAGGCCAACGGCCGAGACGCCCGTCTCCACCAGCCCGAGGAGCACTCCGCCGAGCATCGCACCCACGATGTTGCCGATCCCGCCCAGCACCGCCGCCACGAACGCCTTGAGGCCCGGCATGATGCCCATCAGCGGCTCGACCTTGGGGTTCGAGAGCCCAACCAACACACCCGCTGCAGCGGCCAGCACCGAGCCGATCACGAAGGTGAGCGCGATGATCTGATCGACGGAGATCCCCACGAGCTGGGCGGCGGCTTTGTCGTTGGCCACCGCACGCATCGCGCGACCCAGCCGCGTCTTCTGCACGAAGAGATGGAGCGCCGCCATGAGCGCCACCGCGGTCACCATGATGACGAGCTGGATGTTCGAGAGCACCACACCGCCGGTGTTGACCACCTCGGCGTAGCTCATCACCTGCGGGAAGTATTTGGGATCGGCGCCGAACACGAGCTGCCCGGCGTTCTGCAGCAACAGCGACACGCCGATCGCGGTGATGAGCGCGGAGAGGCGGCTCGCGTTTCGCAGCGGTCGGTACGCCAAGCGCTCGATGGCGAAGCCCAGCACCGCGCACGCGAGCATCGCGCCGAGGAGCGTCGCCGGCAGCCGGAGCGCCATCGGCAGCTCGGCCTTCTGCACCCAGCGCCCGACGTAATAACCCGTCATGGCGCCCATCATGTAGACCTCGCCGTGGGCGAAGTTGATGAGCTTCAAGACGCCGTAAACCATCGTGTAGCCGAGCGCGATCAGCGCGTAGACCGAGCCCCACGCGAGACCGTTCAGCAATTGCTGGATGAACGTGCTCATGGTTCCCACGAGGGGGTTTTCAAGCCCCCCGCCCCGCCAAGAGCGCGGTCTCGGCGGGGCCCCACCCCCGAGTCACTCGCTGCGCTCGTGCGGTGCCGCTGGCACCGGGT
>CAYUSL010000476.1:0-5145 GCA_964447125.1 uncultured bacterium | reverse complement strand
AGGTTGTTGATGCCGAGGGACACCGTGTAGTTGTCCCACGAGTAGCTGCCCTCGATGTCCCAGTAGGACACCGCGTGCACGCGCTGGAATGGATCGCCTGGCGCGACCTCGAGCGACTGGGCGTCGCCGATGAAGCGGATGATGTTGTTGAACGAGAAGCCACCGCGCGAGTAGCTGGTGGTCTGGTACCACTTCCAGGTGGCGTAGTTGCCGGTCAGGCCGGCGATGGTGCCGCCGAGCTTGCTCTCGACGCCCAGGTCGTCGAACTGGTTGTAGTGAAGCAAGTAGTTGCCGTTGATTCCGAGACCGATGGTGCCCACGTCGCCGGCGCCGACCTTGTCGAGGTCGAACTTGTAGTTCGCCGAGAAGTCGATGCCGTCGGTGAACTCCTTGCCCAGGTTCTGCTGGGTCGCGTTGACCTCGATGATCTGGCCGTTGGGATCACGCCGGATGCGAGCGCAATCCGGATGGCCGAGACCCGCCTCGCCGTAGCAGTTGTCGAGGATCGTCTGCTCGTCCGGGTTGTTGATCGAGTTGTCGACGGTGATCCAGTAGTAGTCGATCGTGAACGAGAAGTTCTCGATGAAGGTCGGGGTGAAGACCGACCCGACGCTCCAAGTGTCTGCGGTCTCGGCGTCCAGGTTCGGGTTGCCGCCGATGTCGGTGGGAACCTGATCGTTGCCGAGCGCGAGCTGGCTGTAGCCTTCCGGGATGCCGGCGGCTTGACAGTTGGCGCGCACCACCGGATCGATGTCCGGATTCGTGTCCCAGTCGTTGCACGGGTCCTGGGCGGTGTTGAACGAGCGCACGCTGCCGCCGTAGAGGTCGTTGATGCTGGGAGCGCGGAATGCCGTGCCGTAGACGGCGCGGAAGCGGATGTCGCTCACGGGCGCCACGCTCAGTCCGCCGCGGTAGACGAAGTCGTCACCGAAGGTGTCGTAGTTCGTGTACCGGCCAGCGATGTCGAACGTGACCTCCTTGAGGCCCTGGTCCTTGAGGACCGGGATGCTCGCCTCGCCGAACACTTCACCGAGGGTGTATCCACCCTTGGTCGGGCCCTGTGCGTCGTTGGCCGAATCGCCGAGGATCTGGACCGGGTCCGGCTGATTGAAGCCCTCTTCGTCGCGGTACTCGCCGCCGACCGCGATCTTGAGGTCGCCCGCAGGCAGCTTCACGATCGGACCCGTCACGGACAGGCCGAGGTTGAATTGCTCGTGCTGCTTGGTCTGGACGCCGGTGTAGCGGATGTAGTCGATCGCCTGCTGCGACATCGTGTTGGCGCCGAAGACGTCGGCCAGCACGCATCCCTTGTCGGCGTTGGCAGCACACACCTCGGGATCGCTCGCTTCGAGCAACCGGGTGAGGTTGGTCAGGTTGGTGGAACGCTGCGTGTGGGTGTTGCGGCCGTAGTTGAGGAACGTGTCGTAGTTCCAGTGATCGACGATCTCACCCTTGAGGCCGGTCACGACGCGGAACGTGTCCGTATCGTTCCGGTAGACGCGCTGGCCGAAGTCGGCCATGCGGCGCGACAGACTGATGAACTCGGCGTCGGGCCCAAGCTCGCTGGCGATCAGCTCCTGAACGTCCGCCGGAATGAGCGGGTTGGTGACGGGCATGATCCAGCCGTTGGGATGGGTGTTGCTGCCGCCGCCGATCGGTTCGGGGGCGAGCCGCTGGGCACTCTGGCGGTAGGTGAACAGACCGTCCATGTATGCGGTCACGTGGTCGTTCAGGTCCAGGTGACCGATCCCGCCGACCGAGTACCGGGTCTGCTGGCCCGTGAGCCACTGGTCGTCACCGTAGTTGTAACGATCACCGCCCAGCTCGGTGACCTCGAGCGTGCCTGCGGGCTGATAGCTGGCACCGGTCGCCGGATCGGGACGGAAGTAGATGCCGAGGTCGAGGACCGTGCTCTCGGGACGGAAACCCGAGCCGTAGATCTTCGAGATCGATCCGTCCTCGTTGAAGAACGAGCCAACCACCGGGAATCTCGACCAGTTGCGGTCCTTCTGCTCTACCTCTCCCGACTGGACCCACGCCGTCATGATCGTGATGTTGCCGCGATCGTTGTTGGCGCCCCAGACCCCCGAGAGCTGGATGGCGTCCCCGTCGCCCTTGTCCGTGATTCCGCCGAAGGCGTCGAACTGGAAGCCATCGAAATTGTCTTTGAGAATGATGTTGATCGTGCCGCCGATGGCGTCCGAGCCGTACACCGCCGAGCCGCCGTCGAGCGAAACCTCGATGCGGTCGATCATGGCCACCGGGATGTTGTTCAGGTCGACCGCTTCGGACACGTCGCTGTTGCTGGTGACGAAGCGCTTGCCGTTGACCAGCACCAGAGCCCGGTCCACGCCGAGGTTGCGCAGGTCGACGAAGGCGAGGCCCTGGCCACCGTTGTTGTCGTTGCGGCTGATGCCCTGGAGCGTCACCGACGGGAGCTGGGTGAGCAGCTCGTGGACCGACTGTACGCCGGAGGCCTCGATCTGGCTCGAGTTCACCACTGCGATCGGCGCATACTCCTCGAGGTTGTCGCGGCCGATGCGCGTACCCGTGACCGTCACTTCCTCCGACTCTTCCGCGGCCGCCGCAGCGGCCGAAGGCTTGGCCCCGGCGGCTGCAGCCTGTGCGTGCGCCGCGCGCGGCGTCGCCAGGAAGAGAACCGCGAACCCCGCCAGGAAGGCGAGGGATGCGGCCCACCACGTTAGACCTGCTCGGCTTCTCATGTAGACCCCCTCCGTTGGATGTATTTCGACCGGACGCCCGGAGGCCGATCTTCCTAAAATTCAACGGCGAAAACAAGACGCTCGTCACGCGAGCGTCAAATTCTTGTAGTCAAGATGGGGTCTCATGGAGAGCCCCCAGGACCAGGCGCTGGTGGGGTCGGAGCGCCGCCGAAACGGATGGGGAAATGCTGCATCGTGCGAGTGACCGGTTCCGGGGGCGCACGCGACCGAGCCCGGTCCGGCGAGAAATTCTCGAGAATCCACCGGGCTTTCGAGAAAGCGTCGGCGCCACTGCTCGAGCGGCGTCGTCTGGCTCGCGTGTCCGTGCGGTGTTACGTCTTGCGGCGGACCTGATCCCATGATGTCCGTCGACGAGCTGGCCGAACGCCTCGCTGCGCGCCGTCCGCGGCGCATCCGCTTCGGCCGCGTGGTGGTGCAGTCCGCCGTCGCGGTGGTGCTGCGCGACTCGTCGCGTCGCGGCATCGAGGTGTTGCTGGCGCGGCGCGCCGAGCGCGAGGGCGATCCCTGGTCCGGACACATGTCCTTCCCAGGGGGCCGGCGTCATGCCGAGGATCGGGACTTGCGCGTGACGGCCGAGCGCGAGCTGGTCGAGGAGACCGGGCTCGCCATCGAACGCTTCGGCGAGCGTCTGCCGTCGGGGCTCGGCGATCTCGTGACCCGTGCCCACGAGAAACCCATCCCGATGCTGGTGCGCCCATTCGTCTACCAGCTCACCCGTTCCCGTCCGCGCTGGAAGCTCAGCCACGAGATTCGCGAGGTGGTCTGGGTGCCGCTCCGTTTCTTCGCCGACGAACGCAATCGCGTACCGCTCGAATGGCACTTCGCCGGCACCGACTGGGTGCTCCCGTCCTACGTCTACGGGGGGCGACGCATCTGGGGTCTCACGCTCGTGGTCCTCGGCGAGCTGGTATCGGTGAGCCACGGCGTGCGCTTCGCACGCTTGCCCGGGCTCGAGGCGCTCGAGCGCCTGTGGCGGCGTCGGCATCTGCGTACGGCGTGAGCCGCGCGCGCGTTCCGACGGCGCCGGCTGCGGTTCGCGACGCACGTCGACGATCGCTTGCAAACTCCGACAATTCCGCACGTTTCTTTGCTTGCGTCACCGTCGGGAAGGGCGTAAGAGTCCCGCCTCGATCGACCTGGATCTCGTTCGCCCCGTCCGACGGGGCAAAGCCCGGAGGTTGCTCATGGCGTCTCGGAAGTCTCGTGGTGTTCCTCGATCCGTGGTGCTCACGCGCGTCTTCCTCGGCGCGCTGACGGCGCTGGCACTCGGCGCGCTGTCTCCGCGATCGACACTCGCCAAGACGTTCACCGTGGACGTCAGCACGGACGCCAAGAATCCGGACGGCAACGACGGCGACTGCACGCTGCGCGAGGCGATCATCAACGCCTCGCAGAACGCCAACAACACGCCCACGACGTACGCCGACTGCCCGGCCGGTGATCCCGATCCGACGGTCGACGTCATCAACTTCTCGGTCAACAACGTGACGCTCGCCCAGGACGCCGACGAGATCTTCGTCGCCTCGAACCTGTCGAGCGGCCCGATCGAGATCAACGGCAACGTCACCATCGACGGAGGCGGTCAGGCGCGCAGCAAGCGCATCTTCCGCACCATCGGCGATTCGGACCACACCGTGAAGATCGTCGGGCTGACGTTCCAGAACGCCTGGGACGGCGGCGGCGGCGCGATCCTCAACACCGGCACGAGCCTGATCTTCCAGGGCGTGCTGTTCCAGGACAACAAGGCCATCTCCTCGGGCGGCGGCGCCATCAACAGCTCGGGCGGTGACGCGTTCTTCATGGACGGAGTCACGTTCGACCAGAACGAGGCGCAAGCGACCGACGGCGGTGCGCTCTACCTGAGTGGGTCGAGCACCCAAGTCACCATCAAGAACGTCACGTTCTCCAACAACAAGGCGGCGCTCAACGGTGGCGCGGCGTACTTCACCGGCGGCGGCACCACCGGCTACTTCTGGCTTCTCGACAACGTCCAGTTCAACGACAACGAGTCGCTGAACGGCACCGGCCAGGGCGGCAACCCGAGCCTGGGCGGCGGTGGTGGCCTCTACAACGCCGTCGACTACGACGAGACCACGATCTTCAAGAACTGCAAGTTCGACGGCAACAAGGCGACTCAGGGCAAGGGCGGCGCCATCTACAACTCGATCGCCGCCCAGAACATCGAGATCCAAGACAGCGTCTTCACACTCAACTTCGCCACCAACAACGACCCGGTGAACATCACCGACCAGGGCTTCGGCGGCGCGGTGTGGAACCAGGGCGGGTTGGTGCTCAACCGGGTGACGCTGGACGGCAACACGGCGGTGCTCCACGGCGGCGGCCTCGGCAACAAGTCGTCGAGCGGCAACAACTCGACGGTCGCCAACAGCACCATCACCGG
>CAYUSL010000475.1:0-5159 GCA_964447125.1 uncultured bacterium | reverse complement strand
GCCCGCTCATGTCGGCCGAGTACGAGTACTTCTTCTTCAACGAGACCGCAGCCTCTGCACGCAAGAAGAATTGGATGGACCTCGAGCCGCTGTCGCCAGGGATGTTCGGCTACAGCGTGCTGCGTGCCAGCACGTACAGCGATCTAGTCACGTCGATCATCGAATGGATGAACACCTACGACGTGCCCATCGAAGGCATGCACACCGAGACCGGCCCCGGCGTCTACGAGACCGCCATCGCCTACGACTACGCGGTGCGCTCGGCGATACGCGCGGCGCTCTTCAAGACCGGCGTGAAGGAGATCGCTGCGCGCCGCGGGCTGCTCGCGACGTTCATGGCGAAGGTGAACAAGAACCTGCCGGGCTGTGGTGGCCACATTCACCAGAGCCTGTGGAACCCGGCGCGCACCGAGAACCTCTTCGCCAAGGGCGCGGACTCGTACGGCATGAGCAAGCTCTTTCGCCACTACCTCGCCGGCATGGTGCGAACGCTGCCCGAGTTCGCGCTGCTCTATTGCCCGACGATCAACTCCTACAAGCGCTTAGTCGAGAACACCTGGGCGCCGACCAAAGCGACGTGGGGTCTCGAGAACCGCACCACGGCCACGCGCGTCATCACCGGCCCCGGCGCCAAGGCCACCCGCGTGGAGATGCGGCTTGCGGGCGCGGACACCAATCCGTTCCTCGCTTTCGCCGCGTGTCTGGCGTCGGGTGCCCACGGCATCGAGAAGGGCCTCAAGCTGCCGGACCTCTGCAAGGGAAACGCTTACGAGGACAAGGCGGGCAAGTACGAGAACTTGCCGCGCTCGCTCGGCGAGGCCACCGATCGTTTCGAGCAAAACGGCGTTGCGCGGGAGTGGTTCGGCGATGCGTTCGTCGATCACTACGTGGCGACGCGACGCTGGGAAGTTCGTCAGTACCAGGCGGCCGTGACGAACTGGGAGCTCGATCGCTACCTCGAGCTCGTCTGAGCGACCGCTCCCTCATCCAATCGAGAGTGATGCCGAGCACGACCGTGGGGCGGGGTTCTCCCCCGCCGGGTATCTGCGCGGACCCACGGCAAACGTCACGGTCGTTACCGTGCCTCCGAGGACCCCATGAGTGACATTCATTCTTTCGCGTTTCCTACCCAGATCCGCTTCGGCGTCGGTGCCGTCGAGCTTCTTCCGGAGCTCGCCAAGAGCGTGATGAAGCGACCGCTGCTTCTCACGGACTCGGGACTGGCGCGCACACCGGTGTTTCCGCGCATCCGCGAGATCTTCGCCAAGGCGGGAATGCAGGTCTCGGTGTTCGACGCGGTCGAAGGAAACCCCACGGTCAAGGACGTCGACGGCGCGCTCGCCGTCTATCGCGAGGGTGGCTGCGACGGTGTGGTGGGTGTGGGCGGTGGCTCGCCGCTCGACGTCGCCAAAGCCGTGGTGCTCATGGCGAGCCACTCGGGCTCGATCTTCGAGTATGACGACGCCCTCGACGGCTGGAAGAAGGTGCGGTCCGACGTGCCGCCGGTGATCTCGGTTCCCACTACGGCCGGCACCGGCAGCGAGGTCGGACGCAGCACGGTCATCACCAACACCCAGATCGAGAAGAAGGTGGTGGTGTTCAGCCCGTACCTGATGCCCAGGTTCGCGGTGATCGATCCCGAGCTGGCGGTGGGACTGCCACCCGCGGTCACCGCCGCGACCGGGATGGACGCGCTCACCCACAACGTCGAGGCGTTCCTCGCCACCGGCTACCATCCGCTCTGCGATGGCGTCGCGCTCGAAGGCATCCGCCAGGTGAGTCTCTACCTGCGTCGCGCGGTGGAGAACGGGCAAGACCTCGAAGCGCGGGCGGGCATGGCGATGGCCTCGCTCATGGGTGCGGTCGCATTCCAGAAGGGGCTCGGTGCGACGCACTCCCTGGCGCATCCGCTCTCGGCCGTCTGCCACCTCCACCACGGCCTCGCCAATGGGATCCTGGTGGCGCGGGTGATGGAATGGAACGCCGACGTGAGCCGGGATCGGCTGGCGCGCATCGGCTCGGTGGTCGGCGGCGCCGGCACCGACGCCGAGCTGGCGCGCGGCGCCCTCCGCTTCGTCCGCGAGCTGGCCCAGGTGATCGGCATCCCCGCGCGTCTCGGTGCAGTGGGCGTCGAGGCGAGCCACGTCGATCACTTGGCCGACTTGGCATTCGAAGACTCGTGCCACCGCTCGAATCCCAAGCCCTGCACCCGCGACGATTTCAAGACACTCTATTCGCAGGCCCTGTGACGTTTTTGCGTCTGCGCAGAGAGTGATCGAGGCATGAATCCCCGCAAGCGACGCTCGCTATTCATCGCCGTGTCGGCCAACTTCATGGCCGCGTCCCGCGACCGGCCGTTCTACATCGGCAAGCCGCTCCAATATTCCGAGGCGTCGCTCTTGGAATGGCTGCGTTCGGGTGGCGCGCTGCCGTTTCTCGTGCCCGACCTCCGCGATCGCGACGCCCTCGACGAGACCGCCGAGCACTTCGATGGACTGGTGCTCTCGGGCGGCGCGGACGTCTCGCCGACCAGCTACGGCGAGGAACCGCTCAAGCCCGAGTGGTGTGGCGACGCCGACCGCGACTCCTACGAGATCGCCTTGCTCGACGCGTTTCGCCGCCACGACAAGCCGGTGCTCGGCGTCTGTCGCGGTCACCAGCTCCTCAACGTGGCCCTCGGCGGAACGCTCTACCAGGATCTCGTTCAGCAGGGTGTGGCCGTGAAGCCGCACCGCGATGCGGTGATCTACGACGAGCTCAACCACGGCCTCAGCATCAAGCCGGGCTCGTGGCTGCACGCGCTTTACGGTTTGGAGCACGCGATCACCAACAGCATCCACCACCAAGGCGTGAAGGATTTGGCGCCGGTGCTCGAGCCCGCGGCGTGGTCGGAGGAAGGGATTGTCGAGGCGGTGCGAGATCCCAAGGCCCGCTTCACCGTGGGTGTCCAGTGGCATCCCGAATGGATGAAGAGGGACGCCCAGGGGCACCTCGACTCGGCACCGCTCCTTCAGGCGTTCCTCGACGCTTGTCGCCAGTCCACGCCGCCGGCTTGAGCCTCGCGCAATTCTTCTTGCTGCCCGCGTTCCTCGCGCTCGCGGGCTTCGTCGAATGGCGGAAGTTCGGTGCGGAGGACCGCGCGAGCGGCAGGACGCGCATTCGCACCTCGTTCGCGCTGGCTGCGATGGCGCTCCTGAGTTGGACCCTCGTGCACTCGTTGGTCGGACGTCTGGGCGGGCTGGACGTGTCGCGCGGTACGGGGTGGCTGGACCTCGCCTTTCAGATGCCCTTCGTACCCGGGCGCCTTCTGGTGCAGCGATTCGTCGACTCCCGCTATCGACTCACGTGTCCGCTGTGCGTCGAGAACGTCCTCGAGATCAGCCTCTGGCTCGGTGTGCTGCTGTGGAGCTGCGTGACGCAGGTCGTCCGGCTCGTCGCGCGGCGGCGTGTGTCTGGCACGCGCTAAATGGTCGCGTCCAGCGGGATCGCGGACGGTCGCGCCTAGCGCTCGAAGAACGCCGGCGAGGCGCTCGCTGTTGGTGAGACTTCGTTCCGGAGCGATGTCGAGGTCGCGGGTGGTGATCGGAGCTCCGTGCAGCACGGCCGCGGCTCCGCCGATGACGACGAACTCGACCCCGGCCAGGACCAGCTCGCGAAGCAACGCCGCGATGTCCGCTTGCTCAGGTCGAGACACGTCGGAAGCTCGCCAAGCCACGGGCGGCCCGTGTGCAGGCGCGCAGCCGTTCCAGGGGGCTCAGCGCGAGCGCGGCATCGAGCGAGATGACGTCCACTTCTTCCGCCGCTACCAGTAGCTCCGGATCGACTCGCGCGAGCCAGTCCTGAATCGACTCTTCCGGTCGCCGCGCGTCCACCCTGATCTGGGGCTCGTCCATGGCCGCGAAAATACCGCACGCGCGTTCGTGCTGGCCGCGCTCGCGGCGCGCAGTTCCTGCTCGCACTCGTGTCCGCCGCGTATCCCGCGAAGGCGGTTGGGCATACGATCGTGTCGCGCGTGAGCGTGTCGTACCGCCGGCGGTGCCCATGGGAATCGGAGCGAACGAGTGCCGCTGCATCTCGCCCGGCATGAGAATCGCTGTGCCATGCGTCGCGTGGTTGATCACGTGCGCAACAGCGATCGCTGACTCGCCTCGAATCGCTCCCTGGGTGGATCGTCACGATCCGCGGTTCAGCGAGCACGGCACCGCCGAGCTCGAGCATCAGGTCGGTGCGATCCGTGGGGAGCTCGGCCAGCTCGGCGATTCGCACGATTGGGCCGGGGAATACGTGGACGGGAGCGACGACTCGCTCGCGCGCAGCCGCTGGCTGTTGCTCGCGCCGCGCAGCGGTTTCGCGTTCCAACAGCAGGGCGAATACGGCATCGGCGACCAGCGCGTGGGCCGTGTTCAGCAGGAGGGGGACACCCTCGTTCTCCTGCCGACACTCTCGTCCTCGAAGCTGCAGCGATCCTTGCTCGCGCTGCGTCTGAACGTGGTGCGCTGGGGAGCGCGTCGGTACCTCGTCGCCGATGAGGAGCTTGCGAGCTTCGCGAACCAGGTGAACTCAGGCTTCGAGCCACAGCGGCTGGTTCGACCGCGCCAACTCTGGCGGCTCGGCAACGAGAAGCTCGGTGTTCGCGGGCTGCCCGACGGGCCCGCCGCGTTGACGAGCCGTCTGTTGCGCGAGCCGCTTTCCGCGGTCGTCACCGAGATCGTCGAGCAGCGCGTCATCGAGGAGCCGCCACGCGAGCCCGGCAGCGCGCCGGATCGTCGACGGTTGAGCCGGCTTCGCATCGACGCGGGCCTCCCCAAGGGCGTCTGGCCGGAAATGGAGCTCTTCTTCGTGAACCCAGCCACGGACGGTCGGGTGAGGGTGACGTCGTCGGACGCTTCAGGTGCGGTCGTCGAGGTCGAAGAATGGAGGGCAGATGGGCAGCCGGCGCCCCAGGTCGGGTGGCGCCTCTCTTCTCGACACCCGGACGCGGTTCGGTCGATCGATACCGATCCGACCCACACGGAATGACGGCCTTTCCGTCGCTGTCGCGGTGGGACTAGACTCGTCGGTTTTCGATCATTTCCGCCGGTAGAGGTGGAGGGAGACGTCGACGATGGCTGAGCAGAAGGCGACCAACATCACGTGGCACGATCACGCGGTTCCGCGGG
>CAYUSL010000474.1:0-5159 GCA_964447125.1 uncultured bacterium | reverse complement strand
GTCCAACGGCAGGACGCCGGCCTTTGGAGCCGGTTATCCAGGTTCGAATCCTGGCACCCCAGCCCGATCGCATCTTGCATCGTCGAAGATCCCCGAAATCGTTCGTGGTTCCATCGAGGGCCTGGTTTGACATCCGAGCAGTCGTGCGGTAGGTAAGCGCGTTTACCTTTGACGGCCGTGCCGCGACGCGGCATCCGCGACCCCGAAATTCCAACGACTCGTCCTGCGGGAGCACGTTTTGGCATCGCTGAAGGTCTTCTCGGGGAACTCGAATCCGGCACTCGCCGAAGAGATCTGCGCCTACCTCGGCATTCCGATGGGCAAGGCGATGGTCACACGCTTCAGCGACGGCGAGATCCGAGTGGAGATCAACGAGAACGTGCGCGGGCGCGACGTCTTCGTCGTCCAGTCCACGTCGTCGCCGGTCAACGATCACCTGATGGAGTTGCTGCTCTTGATCGATGCGTTCCGACGCGCCTCGGCGGACCGGATCACCGCCGTGTTGCCGTATTACGGATACGCGCGGCAGGACCGGAAGGTGGCGCCCCGGGTGCCGATCACCGCCAAGCTGGTTGCCAACCTGCTCACGTCTTCGGGGGCTTCGCGTGTCCTCACGGTGGACTTGCACGCGGGGCAGATCCAGGGATTCTTCGACATCCCCGTCGACAACCTCTACGCCAAGCCCGTGTTCTTGCCGTACATCGCCGAGCGCTTCGACGGCGAGCAGGTGGTGATGGTCTCGCCCGACGCGGGTGGTACCGAGCGCGCGCGGGCGTACGCGAAGAACATCGGAGCATCGCTGGCGATGATCGACAAACGGCGCAGCGCGCCCAACGTCGCCGAAATCATGAACGTGATCGGCGACGTGCGCGACAAGGTTGCCGTGATCTGTGACGACATGGTGGATACTGCGGGCACACTCACGCAGGCAGCCAAGGCGATTCGCGAAAACGGCGCAAAGGCGGTCTATGCGTGCTGCACGCATGCGGTTCTTTCGGGACCGGCTGTCAAGCGCATCGAAGAGAGCCCGCTCAAGGAGATCGTGGTCTCCAACACGATCCCGCTGACCGAGGCCGCGCAGGCGTGCGGAAAGATCAAGGTCGTGTCGCTGGCACCGCTGATCGGCGACTCGATCCGCCGCATCCAGAACAACGATTCTCTCAGCGATCTGTTCGTGTGAGTCTCGGCAGATTCGCCGAGCATCTGCCTTTTCGAGACGTGTCATTCGAGGAAATGTGACGATGGAGTCGAACGAGATTCTGGTCGAGCGCCGTGCCGCCCACGGCAAGGGCCTGGCGCGCAAGCTGCGCAGCGCGGGGCAGATCCCCGGTGTGTTCTACGGTCCCGGTCGTGCGGCGATCCCGCTCACACTGGACCCTGCGACGGTGCATGCCGTGGCGGGGCGAACCGGCAAGGATCGATTGCTGCGTCTCAAGACGGGGGCCGCCGACGAGCTCGATGGCCAGATGGTGATTCTCAAGGACGCGCAGCGCGATCCGGTCAAGCGCCGCATCATCCATGCCGATTTCTACGAAGTCCGCATGGACCGCGAGATCGAGGTCACGGTGCCCATCCACGTCGTCGGCAAGGCGCCGGGTGTGGATGACGGTGGCACGCTCGAGCACATCTTGCGTGAGCTCGACGTGCGCTGCTTGCCCGATCGGATTCCCGCCTCGGTCGATGTCGACGTCTCGTCGCTCGGCATCGGGGAGTCCATCCACGTATCCGATTTGACCCTGAGCGAGGGTGTGGCCGCGGTCGCGGACCCGCGTCTCGCGGTGGTTGCCGTGGTGGCACCGCAGACCGAGACGACGGCTGCGCCGGTGGCTGCAGCAGCGGAAGGTGCCGCAGCGGCGCCTGCTGCTGGTGCTGCGGCTGCGCCGGCTGCCGAGGCGAAAGACAAGGACAAGAAGGAGAAGAAGGGCTGAGCACGCGCCGCGCTCGGGCAAACGACGCTCGATCGCGGTCGACCTCTGTCTGAGCCCGCGCGGTGAAGCTCGTCGTTGGGCTCGGCAATCCCGGTCCGGAGTACGCAGGGACGCGTCACAATCTCGGATTCGTGGTGCTCGCGGAGCTCGCCACCAAGACCGGGATTCGATTGTGCGAGAAACGATTCAAGGGACTGTTCGGAAAGGGCAGGTGGGCATCCGAGGCGGTTGCGTTGCTCGAACCGATGACGTTCATGAACCTGAGTGGACGATCCGTGAATGCCGCACGGTGTGAGCTGGACGTCATGCCTCGAGACGTGGTGGTGATCTACGACGACGTCGATTTCCCGCTCGGAACAGTTCGGGTGGCCGAACGGGGTAGCGATGGCGGGCACAAGGGAGTGCGATCGATCCTCGACGAGATGGAGACCGACGAATTCGCGCGCGTCCGCGTCGGCATCGGCCGTCCCGCCCCGCGCGGCGACGTCGTCGAGTGGGTGCTGGGACGGTTCGAGGAGCACGAGCTCATGGCGCGCGATCAGGCGGTCGAGAGAGCCGTGGAAGCCGTGGAAACGATCGTACGCAGAGGCACGACTGCCGCGATGAATCAGTTCAACCGCCGCTGAGCGCGGGTGCCCGGTCTGCCGACCCGTCGCCCTACCGGTGGTAGCGAGAAGATCCAGAAGGAGGAAGTGACATCGTGAGGAACTACGAAACCATCTTCGTCGTCCATCCCGACCTGCGCGAGGAATACGTGCAGTCGGTGGTGGCCGCCGCTGCCGATCTGATCCGCCGTACGGGCGGAGAGGTCTTGGCGCTCACGGACTGGGGTAACAAGAAGCTCAGCTACGCCATCAAGCACCTGACGCGCGGGCGTTATTTCCACGTCCATTACACGGCAGGCGGCTCGACGGTGTCCGAGTTGGAGCGCAATCTGCGCATCTCGGATCGGGTGTTTCGCTACCTCTCGACCCGCCTCGACGACAGTGTCGCGGCGGTGCGCCTCGAGGAAGCGACCGCGCAGAAGCTCGGGGTGTTCGACGGGATCGCGCCGGACTTCGGTTCGGGCGGCATCGAGCATCTGCTGCGCGAGCGGCCCGTCGAGGTTCCCGCCGAGGAAGAAGAGTCGGGCTTCGGGCTTGCGGCCCAAGGCCTGGATGCGCGTGGCGACGAAGACGAGGGTCGTGGTCGTCGCGGGCGTGGTGACGCGGAAGGCGAAGGCGCCGAAGAGGACGCTGCTGCCGACGAGGAAGAGGGAGAGAAGGAATGAGTCGCGCGACCAGTGGCGGCAAGGGGAAGAAGCGCAAGGCGGCGGGTGGTCGTGGTCGGCGACCGGACTTTCGGCGTCGCTTCGGCCGGCGCAAAGTGTGCCGGTTCTGTGCGGACAAGGAAGCGAAGATCGATTACCGCGATTCGGGAATGCTCAAGCATTTCGTGACCGAGCGCGCGAAGATCATCCCGCGCCGCATCTCAGGCAACTGCGCGCGCCATCAGCGCAAGCTCACGCTCGCCGTCAAGCGCGCGCGTGTGCTCTCCCTGCTGCCGTTCACCTCCAGCCAGGCGTGACGCCCGGGCTGGCCTGCAGTCCCGCTGCAACGACGATCGATCCCGGAACGACGACAAGCTACGGTTGGAGCTCGACATGCGCGTGATCTTGATGGAAGACATCGACACCCTCGGCAAGGCCGGTGCCGTGGTGAACGTGAAGCCCGGCTTTGCTCGAAACTTCCTGTTGCCGCGACGATTGGCGGCGGAAGCAACCGAGGGGAGCTTGCGCCTGCTCGAGCACCAACAGCGGGTCGTGGCGGCCCGACATGCTCGCATCGTGAAGGAAGCGCAAGGGCAAGCCGACGCTCTTGGGGGTGTGGCCCTCAGCTTCGAGCGGCAGGCGGGCGGCGAAGGGCGACTCTTCGGATCCGTAACCTCGATCGATATCCACCGCGAGCTCGAAGCACGTGGCCACAAGGTCGATCGCAAGCGCATTCACCTTCCCGATCCCATCAAGGCACTAGGTGATTTCGAAGTCCCGGTGAAGCTCGCGTCGGGTGTGGTCGCGACGCTCAAGGTGAGCGTGTCGCCGCTGGGCGGAGCGGCTGCGCCGAAAGCCGCCGGGACGAGCCCGGCCGAGTAATCCCGAGTCGGATCGGCGGTGGCGCGCACGCCCTCTTCGCGATCGACGGCGCCGGCTCCTGCCGTAGCGCTTTCCCGGGTCCCACCGCACAGCCTCGAGGCCGAGACCGCCGTCCTGGGCGGCGTGTTGCTCGACAACGAGGCGATCGATCACGTCCAGGAACACTTGCTCCCGGACGACTTCTACAAGCCTGCCCACGCGAAGATCTTCGACGCGATGCTCGCGCTGCGTGACCGGCGCGAGCCCACCGACATCATCACGCTGACCGAGCTCCTCCGGCGCCAATCGGTGCTCGAGGAGGTCGGGGGCGCGAGCTATCTCTCGTGGCTCGCGGACACCGTGCCGTCGGCGGCGAACATCCTGAGCTACGTCAAGATCGTGAAGGAGCGGTCACTGCTCCGCAAGGTGATCCGCGTCTCCTCAGAGATCGCGCAGCGCGGCTACGAGGACGTCGCCGACCTCGAGAGCTTCCTCAACGACTCGGAGCGGGCGTTCTTCGAGATCGCCAACGAGCGCGTCAAGCCGTCGTATCACCCGCTCTCCAAGGTCATGAAGGAGAGCTTCCGGATGATCGAAGGCATCGTCGATCACGGCGGCCAGGCCACTGGCGTACCCACCGGATACCGAAAGCTCGACGAGCAAACCTGCGGGTTGCAGAAGTCCGATCTCATCATCGTTGCGGGCCGGCCCAGCATGGGGAAGACCAGCCTCGCGATGGGCATTGCCGCGCACGCCTGCATCCGCGAGGGCATCCCGGTTGCGGTGTTCTCCCTCGAGATGAGCAAGGTTCAGCTCGGCATGCGCCTGCTGACCGCCGAAGCGGGCATCGACGCGTGGAAGATCCGCCGCGGCATGATGCGCGAGGAGGACTGGCTCAAGCTCATCCGCTCCGCCGATGAGCTCAGCAAGGCGCCGATGTACATCGACGACACCGCCGCGCTCTCGGTGCTCGAGCTCAACGCCAAGGCGCGCAGGCTCAAGCGCGAGCACGACATCGGCCTGATCGTGATCGACTATCTGCAGCTCATGCGCGGCCGCACCAATGCCCGCTACGACTCGCGCGAGAAGGAGATCAGCGAGATCAGCCAGTCGCTCAAGGC
>CAYUSL010000473.1:0-5163 GCA_964447125.1 uncultured bacterium | reverse complement strand
CTGGGCGAGAGCTACGTCGGCTTCGACCGCTTCTTCTTCGATTGGTACGGCGGCGCGCCGAGTGCCGGCCGTGCGCAGCGAGGATCGGCGTCGCGCTACTACCAGGGCCCACGTTACGAGGCCTTTCGCGCGCTTCTCGATCGCCACGCGCCGGCACATCCCGAGCGCCTCGACCACGAGTATTTCGCCCGCGATCAGCCTTGCTCGATGCTCATTCAGGAGGTCGAATCGATCTGGGAAGCGATCGCCGCTCGCGACGATTGGGCTTCGTTCGACGCCAAGATCGTCGACATCCGTGCCATGGGCACGGTGCTTGGCCATCCCGCTGCGCGCTGCGCATGATCGAGCTCTTCGTTCCTGGCCGCCTGTGCTTGTTGGGCGAACACTCCGATTGGGCGGGCGGCCATCGGCGGACGAATCCCGAGCTCGTACCCGGCTACTGCTTGGTGTCCGGCACGGACCAGGGCATCCACGTTCGGGCCGAGGCGCGGATCCACGAGGTGGCGATCGCGTATGGGGTGGAGGGCGAGTCGGGCTGGCGCGAGGAGATCGTCGAGGATCAGGCTGCAGATCTGGCCGCCGCCGCGGAGCGCGGCGGATTCCTGAGCTACGCCTTCGGCACCGCCGCGCAAGTGGTGGCGCGCCATCGCGTGGGTGGGATCTCGCTCTGGATCGAGCGTTCCACGTTGCCGATCCAGAAAGGGCTCTCCTCGTCGGCGGCGATCTGTGTGGCCGTGGCGCGCGCGTTCGATCGCGTCCACCAGCTCGGGTTGAGCCCGCGCGACGAGATGGATCTCGCGTACGAGGGGGAGCGCCTGGCCGGCTCGGCATGCGGCCGGATGGATCAGATCTGTGCGCTCGGCCGCGTTGCCACCTTCCTGACCTTCGACGGCGACGATCTCGGCATCGAGACTCTTTCGTGCGCAGCGCCACTACACCTGCTGGTGATCGACCTTCGTGGGCGCAAGGACACCCGCCGCATCCTCCGCGACCTCAACGGTTGCTTTCCCGATACGGCCGGCGAGCGTGCCGCGCGCGTGCGCGCCGCGCTGGGCGAGCGGAATGCGCGGCTGGTGGCGTGCGCTCGTGACGCTCTCGTCGCCGGTGACGGGCGGGCGCTCGGTTCGCTGATGGTGGAGGCACAAGCGGTGTTCGACTCGGAGGTAGCGCCCGCGTGTCCCGAGCTCGCCGCGCCACGCCTACACGAGGTGCTGGCGCATCCCGCGATCGGTGAGCTCGGCTGGGGCGGGAAGGGTGTGGGCTCGCAAGGTGACGGTTGCGCACAAGTCGTCGCCCGCGGCCCCGAGGAGCGCGACGCATTGGCGCAGCGCCTCTACGCCGATCTCGGCGTCGCATGCATGCCGCTCACGATCGACCCGTCGCGCCTGCGCGACGCGAGCTGATCGTACGCAGCGCTCACAGGCGCGCGGCCAGCCAGCGGTCGAGGCCGGCGCCGCAATAGGCGGCCCACAGATAGAGCGGAGGCAGCCAGATCGGCACCAGTCCCAGCTCGGGATGCGTGTAGTGGAAGCCGCCGGCGAGGGTGACGCCGCATTCGACGAGCGGACCGACGACGGCGGCCACCAGCGCGAGTGCGAGGAAGCCTGCGTAACGCTGGGTCAGCGCCACCGGGATCCAGCTCGTGGTGAGCGTGATCGCCAGCAACCAAGGATGCTCGTGGAACCATGCCGTGCACGCGTACGCGAGCACGAAGAGCGCCGTCTGGGCGAGCGCCGTGACGATGCTGGCGCGGGGCGCGTGGCCGAGCCGGAACCCGACGCACCAACGGTGCGTGAGCACCAAGACCACCGCACCGAGCGCAAAGAGTGGCGGCACCCAGAGCGGCTGGCCCGCGAGCAGCCCGGGGCGGGAGTAGACCAGGGCGCCGTGGCGCCAGTGCATGCGGTCGCAGAGCGTGAGGCCAGCGCCGAAAAACGCCGGAATGGTGATCTCCCTCGACGTGAGCCGCAGCATCGGTCTGGACCTCGCAAGAGTTGCTGAGTGGCTGAGCCACTCTCGCACGCGCGCCGAGACTGGGCAAACCGCGGACTCCGAGAAACGACGAGGCCGCGCGACCCGAAGGTCGCGCGGCCGGCGAGCGAAGCCGAGCCGACTTGGGGGTGGGGCCCCACGAAAACCGCGCTTTTCGTGGGGCGGGGGTCTGGACCAGACCCCCGGGAAGCATCAGGTGAGCAGCTTGATCGCGAGGCGATCAGCTCGGGGTGCTGTGGCAGTGGTTGCAGCGCACCTGGGTGCCGGCCGTGATCGTCACCGTGTGATCCTCGACGGTGAAGGTGCGGGTCGCCGCGGCCTTCGAGAGCGGCGTGCCCTGCAGGCTCGCGCCGTGACAGGTCCGGCAAGAATTCTTGTTGCCCTCGTACATCTCTCCGTGAACGTCGCTGTCGATCCAGCGCGCGTCGCCGACCACGTGCATCCCGTGCGGTCCGTTCAGATTGAGCGGCACCGTGCCGGATTTGTGGCACGCGGTGCACTCGATGAGCGTGCCGGCGTGGCCTTGGATCTGGGTTGCGGCGACGTTGTCGTTGGCGGCTGCGTCGGCGTTCGGCCAGATCGCGTGGGTGCTGCCGTGGCAGCCCTCGCAGAGCACCTCACCGTGGCCGCTGCTGAAGCGGAAGCGCGTGTGGGTGTCCTCGGCGAAGCGGGTGTTGGAGGCGAGGATCGAAGACGCGGCGGCGTCACCGGTTCGGTAGGCCTGCTTCAGGCGGATGCCATCCGGTGCCATCACCAAGTTGGCGCCGCTCAAGTGGTTGAGCGCATCGCCGGTGTGGCACGACTGGCAACGTGGCATGTCGAGCCAGGGGCGGCGGTGACCGCCGTCGTTGGTGCCGTCCATGCTGCCACCCACTGCGAGCGTGTATGCGCCGCCCACCGAGAGCATGTCGCCGTGGCAGTCGCGACATTCCATGCCGCCGGTCTTCATCGCACCGCGATCACACTGGGTGATCGCGCCGGGGTGGCACTGGTAGCAGGTCGAGTTGGCGTCGCCGTTCGACGGGAAGACCGGCACGCCGTTGTGGAGTTGGCGGCCGTGGAAGTCGTGGGCGACCGCCGACGAGGTGGGCTTTCCGACCTGCGGACCTTGTGGTCCGGCGCCGGCCAGGTCGAGCGCTGCCGAATAGTGACAGCTCGCGCACAGGACCGGCTGGCTGCCGATCAGGTTGGTACCTTCCGAGTGGTCGTGGAGCAGGAGGATGTTGAGCTTCGACTGTTTCTCCAGGTCCGGGTCGTTGGACCAGGTCACCCCTGGGGCCTCGGTGGCGATGCCGCCGGTGGCATGGCAGTTCTGGCAGTCGGTCTCCGTCGACACCGGTACCACGACGTCGGTGTGCGCGAGCTCGGTGTTGGTCGTCTTGTCGATCGCCGTGATGCGCAAGAGCGGGTAAGGGTTGTAGTTGCGGGCATCGTCGGTGGGCGTGATGGGGATGCCGTCGGCACGGAACCAACTCGTCGCCGAATCGAAGCGCAGCGCCTGTGGCCCCGGCACCGGCGCGTCGGCCGGCATGTAGAGGCCCTGCAGGCCTTGGCCCGGCTGCAGCACCACGCCGAAGAGCGCCTGCGCGTAGTTCCAGAACGCGGTCTTGTTGCCGAGGCTCGAGGTGTTGATGGAGCCGCCGGCGTCGGCCACCGCGCTGTAGGTCACCTTCACTTTCGCGTCGGTGAGGACTTGCGGGAAGCCGGTCGCGTCGGTCTGCAGCACCTGCGCTTGTATGACGTTGTACGGCGGAAGGATCGAGAACACCGAGAACTCTTTGTCGACGCAATGCATGCCGAGGTCGTTGGCGGCCACGACCTTGGTTTGCGTCGTCGGGGCCGGTGTGCACGCACCGCCCGTCGGCGCAGCGGACATGAAGCCGGCTAACGCGACGATCGCTAGTCCTAAGTATCTCGATTGAGTCAAACGCATACGCCCTCCTCCGTGTTCGTTCGTTCCGCTTCCGTCGCGACCCTCCGCCAACGACGGCGCAGGTGCGATGGATAGCAAGTGTCGAGCCGCTCGGACGACTCGCAGCCGGGGTGCGAGAAGCCGAATAAGAGCCACGATCATCGCAGCTTGCGGTGAGAAATCGTCCTCAACATCCGTTCGATCGAGGTCATCGGCGGCTCGCCGAAAGGCAAGGATCGATGCAACGGGCGTGGAGAGATCACCCGCGTCGTTGATCAGGAATCGACGCGAGAGGCTCGGGTCCGCGATCGGTGACGTAGGCTGCTGGATTTCGGTAACGCGCCACCGCCGGAGCGGGTTGTCACAGTTCCGAAGCAACTGCCGGTAACGGAGTTACGAGACCGCACTCACGCAGTGCGTCGTGAATGGTGTACGTCGGTGGCGTGCGGAGCACTCCGCCGAGCGCACGGAATCAGTTGCTCGGCAGGCGGTGCAACGCGAGCGCGTAGGCGACGAACACGACGACGCAGATCGCCTCCGACGATGCAACGAGCGGCGCCCGTGCGGATTCGACGGAAAAGACGGTGACGACGAGATCGATCAACGCGGGCAGCACGAGCACCGGCAGGAAGCGTTGGCGGAGCCGCGCGGCTCGTTCTTCGGCAGGCGTGAGCGCCTCGTGACGATGCAATCGGCTGGTGAGCTGCGCGTGCGCGCCGAGGAGCGGGGGGATCCAACGGTCGCCGAGGCGCAACGCGGCCCACATCGGCGGCGTCAACACGACGACGAACGCGAGAACGAGCAGGACGACGGGTACCGCAGCCATCAGCTCCGCTCGGCAGGCTTGCGCGCCAGCGCGTCGAGGGCATCGTGGAGCGCGCCGGCGTCGCGCACCTTTTCACGCTCGAAGGCGTTCAAACCGTCCCGCTCGTGGAACCAGAGAATTCGCTGGAGGCCTTCGGCTTCGTCGGGATCGAGGAAGTCGAGGCCGCGCGATGCGGTCCCACAGTTGGTGCCCGGCATCGAGACCTCCTCCGGAATCTTGCGGGGCACGGCGGTGAAGGGCTCGAGGTCTGGCTCGTTCGTGAACATGTCCCAGAGCGGCTGGGCGTTCTCGTCGTAGATGGTGAGCGGCTCGAGGCCGAGCACGTGACCGAAGGTGGAGTGGAGGTTCCCTTCGTGGAAGTGCACGTGCGACACGTACCCGCGCTTCACCCACGGCGACGCCACCAGCAGGATCGAGCGGTGCGCGTCGACGT
>CAYUSL010000472.1:0-5163 GCA_964447125.1 uncultured bacterium | reverse complement strand
GCGATGTGCTCCTCGTGCCACAGGAACACGTACGGCAGCTCGTCGGCGACCAGCCGCTGGAGCTCGGCGTAGAGCGGCTTGCGCGCGGCGGGATCCAGCAGTGCATGAGCGCGCTCGCTGAGCTCGTCGACCCGCGGATCGCGGAAACGCCCGCGATTGGCACCCGCGGGAGGCACGTTCGCCGAGTGGAAGATCGTCCAGAACATGTCAGGCTCGGTCATCCCCACCCATTGAAGCGTGAAGGTCTGAAAGTTGCCGCGCTTGATGTCGTCGAAGAACGTGCCCCATTCGCTCGACTGAATCGTGAGCCCGATGCCCACCGAGGCGAGCTGGCTCTCGAGCACCTCGGCGATCCGCCGCCGCAGCTTGTCTTCGCTGGTCTTGTGCACGAGCGTGAAACGCAGCGCGGGCCCGTCGCCGTCGGGATCGGTCTTGCCCGCCTCGTCGAGGAGCCGTTTCGCCGCCGCGGGATCGTGTGCGTAGCGCGTCACGTCGCCGTCGTAGGCCCAGTTGGACGGCGGCAGGAGCCCGGTGGCGGGAAGCGCGTATCCACCGAGCAGGCTCGCGATGATCGCGTCGCGGTCGATGGCGTGGGCGATGGCGCGGCGCACCCGCACGTCGGCGAGCACCGGGTCCGTGAGGTTGAAGCCGAGGTACGTCGTGTTGGCGCTGGGCGTGCGAGCGATCGTGAGCGCCGGCTCGCCGGCCAGCTCGGTGATGCGGTCGGGGGCCACGCCGTTGAGCAGAAACTGGACGCTGCCTTTCCGCAGCTCGAGCGAGCGCGTGGCTTCGTCGGTGAGGATCTTGAGCTCGATGCGCGCGATCGCCGGCGTCGCTCCCCGAAAGCGCGGGTTTGCCTCCACGACCACCCGATCTCCGGCGGCGAACGACTTCACCTGATAGGGCCCGGTGCAGGTGGCGCCGCGTGGGAACTTCTGCGTGTGATCGGAGGCCTTCGCGGCGGGGAGAATGCCCACCGAGAGCGCAGTCAGAAGCGGCGCATAGGGCTCGTCGAGATGGATCGCGACGGTCGTGGGATCGGGTGTGTCGATCGAACGGATGCGCGCCAGCGCGCCGCGATGGGGTGACGCGAACGCGGGATCGAGGATGGCCTCGAAGGTCGCCTTCACGTCGGCGGACGTGAGCGGCGAGCCGTCCGAGAACTGCACGCCGTTCGCGAGATGGAACACGTAGTCGCGATCGCCGCTCACCTCCCACGAGGTGGCGAGCGACGGGTGCGGCGCGCCGTCACCGCCCAGGCGCACCAGTCCTTCGCACACCAGATCGAGGATGCGCGAGCTGGCGGCGTCGGTGGCGAGGCGCGGATCGAGGTTGGTCGGATCGGACTCGAGGCCGATGACCAGCGTGCTTGCTGCTGCCGCGCCCTTGCTGGTGGCGCTGCCCCCGCGGCTACAGGCACCCGCGGCGAGCACGAGCGCGACCCCGATCGCGACCGGGCCCAAGCCCGCGCCGCGGCGTGAGGCTCGGGGCTCGGCGCGCGAGACTCGTCGAGCGCGGTGGCGGCGAGCGCGCATGCTCATCTCGCGGGCTTCTTTGCCTTCAGCTCGGCGACCATTGCCGCTCGCTTGGAAGTCGCGTCAGGCCCGAACCAATGGCGCACGAACGTGGCCCGCGACTCCGCTGCGCGCTCGCGGATGCGCGCCAGGTGGTCGTCGCGCAGATCGTGCTTGGTGCGTGCGAACGCGCCCGCGGGCAGCTCGGCCAGCTCGTGTGCCTTGGCCTTCGCCACCTCGAGCAGGTCGCCGGGATCGACCACCCGCTGCACCACGCCGAGCTTGAGCGCGTCGTACGGCGAGAGGCGCCGCCCTTCGAGGATGCAGGTGCTCCAGTGCTCGCGCGGGATCGCATGCCGAGCGCATTCGAGGGCCCCCACGGGGAACGCAATCCCGAGTGGCACCTCGGTCAGGCCGATGGCGAAGTCGCCGGCGGCCATCACGCGCCAGTCGGCGGCGCACGCCAGCACGCATCCACCGGCGATCGCGTGGCCGTTCACCGCGGCAATCACCGGCTTCTCGAAAGCGAAGAGCCGTGCGAAGAGCCCATCGAAGGCCTCGACGAACGCCGCGCCGGCCTTCTCGTCGAAGCCGTGCGCCTCCACCAGGTCGAGACCGGCACCGAAGGCGCGCCCCTGCCCGATGATCACCAGCGCCCGCACCTCGGGGCCGGCGACCTGGTCGAGCGCCTGATTCATCGCGGCGATGAACGCGAGATTGATGGCGTTGCCCTTGGGGCACGCGAGCGTCATCACGGCCACCGCACCGTCTTTTTCGATCTCGATCGGCATTTCCGATTCTCCCCTTCGTTCCGCCCGCAGCCGCGCGGTTGAGCGAGAGACCAAGCTTGGTATGATGATTCGCGATGGTCCAACTGCAACCCAGCGAGCGGCGGCGCTTCCCGCGCGTGCCGGTTCCAACGCCGATCGAGTTCCAGAGCGATCTGGGGCTGGAATCGGCGGTCGCCAGCGATCTCAGCGCAGGAGGAATGCGCATCTCCACTCGTACCGCGCTCGCGCTCGGCAGCGACGTGTGGGTCAAGTTCAAGCCACCCGCGACGCTTCGGCCGATGTTCTTCCAGGGCCGGGTGGTGCGGCTGGAAACGGGCACGCAGAACCCCGGCGAGCTCGACGGACTCGCGGTCGGCTTCGTCGATCCCGTAGGCGCCGCCACCGAGGAGCTGGATCGGCTGGTGCGGCGCTACCTGATCGAGAACGGCCTCGAGACCCCGCCGGCGTCGACCTCAACCCAGGATCCGATGCCGAGCGAGGTCGTGGCGTCGGGTCCCAAGTCCGTGGCGATTCGCTACCGCACGGAACGCGAGTTCGTCGACGCGTACACGCAGCAGCTCTGCGATGCGCGCATCGAGCTTCTCGCACCGGAGGCCTGGCCCGTCGGCACGGCGGTCGAGGTCGAGCTCGAGCTTCCCAATTACTACGAGATCCTGCGTCTCGAAGCACAGATCGAGAGTACGCGCGCCGCCACTGCCGCAGGCAGTCGAGCGCGGGGTGCGCCCGCCGAGATCCTGCACCGAGCGCGCATCCTCGATCCGACTTCCGAGGCGATGCGCTTCGTGCACGGATTCGCGAGCGTGTTCTTGGGATCGCGATCGAGTGCGCCCACGAGCGCCCGTGCCCCCACCGAGACGGACGCGGTTCACCAAGCGCCGGTTGCCTTGGCGCAGGCTGCGGCCTCTGCCGCGCCCACTGCTGCACGCGTGGAGTCGACAGCGAACGCTACCGTCGCGGGGACTACCGCGCCGAGCCCGGACACTCCCGCAGACCTCACGGCGCTCATTGCCGAGGCACTCTCGGCTCTGGATGCCCATGCTCTCGACGCATGGAAGGCGCCGAGCGCGGGCGCGTCCGAGGCTCGAACCGGCGCCGATCCGTCCACGGCGGCGCGCGAGACCCAACGCATCGAGAACATCGCCGATCTGGTGGCCGATAGCTTCCCGCGCTCGGCAACACCAGCGCCCGATCCGCGCAGCGAACCCTCGCCAGCTCCTGCGCCGCGGACTGCGGTCGGGCGCGAGGCGAGCATGACCGCCGCGCGTCTTCGCGTCAGCGGCAAGAGCGCCTCCGAGTGGGCGGCGCTTCTCGCCGACGAGGATCCCGATCAGCGTGCCGCCGCCGCATCGGCGCTCGGCAAGCTCGGTTCCACCGCTGCGTTCGCGGTGGCGGCACTCGCCGTGGTGCTGGACGACTCCGATCCCCGCGTTCGCCGCGCAGCCGCCTGGGCGCTCGGCGACATCGGCCACGGTGCGAGCGAGGCCGTGCCTGCGCTCACGGACCGGCTCTCGGATGCGGATGCACGGGTGCGTTGGCGCGCGGTGCGGGCGCTGCGCGCCATCGGCCCCGCGGCCTCGCTGGCGGTGCCGGAGCTCAGCCGCGCGCTCACCGACGAAGACGATCGCGTGCGACAGTGGGCCGAGACAGCGCTTCACGACCTCGCCAGCATCGGCGGGGAAGATTCGCTTTCGCTCAGCTCGGTGTAGGATCGCCGTCAGGCGACCCTTCCGATGAATCGGCCCAGCGCGCGCGAACGGCTTTGGCAGCGATTCTCTCTGGCCGGCGATCGTGCCCTCGATCGCGGTGAGACCGACGACGCGGAGCGCTTTTACCTCGCGGCGCTGAGCGCCTCCGAGGAGACGCCGGGGCTCTCGCGCTTCGTGACGACGAGCCTCTACAACGTCGCCTACCTCTACAAGAGCCAGCAGCGCTGGCGCGAGGCCGAGCCGTTCGCGCGCCGCGCGCTCGCCACCAAGCAAGACGAGCTGGGCGACGAGCACCCGGACGTCGCCGTCGATCTCAACAATCTCGCGGTGCTCTTCATCCGCCAGGGCAAGTACTCCGAGGCCGAGCCGCTCTACCAGCGTTCGCTCGAGATCTTGCGCGCTCAGCTCGGGCCCGAGCATCCGCACGTCGCCACGACCCTCTCCAATCTGGCCGCGCTCTACAAGGTCGAACGTCGCTTCCAGGAGGCCGAGGAGCACTACAAGAGCGCGATCGCGATCCAGGAAAGGTCGCTGGGCACCGAGAACGCGGAAGTCGCTCGCTCGCTCTACAACCTGGCTGGGCTCTATCGCACCGCGCGCCGCTACGACGACGCCGAGCGCGCCTACACGCGCTCCCTCGAGATCCAGGAAAAGGTGGTCGGTCCCGATCATCCCGACGTCGCCAGCGACCTCGCGAATCTGGCACGGCTGCTCTATCTGCAAGGCAAGATCGATCGCGCCGAACCGCTCTATCGCCGCGCGCTGCGCATCCGGCTCAAGGCGCTCGGCGCCGAGCATCCGGACGTCGCCACCTGCCTCAACAATCTCGGGCTTCTGTCGCTTCTCAGGGGCAAGTACCGCCAGGCGGACATCCACTTCCGTCGCTCGCTGCAGATCCTCGAGAAATCGCTCGGTCCTGACCATTCGAGTGTGGCGCTCACCCTCGAGAACTACGCCGCGCTGCTCAGGAAGACGGGACGCGACGACGAGGCGCGTGCCGTCGAAGCGCGCGCGCGCGACATCGAAGCGACGCTCCCGCCCGAAGACGTGATGCCGTGAGGCCGTCGTGCCCTCGTAGCGAGTCAGCTTGCCGGGCATGCGCCGGTGTGGTCGCGAGGGTCTGGCGACTCGTCGGCGGGCACGGCTCGCCCT
>CAYUSL010000471.1:1276-5166 GCA_964447125.1 uncultured bacterium | reverse complement strand
AGAGCAAGAACTACATCACCACCGCGGTGGTCGAGGCCACGCGCGGCTGCATCCACGACTGCGAGTTCTGCGTCGTTCCTTCGGCCTGGGGGCGCCGGCCGTTCGAAAAACCCGTCGAGCACGTGGTCGAAGACGTGCGCCGCACGCGCGCGCGCCACGTGATCTTCATCGACCTCAACCTGATCTCGCACCCCGACTACGCGAAAGAGCTCTTCGCCGCGCTGATTCCACTCGGCATTCGCTGGTACGGGCTCTCCACCACGCGCATCACCCGCGATCCCGAGCTCCTCGACCTCACGGTGCGCAGCGGCTGCAAGGGCTTGTTGCTCGGATTCGAGACGCTTTCCCAAGACAACCTGCGATCGAGCAAGAAGGGCTTCAACGATCCGCGCAACTACAAACAGATCGTGAAGACGCTGCACGATCGCGGCATCTCGATCAACGGCACGTTCGTGTTCGGGCTCGACGAGGACACGCCCGAGATCTTCCAGCGCACCGCCGAATTCGTCATCGATGCGGCGATCGACCTGCCGCGCTTCGCCGTCGCGACACCCTTCCCCGGGACCACGCTCTTCAAGCGGCTGGAAGCCGAGGGCCGCATCCTGACTCGCGACTGGAGCCTCTACGACGGCCAGCACGTGGTCTTCCAGCCGGCGCGAATGACGCCCCAACAGCTCATCGCGGGCCACACCGAGGTGTGGAAGCGCGTCTACGCGGTGAGCTCCATCGCGCGGCGCATCGCTGCGTCGCGGGTGCAGATCCCGCTCTCGATCGCCGCCAACTGGGGCTACCGCTTCTACGGCCAGAACCTGCACCGGTACTACAACTGCGATTGGTTCGTGGGCCGCGAGCGCAGCGCCGACCGCCTGGCCGCCTGACACGCCCACCGCGTTCGTTCCATCTTCTGCGGAGCTCGTCGGGCCGTGCACGTCACGCCTGACCGCGGAAGCTCGACCGATGAATCCCCCCTCGAATTCCACAGCGCCAATGTCGGCCCTGGGTGACGCCGCTTCGCCGCGCGCCGCCGCGCGTGGGCCTGCGCGGCGATTCGCCGACTCGTCCACGGTGGTTCAGTCCTGGTACCCGGCGCTGCGGTCGCGTGCCGTGCCCGTGGGCGGGGTGGCACGAAGCGCCCCCTGTGGTCAGCCGATCGTCCTGTGGCGGGGGCTGGATGGGCGGGTGAATGCCGCCGACGCCCGCTGCCCGCATCTCGGCGCCCACCTCGGTCACGGATCGGTGACCGGTAACGACCTCGTGTGCGCCCTCCATCGTTTTCGCTTCCGTGACGATGGCGCGCTCGTCGAGGCGCCTGCGCTCACGGTCCGACCCAACTGCCGACTTCGCACCTATCCCACCACCGAGCGCTGGGGCTTCGTGTGGGTCTGGAACGGTCCACAACCGCTCCACGCGTTGCCGGGCCCTGCGGAGACGAAGCAGATTCGGACACTGGTCCTGCCGTCCCAGCGATTCCGATGTCATCACCACCTCATCGCGGTGAACGCCTGCGACACGCTTCACCTCGGACCGCTTCACGACCTCGAGCTGGCCGTACCTCCGGAGGTCTCGTTTCCCGACGCGTATCACGGCGAGATGCGCCTGGTCGGGCGCTTCACCTCGTCGTGGAAGCGCAAGCTCACGGGCAACGACGCGGCAGATTTCGATGCGCGCTTCGTGATTGCCGGCGGCAACATTTGCTGGGTGAGCGTTGCGGCACCCGTTCCTTTCCAGGTGCTCTTCGCGGGTCGACCCGACGCTGGGGGCGGCGCACGCACCCAATCGTTCGTGTTCTTTCCGCCGGGCAGCCTGCGCCGGGCCGTATCGGTCCTGAGTCTCCTGGTGCTACTTCTCGAGCGCGATCACGAGATGCTCGACGATCTCGCCTTTCGGCGCGGATTCACGAGTGGTGATCGGGTATTGGAAGCCTTCGTGCGGCACATCGACGCCATGCCCGTGGCGTGACGGCGCGTTGCAAGCTGCAACGTCGATGTCGCAGTGCGACACGAGCGTGCAACACCGTTCCAGTCGGGGGCTGGCACGTCCTGCCGAGGTGACTCTAATCACCAGAAATCACTTTGTTTTTCCTGTGACTAACGTCGCACGCCCCGCAGCGCGGTTGGCCCATCGTTTGCTCTAGCTCGACGCGCATCCTCCCCGCGATTCAAGGTGCCTTTGCGACGATTCCTCGGGGGGCGTCGCCGATGCGCTGGAGAGAAGCCATGTACCGAGTCGAGCTGATCGACGGGCGCGTCGAGTGGATGGACGCCGAGGCCGTCGCGCAATACGCGGGAATCATCAAAGCCTTCGTCCTGGACGAGCCGACCGACTTCGAAGGTGAGATCGATCGGTTGTTCGCCGAGATCGAGCCTCGCACGCGCCCGCGAGTCGCTGCGCACGCCTCGTGACGCACACGCGCCCGTAGGCGGCGCTCCCGCTTCACACGCGCATTGCCGGCCGAGGCGTGCGTCGCCTCGACACGACTGAGCGCGAGAGGGATTTCGCGCTAGGCTCACCGCCCCTCGCACCTTCGAGGTGGTGGTGAAACGAACTGCGCGCACGTCCGCCTGGCTCACCGTGTTCTTCGTCGGCTGGATCACGCCGGCGAGCGCCATCGAGATCACGTACCAGTCGCATCATCTCGACCGGTTTCGGTTGGAGCCGACCGAGCCGGTGGTGATCCGCTTCGATCGCTCGATCGACAGGGCGTCGGTCGCGGCCGACTCGATCCGCATCCTGCGCACGGATCGCACGGGTGTGGTGAGCGTCGCTGGCACGACCACGCTCGCCTCGTCGGCGACCGCGGACGACACGCTCAAGTTCACCCCGGCCGGCGGTGAGCTCGCTTTCGGACGCCAACACCGCATCGTGCTGGCGAGCGTGCTTCGCGGCGCCGACGGGTCGCCGCTCGACGCACGGCTACCGCACGGCGATCTGTTCGTTCCCAACAAACCCAGCAACCTCTCGGAAGAGCTGCTCGAGGTGTCGAGCGCGCTCATCGGCTACGACGTGCAAAGCCCCGAGAAGACCAATCCGAACGACCCGCTCCAGATCCCCGGCATCTCGACGACCGAGGCCTGGAAGCGCTCCATCGGCCGTCCCGACATCCTCATCGCGGTCCTCGACGACGGCCTGGAGAGCTACGGCTCACGGTCCCTGCGCGAAAGCCTGTTCTTGAACCGCGGTGAGCTGCCTCGTCCGACGGGTGCGAGCGACTACGACGCCAACCACGATGGACGATTCAACGCCGACGACTACGCCGGAGATCCCCGCGTGGGCGATCACGACCACGACGGCCGCCCGGACGCCGAAGATCTGATGAATGCGTTCGCGGACGGCGTCGACGACGACGGCAACGGCCTGGTCGACGACGTGAGCGGCTGGGATTTCTTCCGCAACCGCCCGCGTGCGATCGGCGTGCGCGAGTTCCCCGAGGGAACGCACGGCCAGGGGCGCGCCGAGGAGGCGGTCGGCGCACCCGGCGACACCGGCGCCGTGCCGGGCGGTTGCCCGGATTGCTCGCTGCTCATGGTCCGTGTCAGCGACACCATTTTGGTGGAGGGCAACATCTTCGCCGCCGGGCTGCGCTACGCGACTGCGATGGGCGCCCGCGTGGTGCTGGCGGCCGTGGGCGGCGTCGACAACCCACGCGCGCTCGCCGAGGCCGTCCAGGCCGCAAACGACGCCGGAATCCTGCTGGTGGTGGCGTCCGGCGACGAGCTGAGCTTCCACCACAATTATCCGGCGGCGCTGCCCGGCACCTACCAGGTGAAGTCGATCTTTCCCCTGCCTTTCGGCGCGCCCCACTACGTCGAGACCTACTGCACCAACTGGGGCGCCCACATGGACGCGGCCGTGAGCTCCAGCAACTGCAGCTCGGAGTCCACCGGCAACAC
>CAYUSL010000471.1:0-1176 GCA_964447125.1 uncultured bacterium | reverse complement strand
CGCGCATTCCGCCTGCCGTCGAGATCCGTTCGCCGGGCTGGTTCGACATCGTCGACCCACGTGCCCAGCCCACGCTCGACGTACGCGGCACGATCGATGCTCGCGGGCGTCCGTTCGACTTCGTGCTGGAGGCGGCCACCGGCGTCGAGCCACGCGAAGAACAGTTCCGCACCATCGCATCCGGATCGGGACGCGATGCGTTCGACGCATCTTTCGGCAGTGTCGACCTCGTGGCTTCGTTCGGCGGCGCACCACCCACCGGCGCGGTGGCGCGACCCGACGATCCGACCATCACGCTCCGGGTGCGCGTGACTGCGGGCGACGGCACGCGCGGCGAGATCCGGCGCGCCATCGGCGTTCACACGGACCCCGATCTCCTCCCCTCGTTTCCGAAGCGACTGGCGAGCTCGGGGGAGTCGTCGCCGCTGCTGGTCGATCTGGGCGCAGGCAGCGCGGGCCGACTCGACGTCGTGCTGGCGACGAGCGATGGCCAGGTCCACGCATTTCGGCTCGACGATGCCAGCGGCGACTGGAACGAGGCACCGGGCTTCCCGGTCGCGCTGCCCGCAGCCATCGACGGTGGCATCACCGATGGTGCCATCGCCTCCGCCGCCTACGGCGATCTTTACGGTGACGGCACGGGCTACGCAATCGTGGTGGCGACGGTGGGAGGCTCGATTTACGCCATCCATCCTCGCGGCACCGCGCACCTCGACGACGCAGGTCGGCCAGCCCCTTTCCTGCCCGGCTTTCCGGTGACCGCGCTGCCGGCCGATCGCTCGACACCCCGCGCCTTCGCGCACGGCCCTGCGTTCATCGCATCGCCGACACTCGTCGACTTGGACGGCGACGGCGCGCTCGAGATCGTCGCCGCCAGCTTCGACCAACGGGTCTACGCCTTCCACGCGCGCGACGCTGACGGCGACGGCCGCGCAGACGCTGTGGCTGGATTTCCGGTGCTGCTGCGCAGCGAGGCAGGGCGTGTGCCGGCGAGCCTGGTCTGCCTCGACCGCGGACAGCCTGCGATCGAAGCATCGATTCTGACCTCGCCGGTGGCGGTGACGCTGGAGCCGGGAAGCGCGAACCCCGCTCTCTCCCAGCATCCGTCGATCGTCGCGGCGACCACCGAGCTCTGCGACGACGACGGCGACGGCGAGCCCGACACCGGCCGCTACT
>CAYUSL010000470.1:0-5166 GCA_964447125.1 uncultured bacterium | reverse complement strand
CGTCGGGTGAGCACATCCAGCACGTGAGCAGCGTCCACGAGGACCACGGCGCGCTGTATCTGGGCACGCTCGACGGTCCGCACGTCGGCCGGCTGCCGCTCTGACCCGCTGCGCCAAACCGCTCGCCACTCGCGTGAGGAGCGGGGCGGACGCCGACCTTCGTTCCTCCATGCTCGCGGCCTCGGTCGCCGCGGCGTGGAAGCGCTGCTCGCGGTTCACGGCGCTGCGAGCTTCGGTACCACCGTCGCCGCGTTCCAGAAGGCGCGCAGCGAGGTGATTTTTCCAGCGGCATCGAGCACCACGACGTCGATGCCGTCGAAGCTCACCTCCACGCCATTCTTGCCGCGGCCCTTCGCTTCCCACACCAGCCCGATCTCGTCACCGCACACGTAGACCCGTGTGGGGCGAAGCTCGATCGACGCGAAGAGCCCGCCGAGCTGACTCAGGAAGGCTTCGACCTCTGCCGGGCCGCGCCGAATCCCGCCGCCCACGGGATCTTCCTGGAGCCCGTCGGGGGCGAAACAGCTCGCCACGCCACGAAAGTCGAGACGGCAGAGGCTGTCGAAGTACGTTCGTAGCGTTGGGTGTAGCGCGACATCCGTCATCGGGGGGCTCCTCTCGGTCGATCGAGTTGCCCTCTCTTACGCGCGTCGCCGCGTGGTGGATTACATGGTCACACGCGGCGCGATTGGGCTCAGCCCTTGAACGTGGACGGGCCGGGATCGCCGAACGGCTCGTCGCGCTCGCGCACGGCTTGCTTGAAGCCCACTTCGGCAGCGCGCTGCTGGAAGGCGTAACCCTCGCGGGTGTGGCGGGCCACGCCGTCGAAGACCGTTCCCAGGATCTGCGTGGTGTGGAGCCCTTGCTGCATCACCGTCTGATTGAGGACGAGCTTCATCATCACGAGCTGATTGACGGGCATGCGCGCGATCCGCGCCAGCAAAGCCTCGAAACGCTCGTCGAGCTTCTCGGGCGGGGGCGCTTCGGTCGCGAGCCCCCATTCGCGGGCCTCGCGACCCGACAGGCAGTCGCCGGTGAAGAGCAGCCGCTTGGCCTTCTCGAGACCGATGCGGTGCACCCACACCATGGTGGTGGGAACCCCCCACACGCGGGCCGGCGGATAGCCGATCTTGGCGTCCTCGGCGATCACCAGCAGATCCGAGCACAACGCCATGTCCGTGCCACCCGCCACACAGAAGCCGTGCACCTTGCAGACCACGGGCTTCTCCGAATGGAAGAGGCTCATGAAGCCGCGCACGTTGCGGCTCATCATCTGGTAGTCGACGACCGGGTCCCAGGTGTCGCCGGGCACGTGATTGGTGGCCTGGACCGCAGGATCCATGGGCGAGCCGGCGGGCCAGAATCCATCCCCGCCATCGCCAGTCAGCATCTTCTCTGCGGACGCCACGAGATCGTAGCCGCCGCAGAATCCCTTGCCGTTGCCGGCGAGCGCGATCACGTGGACGGCGGGATCGAGGTTGGCGCGCTCGACCGCCTGGCTGAGCTCGCGCGGCATGTCGAAGGTGATGCCGTTGCCACGCTCGGGGCGATTCAGCGTGATGCGTGCGATGCGTCCGTCGCGTGCGTACTCGAGCGTCTCGAAGCGATCCTGCGCGTCCGTCGACATGGCGCTTCCTCCTCGCGCCAATCTGGAGCGTCGGTCGAGCGCTTGTCGACCGCAGCGGTCTGCGCCGCTCCGTGCGGATGGTTGATGTACCGGAGCGGAGCTATCGTCGCTGGCGCCCGACGCACCGCGATCCGTCTCGATGAGCGCCCTCGCCATTCGCACGATCCTGACGCTCTTCGTGGTGCTCAACCCGGTCGGGTTGGCGCCGGTCTTCGTGGGCTTGGCCGGCTCGCGGCCGGCGCGCGAGCAAGAGCGGATCGCGCGCAAGGCGGTGTTCGTCGCCGGCGGTGTGCTGATCTCGTTCTGGCTCGGCGGCTCGTGGTTGCTCGGCAAGCTCGGCATCACCCTCGACGCGTTTCGGTGCGCCGGCGGGCTGCTGCTCTTTCGCATCGCCGTGGGCATGCTCTTCGCGAAAGAGGAGCGGCGCACCGACGAGGAAGAGGAAGAAGCGCGGCTGCGCTCGGACATCGCCGTCTTTCCGCTCGGCATCCCGCTCATCGCCGGACCGGGAGCCGTGGCGAGCGTGATGATTCTCGCGGGCGAGGCGTCTCAGTTCCGGTGGGGCACCGTGATCGTGCCGCTCTCGGTCGCGCTGGTGCTGACCCTCAACTACTGGAGCCTTCGGATATCCGGCTGGGTGACGGAGCTGATGGGGAAGACCGGCGTGAACGTGATCACTCGCGTCCTGGGGCTCTTGCTCGCGGCACTCGCGGTCCAGTACGTCGCTGACGGCGCGCGGCCGCTCTTGCACCTGGCCGGCTGAGCGTGAGCGACGATCGCCCCGCGCGCCATGCGGGCGGTCCACGCCGGCGGGACGGCAGTAGACTCGCGAGCGCGGATTCACGGAGGAGCGAGCATGCCCCTGAGTCGGGAAGCACGCGTGCAATCGAACGATGACGAAGAAGCGGCGGTGGTGCCGGTCGCCGCGGGCTCGATCCTGAGCGCATACACGCCCACGATCTACCTTCACGGTGAGCTCAATGCGATCGTCGCGCGCCAATTCGTCGAAGCCGTCGAGATCCTCACCTACGAACGCAAGGTGAGCGCGGCGGTGGTGGACATCGCCACCGATGGCGGGGACTATTTCGCGGTGAGCGTGATCCTGAGCGCGATGGCCGGAAGCGCGATCGCGTTCTCCACTTATGCCTCCGGGCAGGCGTACTCGGCAGGCGCGCTGGTGCTGAGCGCCGGCAAGCCGGGCGCGCGCTTCATCAGCCCGTACGGCGCGGCGATGATCCACGGCATGTTGATCGCCGTTTCCCCGCAAGGGGTCGAGGACGCCGCCGGTCAGGCGCGCTTCGACGAGCGCTTGAACGAATCGATGATGGCGACCTTCGCGAAGAACTGCGGCATGAATCGCGGCGAGCTGATGGAGCGCATCGCCAAGACCGGTGGGCGCTGTCTCTGGCTGACGCCGGAGGAAGCCTTGGCGATGAAGCTCGTGGATCACATCGGGATCCCGCACATCACCAGTGAGACCCAGTTCGGTGTGGCGGGGGTGGAGGTCTAACCCGCTCTATTCGCGAACGCTGTGTCGAGACGCCAGAAGTCGCGACATTTTTCCGCTCGCTCGTCGCGAGTGGCCGTGGCTTGTGCCCGCGACAGCGCGTCGGCGCCGACGGAGCGTCGCCCTCCATCGATTTGCGCGCGCAACAAGGATGGAGGGCCGCGCTCCGTCGCGGCCGCAGGTTCCCATTCATGAATTCTTCGGGCTAAAGGCTCACCGGCCGCGGCGGATCGACTGGATGGTCTCGTCGAGGCGCGACAGGTAGCGGGAGCGGTCGCGGGGGCTCATCGGCGGTGGCCCGCCTACGTTGTTGCCGAGATCGCGGAGCTCTTGCATCAGCTCGCGCATGGCGAGGGCTTCGCCGATGGTGTCCTTCGAGAAGCGCTCGCCGCGGGTGTCGAGGACGCGTGCGCCGCGCTCGAGGCAACGCGCCGCCAGCGGGATGTCGGCGGTGATGGCGATGTCGTCGGCGCCGATGTGCTCGGCGATCCAATGATCGGCTTCGTCCGGACCAGCAGCCACGCGGATGCGCTGGATGCGTGGATCGTCGGGCACGAAGATCGCGCGGTTCGACACCATGAAGACCGTGAGCTGGTAGCGCGCCGCGACGCGGTAAGTCTCGTCCTTGACCGGGCAGCCGTCGCCGTCGAGGTAGAGATCGAGCATCGGTCTCGGCGCCGTGGAGTGCTCGCGTGGCGGATGCCGCTCAGCCAGCGGCGCCGAACGCGGCGCTCACCACCGCACGCGCTTCTTCCTGGATGCGGCGCAGATGATCGGCGCCCAGGAAGCTCTCGGCGTAGATCTTGTAAACGTCCTCGGTTCCAGAGGGGCGCGCCGCGAACCAGCCGTTTTTCGTGGCGACTTTGAGACCGCCGATTGCCGCGCCGTTACCTGGTGCTTGGGTGAGCTTCGCGACGATCGGTTCGCCGGCGAGTGTCGTGGCGGTCACCTGCTCGGGCGAGAGCTTCTTGAGCAGATCCTTCTGCGCAGGTGTCGCCGGTGCGTCGACGCGCTCGTAGATCGGAGCGCCGAGGTCGGCTGTCAGTGAGCGATAGATCTCACCGGGATCGCGTCCGGCCTTGGCGGTGATCTCGGCGGCGAGCAGATCGAGAATGATTCCGTCCTTGTCGGTGCTCCACGCGCCTCCGTCCTTGCGCAAGAACGACGCTCCCGCGCTCTCCTCGCCGCCGAAACCGAGTGAGCCGTCGAGCAGCCCGTCGACGAACCACTTGAAGCCCACCGGTACTTCGACGAGGCGTCGCCCGAGCCGCTCCGCCACGCGGTCGATGAGGCTGCTCGAGACCAGCGTCTTGCCGATGCCGGCGTCGGCTCGCCACTCGCGGCGATGACTGAAGAGATAGTCGATCGCCACGCACAGGAAGTGGTTCGGATTCATGAGCCCCGACGAGCGCGTCACGATGCCGTGGCGGTCGTTGTCGGTGTCGTTGCCGAACGCGATGTCGAAACGGTCCTTGAGCTCGACGAGCCCAGCCATGGCGTGCGGCGACGAGCAGTCCATGCGGATCTTGCCGTCCCAGTCGAGGCGCATGAAGCGGAAGGTGGGATCGACGGTCTCGTTCACGATGGTCACGTCGAGATCGAAGCGTTCGCGGATGGGCGCCCAGTAGCCCACACCCGAGCCGCCCAGCGGATCGACGCCGATTCGGAGCTTGGCGCTACGAAGCGCGTCGAGATCGATCACCGCCGCGAGCTCGCTCACGTAGCTGGTGAGGTAGTCGTGCTTCTGGGTGGTGGGCGCGCGCCGCGCCTGCGCCGCCGAAAGTCGCTTCACCACGTCGATGCCGGTCGCGAGGAGCTGATTGGCGCGTTTCTCGATCCAACCGGTGACGTTGGTGTCCGCGGGACCGCCGTTGGGCGGGTTGTACTTGAAGCCGCCGTCCTCGGGCGGGTTGTGGGACGGCGTCACCACGATCCCGTCGGCGAGGCCGTTCTTGCGGCCGCGGTTATAGCTAACGATCGCGTGGGAGATCACCGGCGTGGGCGTGTAGCCGTCCGCGGAGTCGATCAGGAC
>CAYUSL010000469.1:0-5167 GCA_964447125.1 uncultured bacterium | reverse complement strand
CCCACCGCCGCCAGCTCCGAAAGCGTGCCGGCACCGGCGCGCGCCACCACCAGGTCCGCAGCGCCGTAGGCCGCGCCCATGTCGCGGATGAAGGGCACCACCTGCGCCGCGAGGCCGAGCTCTTGGTAACGCGCGCGCGTCGAAGCCTCGTCCAGAGCGCCCGTCTGGTGGACGATCTCCGGAGCGACGCGCAGCTCCGTCGTCGACGCGCACTTCTCGAGCCACGCGCCGATCGCCGCGGGCACGTGCTCGTTCAAGAACCGCGAGCCCTGACTGCCGCCCACCACCAGCACGCTCGGCGCCGCGTTGCGACCGCGACTCGCACGCACGCGGCGGGTCTCGTCGAGCCGCTCGAGAACCGAGGAGCGGATGGGATTCCCGGTCAGCACTGCACGCCCTCGGGGGAAATGGCCGAGGCTCGACTCGAACGACACGAAGACCCGTCTCACCAACGGGCCGAGCAGTCGATTGGCGAGACCGGGAGCGGCGTTTTGCTCCTGGATCGCCGTCGGCCGTCGCGCCATCACCGAGCGCAACATCACCGGCACCGACGCGTAGCCACCCACGCCGAGCACGACGTGCGGATCGAACTCGCGCAACACCAGGCCGGCGTCGCGTAGCCCCAAGAGCACCTGGCCGAGCGACGCGAGCTTCGCGAGCAAGCCGCCACCGGCGACAGCACCGGCGCGCACCGCGAAGAACCGATGCCCCAGCTCCGGCACCACGCGCGCTTCCATGCCGCGCGTCGTGCCGGCGAACGCCACTGCGCGGTCTTCACCGGCGGCGAGCCAGCACTCCGCCACCGCCACCCCAGGAAAGAGGTGCCCCCCGGTGCCGCCGCCGGCGACCAAGAGTCTCATGTCTCGTCCTCGCCGCCGGCGCCGCCCTGCGCCGAGTCGCGATCGATGGCGAGCACCAGCCCCAACGCCAGCGCCGACGACAGCAGCGCAGAGCCGCCGTAGCTCAGGAACGGCAGCGCGAGACCCTTGGTGGGCACGATGCCGAGGGTCACGGCCATGTTGGCCGCGGCTTCCAGACCGACCAGCGCCGTGAGACCAGCGGCCACCAGGTATCCGAAGCGATCCCGCGCCGCCAGCGCCACGCGGCTTCCCTGCACCACCAACAGGAAGAACAGCACCGCGACGCAGGCCACGCCGAGAAAACCCATCTCCTCGCCGAGCACCGCGAACACGAAATCGGTGTGGCTCTCGGGCAGATAGAAGAGCTTCTGCGCGCCGCCGCCGAGGCCGCGCCCGAAGACTCCGCCCGAGCCGAAGGCCACGAACGACTGGACGATCTGGTAGCCGAGCGTGCGCGCGTTCTCCCAGGGATTCCAGAACGCGATCAAGCGGTGCCAGCGGTAGGTGTGCCCGATCAACGCGAGCGGCAAGAGCGGCAACGCCGCCAGCACCACTGCGCCGAGATGCCGCGGGCGCGCACCGGCGAGAAAGAGCATCACCAGCGTGGAGGTGCCGAGGACCACCGCCGTCCCCAGGTCGGGCTGGCGATAGACGAGCCCGGCAGGAACCGCCGCGATCGCGAGTGCTTGGAGCACGTGCGTTCCCGTCGGCGCGGGGCGGCGCGACAGCCAGCGCGCCAGGAACAACACCAGCGCCACCTTCGCGGGCTCTCCCGGCTGGATCGACACGCCGTGGAACGTGATCCAGCGGGTCGCCCCACCGCGCTCGCCGGCGACACCCGGGATGAGCAAGCAAGCGAGCGCCAGCACCGCGAGCGGCAGCGCCAGCACCGCAGCCCGCCGGATCCAGCGCACCGGCGTGCGGCTGGCGGCGAAGAATCCCGCCCAGGCGAGCAGTGCCCACGCGAGCTGCTTCACGAAGAAATGCGTGCTCGAACCGTGGCGCGTGAACGCCATCGCGCTCGAGGCACTCCACACCAGCGCCAGTCCGAGAAGCGTCAGCACGGCGAAGCCGAGCTCGATCGTCCACACCCGGGCACCGAGTGCTTTGCGCTCGGCTTGCGCGCCCAGCGCGATCGACGGTACGACAGCGTGCGCGGCGCCGCCGTGGATCGAAGCGAGCGTGCTCATCGATCTCGCTCCACCGTCCTCGGCGTGCTCGAGCCCTCGCGGCGAGCCCGCGCCAGCACCAACCGGCGGAAGAGGTCGCCGCGCTCCTCGAAGTTCTTGAACTGGTCGTAGCTGGCGCACGCCGGCGCCAGCAGCACCACGTCGCCCTCGCGAGCGATCCCCGCGGCGCCGTCCACCGCTGCCGCGAGGTCCGCGACGCGGCTCGTGGGTACCGCGCGCTCCAGCGCCTCACCGATCCGCTCACGGCCTTGCCCGTACACGAACGCGTGCTTCACGCGTCCACGGCACGCCGCCACCAGCGGCTCGTAGCTGCCGCCCTTGTCGACGCCGCCGGCCAGCAGGATCACGTTGCCGTTGTAGGTCTCGAGCGAGCGCACGCTCGCTGCCACGTTGGTGGCCTTGGAATCGTTGATCCAGCGCACCCCACCGGCTTCCGCGATTCGCTCCATGCGGTGCGGCAGACCGGGGAAACTCGTGATGGCACGCATCGCGACCTGGCCATCGATGCCCAGCGCCCGCGCGGTGGCGAGCGCCGCGAGCGCGTTCTCCCGGTTGTGGACGCCCTCCAGCTCGAGGCCGCTGGCGTCGTAGCTCGCCCCCTCGCCGTCACCGAGATCGACGAAGAACCGATCGCCCTCCACCCACGCCGCCGGGCCGGGCGGCCGGCCACGCAGGCTCAGGAACACCACGCGGGCGCGGCATTCCGCTGCCAACGCTCGCACCACCGGATCGTCGTGGTTGAGGATCGCGGTGTCGCTCGCTTCCTGGTTCGCGAACACCCGGGCCTTGGCGCGGACGTAATCCGTGAAGGTGGGATAGCGATCGAGATGATCCTCGGTCACGTTGAGCAACACCGACACCCGCGGCCGGAACTCGTGGATCCCTTCGAGCTGGAAGCTCGACACCTCCACGACGAGCAGGTCTTTGCGCGCGGCGAGCGGCGCGCACGCCACCAGCGGCGTACCGAGGTTGCCGCCCACGAACGTCGCCAGACCCGCCGCCTCGGCGATGAGCCCGATCAGCGTGGTGGTGGTGCTCTTCCCGTTGGTGCCGGTGATCGCCACGATCGGCGCCGTGACGTAGCGCGCCGCGAGCTCGAGCTCGCTCACCACCCACACGTCGTGCTCGCGCGCGCGGACCAGCGGCTCGATGGTCATGGGAACCCCCGGGCTGACGACGATCAGATCCTGAGCGAGGAACGTCGCTTCGCCGTGACCTCCCGCCTCGATGGTCACGCCGGCTCGCTCGAGCTCGTCGAGATCCGCGGGTAGCTCGGCACGCGGGCGGCGTTCGGTGATCGTCACCGCGGCGCCGCGCTCGACGAGGAAGCGCGCGGTCGCGAGACCGGTGCGCGCCACACCCACCACCAGCACCCGCTTGCCGGCGAGCTCGCGATCCCACGTGGGACGCGCGATCACGGACGCACCGGCCGCGCCCACGTGGCTGCCGTCCGCAGCACCGCCCACGCTCGAGTCCGCGGCCGCGAACAACAGCGTGCGCGGCGCCGGCTGCGCAACCGTGCCGCGTGCCTGCGGAGTCCGTGGCCGTGAGCTGCGGCCCTGCCACGATCGGGATCGAGGGGTTCTCGGCATGCGTCCTCAGCGCAGCTTCAGCGTGCTCAGCGCCATGAGCGCGAGAATCAGCGACACGATCCAGAACCGCACCACCACCTTCTGCTCGTGCCAGCCCTTGACCTCGAAGTGGTGGTGGATGGGCGCCATCTTGAACACCCGCTTGCCGGTGAGCTTGAAGCTCGTCACCTGGATGACGACCGACAGCGCCTCGATGACGAAGATTCCGCCCGCCAGCAAGAACACCAGCTCGTTCTTGGTGGAAACGGCGAGAAACCCCAGGACACCGCCCAGCGAAAGCGAGCCCGTGTCACCCATGAAAACTTGAGCGGGGTACGTGTTGTACCAGAGGAAGCCGAGGCCAGCGCCGAGCAAGGCGCCGCAATACACGGCGAGCTCGCCGGTGCCGGGCAGATACGGAATCTGCAGGTAGCCCGCGAATTTCGAGTTGCCGGCGACGTAGGCGAAGGTGCCGTAGAGCGCCCCCACGATGATCGTGGGACCGATGGCGAGACCGTCGAGACCGTCGGTCAAATTCACCGCGTTCGAGGCCGCCACGATCACGAACACCGCGAACGGCACGTACCACCAGCCGAGATCGAGCTTGACGTTCTTGAGAAACGGCACCGCGAGCGTGGTGTCGCCGTCGTTCACGAGCAGCAGCAATCCCACCGCCACCAGCGCGATCAGCGCCTGGAACTGGAGCTTCCGCCGCCCCGCCAGGCCCTTCTTCATGCCGCGCACCTTGCGCGAATCGTCGACGAAGCCCACCGCCGCGAGCGCCAGCGTCACGCCGATCACGATCCACACGTACGAGCTGGCCAGGTCTCCCCACAGGAGCGTCGAGGCCACCAGCGCGAACACGATCAACGTGCCGCCCATCGTGGGCGTGCCCGCCTTCGCCTGGTGGCTGGCGGGGCCATCGTCGCGGATCGTCTCGCCGACGCGCTTGCGGGTGAGGCGACGGATCAACCACGGCCCCATCACCAGACACACCACCAGTGCGGTGATGGACGCGTAGATCGTCCGGAACGTGATGTAGCGGAAGACGTTCAGGACCGAGTACTCGTCTTTCCACGGATAGAGGAGCAGATAGATCACCTTCGCCTCCTCATCCGTGGGCCACGGCTGCTGGCGCGGGCAGCGCCTCGCCGAGCCGTTCCACGAGCGCCGCGACCACACGCTCCATGCGCGCGCCACGCGAGCCCTTCACCACCACGAGCGCGCTGCCCTCGAGCGCGCCGCCGAGCGCGTCTACGGCCGCGCCGACGTCGCCGCTCGGGATCGACCGCAGCCGCGCATCCGCCATCCCTGCGGCGCGCGCACCAGCGACGTAGCCCTGAGCCGCCTCGCCGAGCGCCACCAGGAGATCGAATCCCTCGCGCGCCACCAGCGCACCCACCTCGCGATGCGCAGCGGCGCTCGCTGCACCCAGCTCGCGCATCTCGCCCAGCACCGCGATCTTTCTGCGCACGCCGGCGCTGCGCGCGCCGGTCGCGAGCGCCGCCGCCATCGAGGCGGGGTTGGCGTTGTAGGTGTCGTCGAG
>CAYUSL010000468.1:0-5168 GCA_964447125.1 uncultured bacterium | reverse complement strand
AGCGCCACCATGCTGGTGGTGAACATCGAGTCGCTCTTGGGGCCGCCGATGAGCTGGGTCAGGCCGGCGGGGTTGTAGTAGTTGGCGGTCAGGTCGTCGGCGACGCCGATGAAGGCGTTGCCGAGGCCGATCGCCCGCGAACCTTGGCCCAGGGATTCGATGAACGACGCCCGTGCGGTGGGCGCGATCACGGCGGCGAGCAGCGCACCGAGGGCGACGAAACGCGCGAGCGCGCGGCGGGGTGGATTTGCGTCGGCGATGGATTCCGGGTTCTGCACGAGGGCTCCGAAGGCGCGAGGCGCCGCGAGTGGGCGCCGATCATCACCGCAGCCGGCGTTTCTGAGCAAGCACGGTTTGTGGAGACAAACCAAATGCCGCGACGACAGCTCGCAAGACGAGCCACGTGCGTGGTGCCACGTGCGTGGTGCCAGGCACCGAGCACCGAGTGACGGGCACCGAGTGACGCGCTAGGTTCGAGCGCCGATCGGAGCGCTCAACCGCATGTCCTCGCCATCGCTACGCGACCTGCTCCCTGCGGTGCACGAGGCCGCGGGCCTCGCCCTTCGCTACTACCGCGGCGAGGTTGGCTTCGGGGCCGAGCTCAAAGGCGATCACACGCTGGTGACGGAGGCCGATCGCCGCGTAGAGGAGCTACTCCGCCGCGCGATCGGCGAGCTCTATCCCGCCGCGCGAATCGTGGGCGAGGAGGGCGGCGTGGGGCCGCGTGGGCAGGCACGGCTCACCTTCGCGATCGACCCCATCGACGGCACCGAGTCGTTCGCTGCGCGAAATCCTGGCTGGTGCATCGCCGTGGGCGTCCTCGACGAGCAGGCGTGCCCGATCGGCGGCATCGTCCACGTGCCGACGTGGGAAACCACGTTCTTCGCGGACCTCGATCCACGGGCACCGGCGTTCTCGAACGAGCAGGCGCTCGTGCCACTCGGCCCGGATTTCCGGTTCACGCTCGGCGAGCGCTCCCAGCTCTTGATCGATTCCAAGGCCCACCTGCGCTACTCGTTCGCGGGCTATCCGGGGCGCTGCCGCGGCTTCGGGAGCGCCGCGCTGCACGTCTGTTTGGTCGCAGCCCAGCGCGGAGCGCTGGCGGCACAGCTTCTCGCGCCGTGGGTGTGGGACGTCGCGGGAGCGCATGCCATCGCGGCACGCGTCGGAGTCGAGATCCGCACCATGGCGGGTGCGTCGATCGACTACGTGCCGATGGTGGAAGGCGCCAAATGCAGCGACGACGTGCTCATCGGCCACCCCTCGGTGATCGACGCCGTCCGCCCTCGTTTCGTGGCGTTACCCGGGCGCAGCGCGTGACGATCGCGCGGTTGCCGTCGTTCCGACGGCGCGGGTAAACCGGCCAGCTCCCCTCGCAAGAAATGGTGGTTTCATGGAACTGATCCACGCGGCGATCGATCTCTTTCTCCACCTCGACAAGCACCTCAACGACTTCGCGGGCCAGCTCGGGCCGTGGCTCTACCTGGTGCTCTTCGGCATCGTGTTCTGCGAGACCGGGCTGGTGGTGACGCCCTTCCTGCCTGGCGATTCACTGCTCTTCGCTGCGGGCGCGCTGAGCGCGATCGAGGGATCGCCGATCCGGATCGAGCTCCTGTGGCTTGCGATGTGCGTGGCGGCCGTGCTGGGCGATGCGGTCAACTACTCGATCGGCCGCTACCTCGGTCCCAAAGTCTTCACCAAGGACGACTCGATCTGGCTCAACAAGAAGCACCTGCTGCGCACCCAGGAGTTCTACGAAGAGCACGGCGGCAAGACCATCATCCTCGCGCGCTTCGTGCCGATCATCCGCACCTTCGCTCCTTTCGTGGCCGGAATCGGCAAGATGGAGTACCCGCGCTTCGCCAGCTTCAACGTGGTCGGCGGAATCTTGTGGGTCACGATTTGCCTCGGAGCGGGGCGCCTCTTCGGCAACATCCCGGTGGTCAAGGCGAACTTCGAGTTGGTGATCCTCGGGATCATCGGTGTGTCGATGCTGCCGCTGGTCTTCGAGTACATCCGCGCCAAGCGCAATCCGCGGCCGGCGGCCGAGCCCGCCCCGGGTGCGGCGCCCGCCGCCGACTGACTCGTGCTCGGCGGCGAGGCCGAGGGCGTCGAGCACGAGCTCAAGCTGGTGCTCGGGGTCAGGCACGTGCCCGATGTGCTCCGCTATCTGCAGCACGTCGCGCGCCCCGATCCCGCTCATCCCGTGGGTGTGGTCACCAGCATCTACTTCGACACCCGCGATCTCAGGTCGGCACGCGAGAAGCAGAACAGCGATTACCTCAAGACCAAGTTTCGCATCCGGTGGTACCGCGATCCGGTCTCCGGTGCCGCCCTCGGCAACGCGTTCGTCGAGGTGAAGTCGCGGGTGGGCACCGCGCGCGAGAAACACCGCCTGCCCACGGAGCTGAGCGGTGACACGCTGTCGGCGTTGGCGCTCGACGACGCCCGGCTGGCGTCGCTGCCGGCGCGCTTCCGAGCCGCCGGCGTGCCGGTGCCGCCCGGCCTCGTGCCGCTGCTCTCGATCGCTTACCTCCGGCACCGCTTCGTCGATCGGGTGAGTGGCGTTCGTGTAGCGCTCGATAGCGACATTCGTGTAGAGAAGGTGAATTCTCGCGTCGTGCCCGTGCTGCCCACGGTGCGGCCGGCGCTCGCGGTGGTGGAGGCCAAGGGAGTGGCAGGGGAGCCGCCTCCCAGCCTTCGCAGGCTCGCCGACCTGGGCTGCCGCCGCGCGTCCTTCTCCAAATTCGGGGTCTGCGTCGCGCTGGTACCGAATCTCACGGTGTGAACGCAGTCCTTCCGAGCCCGAGGAAAATCGATGAAGCAGGGTGCGCCGAACCTTCTCGACGTATTCAATCCACCCACCGGCGCCACCATGGAGCAAGTGGGAGTCGCGTCGTTCGCGGTCGTGATGGCGGTGTCGTTCGCGTGCTCGGTGTTCGCTTCGTACCTGTACCTGGTCTTCTATTCCGGCCGCGCCACTGGAAGCCGCATCCATCGCGCGTTTCCGCTGCTCGGTCTGTCGATCACCGCGATCTTTCTCTGTATTCAGTTCTCGCTGCCGCTATCGCTGGGTTTGCTGGGCGCACTCTCGATCGTGCGCTTTCGTACGCCCATCAAGGAGCCGGAAGAGGTCGCGTTCATCATGTTCGTGATCGCGATCTCGATCGCGGCGGCCACGTTCCATTTCCGTTTTCTCGGGATCTTCCTGGCGTCGGCGGTGGTGGCGCTGCTGCTGCTGCGCTACGCGTTCGCGCCGCTCGCGGGACGCGAGCAAGACGGAGTGATCGTCATCGAGCTCACGGGCGACGGTGACCCCACGCAACAGAGCGAGATCCTCTCGTTGTTGGCGAGCCGCGTGCGCCGCGGCGCTCTCGAAAGCCTGTCCCGCACGGCAAACGGGGTGGAGCTGGCGTACGGCTTCCGTGGACTTCGCGAGAGCTCGGTGGTGGACGTGCGCCGTGCCCTCGAGGAGCGCCTCGACGGCGCGCGCTTCAGCATCTTCTTCAATCGACCGCAGGCGCTGTGACCCCGAAGCGCTCCGCGCGCGTCGCCCGGCTCTGGGTGCTGGCGATCGTTCCGGTGCTGATGTTCGCCGTGGGCGTGGCCAGCGAGCACGGCGCGTGGTTCCCGGCGCTGGCGCGCACGGTCCATGCGCGCTCGGTCCCCGGGCACGCGATGGATTCGGGGCGGCTGGCACGGGTGCTCCAGCTCCTGGGGCGGATCGGCGCGGTGCCTCGCAACCCGAAATCGGCGCGCGCGGTGGAGACGCCGGGCAGTCTCGCGTCGCGGAAGCGCCCCGCGATCTACAGCTTGGACGTCGCGCGCGCCGATCGGCTGCCGAGCACCAAGGCCGTCCGTCCCAAGGTGGTGGCGAGCGGCGTGCCGGTGCTGTCGGTGTCGGTGCCGAAGAGCGACCTCGAGAACCACAAGACCGGCATCCTGGCGCCGCCCAACATCCAGCGCCGGGGTCGGCGCTGGGAGGTCCCGGCCTACGTCTCGTACTTCGACGGTGGACGGCTGGTCTTCGGCAGCGGAGCCGGGTTGCGTGTCCACGGCGCCACCAGCCGCCTGAGCCCCGACCCGCAGAGCTTCCGCCTCTACTTTCGATCGGTTTACGGCGTCGATCAGTTCCTGCCGGGTGCACTATTCGGTGGCGTGGCGGATCCGCTGCGGCGCCTGGTGGTGCACAACGACATGCGCGCGTATCCCAACACCCGCACCTGGCACTTCCTCAATCCCATCGCGTACGCGATCGCGGAACGGGTGGGGTGCATCGCACCCCGCACGCAGCCCGTGCGCTTCTTCCTGAACGGCCGCGAGCAAGGCGCGTACGTGCTGACCGAACGCATCGACAAGCATTTCTTGCGCGCGCATTTCGGCCACGACGATTTCACGATCTACGACCCCAGCACGCGCGGGAACGAACGACGGGTGCGGCACGGAGACGGCCGACACTTCGATCGTCTCGACAAGTGGGCGAGGCACGTGAGCCGGTTCACGATCGAGGAGGTCGAAAGCCGCGTCGATCTGGAGAACCTCACGCGCTGGTTCGTCGCCGTGATCTGGTGTGCCACCACCGACACCGAGCAGGGGCGCTACCTCCTCGACACCAGCCGAGCCGACGGGAAGTGGCGCTTCGTGAGTCAGGACATGGATCACAGCTTCGTGGACGCCTACCGCGATGGACCACCTGGCGCCCCCCACGCGCTCGACATGTGGGGTTGGGCGCTGCGCCCGGACACGCCGCGGGCACGCGTGCTGCGCGGCTTGCTGCGCGACTCACCCGAATACCGAAGTCGGCTCGTGGAGCGGTTCGCCGAGGTGATGAATCACCAGCTCACGCCGGCGTTCCTCGACGCGCTTCTCGACTCAAACCGGCGGACGGCGCGCGAGTTCGGTCTCGACTACGAAGACGGGCTGAACGAGATCGGCGAGTTCTTCGCACGCCGCAACACCGCGCTGCTCGCTCAGCTCGTGACCTACGCAGGTGCGCCTGCCAGCCATCGCTGCTCGGTGATCGCACCCGCGGAAGCCGAGCTCGAGATCGACGGCTTCGCGGAGCCCACCGGATACACGGGTGTCTACTTCGAGGGCACGCCGATTCGCGTGCGGCTGGTGGATGCTCCTCGCGGGAGCGCGATCGAATGGCGGGTGAACGGCGCCGT
>CAYUSL010000467.1:0-5175 GCA_964447125.1 uncultured bacterium | reverse complement strand
ACCGCTCGTAGTCACAGTCGACGCGTGCTGCATCCTCGGATGCTGGCCACGCCCATTGGACGTCCGCGGCTGCCGCGTGATTCGAGCGGGGGCTGGAACAGCCCCCCGAGGAAGCATCGACCGGCTGCAGAAAAACTCGCCCCGGCGAGTTTTTCTGCAGCCGGTTAGGTTGAGTCAGGTCCGGTCACGGTCGCGTCGCTTCGACCGCACGGAATGCGCACGCACGGTGTCGTCGTGGACGGTTGGGTGCTCGCGGCCAGGAGGTCGCGATGCAACGATTCCGGCGGCTCTTCGAAGACGAGGCGGAGCGTCAGCGAGTGGCGCTCGATGGCCTTCGCATCTACCTCGGTGTCGCGCTCGTCGTGCGCGGCGCGCTGTTCATCGCGGAGCCCCGACTGGTGGCGAGGCTCGTGGAGGAACACGGCTTCTTCTGGCCGATGGTGATCGCGCACGTGGTGGCGCTGGCACATCTCGGTGGCGGGTTGCTGCTGGCTCTGGGCCTGGAGACGCGGGTGGCCGCGGCGGTGCAAGTGCCGGCGCTCGTGGGTGCCCTGGTGTTCATCCACCTGCGCGAAGGGCTCTTCAGCCAGGGGCAGGGGCTCGAGCTCTCGGCGCTCGTGCTGGTCATGCTGGGCGCGATCCTGATCGCGGGCGGAGGACCGATCTCGCTCGACGCGTGGATGGCCTCACGTCAGCCGCTGGCGGCGGCGGTGGAGAACACGCAAGACGCCGTGGCCGACGCCGCTGCGCTCAGCAAGTCCTCGTAACCGTCGCCAAACGCTCATCCACGATTCGGCGCGAGTCGTTCGTAGGGGCGGCCGCGAGTGAGGCCGCCCTCGAGCGCGTCGTGTCGACGGGCGGGGGGCTCGAAAAGCCCCCCGGAAGGCTCCGCGCCACTCACGGATCGATCGCGAGTACCTCGGCGCCGACCGCCCACTTGGGCAGATTCCCGCCGCCGCCCGCTGCGAAATACGCGGGATCGGCGCGGATCTGACTGAGCGTCGTCTGCATCGCCTCGATCGTGACCTCTTGCGAGTCCACGTCGCCGGGCGCGAAGTAGAAGCCGAATCGGTGCCCGCTCTCGGGCACCACCGCCGCGATCAGCCACTCTTGCTTGCCGGTTTGCTCGTTGGAGCGGAGCTTCTCGACCGTCGCCGCGGAATCCACGCCCACCCAGATCTCGAGCCCGTAGTTCGTGATGAGCACCTGCGCCGTGGCGCCGTGCGCGGGATCGCCAGGCTGAGGCGGGTCGAGCGCGATGGAAACCGAGCTCGAGCCGCACCCCAGGGCCAGCGCCAGCAGACCCGCCATCATCACCGCGAGCACCGCGAGGCGCGGTGCACGGCGCACGCGCTGGTACGTGGGGAAGGGGATGGCCGCCGCGTGCATGCTCACCTCACCTGGACGGGAAGCTCGATGACGGGGTCGTAGTAGATGTAGAAGACCCCCACGATGCGGTAGTCGCCCGCCTCGACGAGCGTGCCGTTGGAGTCGCGCTGGTCCCAGAACGCCAACGTCTGGTAGAGCGCCGCGTCGGGGGCGGCGGCGCCGGGCTCGGGCGCCACGGACACGCCGCAGCCTTCCTCGCGCACGGTGCGCACCAGCGTGTCGCCGCGATACACGAAGAGATCGAGGCAGGGATCGATGAGCGGCGCGGGGTTGGGCCGGATCTCGTCGATCGTGTAGCGCATGGTCACGGTGGCGCCGCGGGCGTAGCTCGCGCAGTCGGTCTCGAGCGTGACGCGGTTCAGGTCGTCGCTCCACTCGGCGCGGTTCAGGTGATCCGGGTCGCAATATTCGAGGTTCGACGTCTGCCAGACCTCGATCGTCATCCGCGGACTGTCGAGTGAGCCCAGCTCGGCCCACACCTCCACGAAGCCTGGCGCTTTGCCCACCAGGACACCCGGCGTCACGAAGCTCGCGATGCTCGGATCGGACGAGCGCCAGGTGACCTGATCGGTGACCTCGCGCGAGAGCGACGCCACGTCGTAGTACGCGCTGGCGTGGAAGTACGTGCGCTCGCCTTTCTTCGCGATCGCCGACGGGCTTTCACCGTAGATGTAGAGCGCCAACGCGGTCGCTTCCTTCACCACCTCGATCGTGTAGGGCGAGCTGGTCACGCCGTCGAACGCGGCGCGGATCTCGGTGGTGCCGGGAACCAGAGCGGTGAGCTTGCCGGCGGGGCCAACCAATCCCACGAGCGCCGCCGACGACGTCCAGCGCACCTCGGTGGTCACGTCGCGGGTGGCGCCAGTGTCGTAGCGCGCCAGCGCGTGGAACTGGATGGTGTCGCCGGTGAGGATCGTCTGCGCGATGGGCAGGCAATCCTCACCGATGCACGCGACATCGGTGGAAACAACAGGGGGAGGCTCGGTTGATCCGGGCAGTGGAGGGGTCGGGGTGGTTGAACCACCCGGAGCCGAGCCTCCCCCGAAATCAGGCTTGGGTTCGCCGGGTACGGGCTCCGCGAGGGGAACCGGCACCCCGTAATCGGTGTAGATGTCGACCGCCACCAGGGTCGGTTCGGTGACGACGCGAATTGGCGACGGCTCGCTCGTCGCTCCCGCGAGCCGTGCCACGATCTCGCCATCGCCCGCGGCGACTGCGCGGAACGTCCCGTCCGCGGCGAGCGTGCCGATGGCCGTCGGGCGCACTTCCCACGTGACCTCGTCGGTGACGTCCTCGTAGTAGTCGGCGCCGAACTGGCCGGTGGCGCGATAGTGGCGCTCGGCGCCGATCTCGACCACGTCCCCGCACGAATAGGGGAGGAAGAGATCGCCGGCCGGGGGCACCGCGACGCCGCCGGAACCGCCGCCGTCCGCACCTCCCGAGCCACCGCTGCCGCCACCGCTCGTGGGCGGTGGTGCGTCGACACCGCCGCCGGCGACGGGCTCGGCGAGTGGATAGATGAAGCAGTCGATGTTCTGGACGTAGAGCGAGGTGAGCGCCGGACGAGCGATGACCTGCACGTCCAATGCATCGCTCCGCACCTCGCCCAGTGAAGCGCGAATGCGAGTCTTGCCGGGCGCACGACCGGTGATCGCGCCCCAACCATCCACGCTCGCCACTCCTGGATTGGACGATTCCCAGGTGGCGATCTGCGTCACGTCTTGGACGTTGCCGGCGTGGTCGTAGCCGAGCGCCGAGATGTAGCCGGTCTGACCCGCGACCAGCGGCGCATCGCCGAGGTAGCTCTGGATCTGGATGCGCTCGACGGGGCCGAGGGTGCAGGGTGGTCCCGGCGGTTCAGTGGGCGGCGGTTCCGGGCTCGGTGCAGGTTCGTCGGGAACCGCGGTGGGCGGCGGGGGAGCCGCCTCCGATCCCGTGGTGCTGCAGCCATCGGGCTTCCCGTCGCCGTCGGTGTCGGCGTACGTGCCCCCGCCGGGCAGCGTGTATGCGGTGAGCGAGTCGTCGCGCGACTCGCGTGTCGAACCGTTGGGTGTGACGAGCTTCTCGGTCAGGCGACCGTTCTGCCGATAGCGCTGGGTCACGCGGTATCCCGCGCTGCTCATCTCGATCAGGAGCGCCGTGCCGCTCTCGCCGGCGAGGTGAACCGGCACGCTCGCGTCGAGGAGGTTTCCGTTCACCGTCTTCTGGAGCAGCAGCGCGTAATCGCCTGCAGCGAGGCCGCTCAAGAAGAAGGTGCCGTCAGCCGCCGTTGCCACGCGGCCGTTCGTGCCTTCGATCCCGACGGTGGCCTCGGGGACTGCGCTCGTGAAGCGGTTGCTCGGCGTCAGCCCGCTCTCGGCGAGCGCGCCGGAGTCGGCGACGGGTGGCGCGCCACGCGAGGTATCCCAGGTCGCCAGGTCGGACGACGCCGTCACCAGGCCGCGCAGCGTGCCGGTGGGAGGCAGCTCGAGCGCCGGGCTCTCGCTGCCACCGCCGCCCGAGCCGCAGCCCGTCGCCGCGGCTACCATCAGCACGACGGTCATCGCGCGGAGAGCGCGATGCAGGTGAAAGCAGCTCGACGAGCGCGGAATGGGGACTTGCATGCGAGATCCTCCGCCGAGGTCGTGGTGCAGTTTCGCGAGAAAGACCCAGGCGCGGGTGCCCGCGGCGTCTGTCTCCCGTCAGCAGCCGAGAACAGCCCGCGCCTGGTTCGTGGACGGATTCGTGAGAGTCGTCAGGCCTCGTTCGTCAGTTCCGTTCGTGCGAGTGCTAACAACAGATGTTAGTATAGAAAGCAGAATATGTTGATGTCAACAACGATCGATGTTTGAGCGGCCTGTCCCGCCACGCTATCCTCGACTGCGATGAATCGCTTGCCGTCCACCTTCAAGGGGATTCGCGAGGTCTTCTACGAGACGCGCGTTCTGCGCGGCCGCGAGTGGACGCTGCGGCGGTTCGCTGCCGAGCTGGGCATCGACCCGGTGTTGCTCGGTTACATCGAGAAGGGCGAGCGCTATCCGAACGAGGAGCTGGTGCGGAAGCTGGCGCGGCTGCGCGGCGATGATCCGCGCGAGCTTCTCGCCGTGCTCTATCGCGACCGCATGGTGCGGGCTTTGGCGCGTGAGATCCGGCGCGCCATGGCGGGAGCTGCTGCTGCCGACGAGCGCGACGACGGCGACGAGGCGGCGCCGCCGGTCTCGTTCTCGGTGGCGCTCTCGCAAGCCCTCGCGGCGTTGCCGGACGACGGCTCGCCGGTGCCGTTACGAGCCTTTCGCAAGGCCATCGACGACGCGCTCGTGGACGCGTTCGGCAAAGCGAACAAGAGCGACGCCAAGCGCATCGAGACCGCGCTCCGCGACAAGGGCTTGATCGAAGCCGATACCCGCAGCGTGCGAAAGAAGGGGCGGCACATCCATGCGGTGGATCGCGGCGAGCGGCTGGATCTGGCGCTCGAGCTGGCGGCGATCTTCGCCAAGAGTCTCACCGACAAGCTGGTTCGCGAGCAGCGCGCGACCTATCTCAAGAACCACTTTCTGCTGCTTGCGCCCGAGCGGGCGGAGGCCTTCCGCAAGCGGCTCGACGCGGCGGTGAAGGACGTGGTGCAGGAGTTCGCGGCGTCCGAGGACACGAGCCGCCCGGCGGCGGGCTCGGGGAGCGGAGCCGACGCGCAGAAGCTGGTGCGGGTCCTGGTGGCGGGTACGCAGAAGGAGTGAGTGATGATTCTGGGCAAACCCGTTGGGTCCGCACGCTGGCGTGCCGCGCTGGTGCGGCTTGTGGTCGCGATCG
>CAYUSL010000466.1:0-5192 GCA_964447125.1 uncultured bacterium | reverse complement strand
TACCTCGCTCGTTACCGCCTCGCGGATCTCTTCCTCGATACCTTCCACTGGAATGCAGGCGCCACGGCGATCGGTGCGCTGGGCAGCGGTGTTCCCGTGGTCACGCGACCGGGCGCGACCTACCTCGCGCGCATGGGCGCCAGCATGTGCCGGGTCGCAGGGACTCCCGAAACCGTGCGCACGAGCGACGACGCTTACGTCGAATGCGCCGTGTCACTGGCACGCGATCCGCAGGCGCTGGCTGCGCTGCGTGCTCGGCTCGGCACGGCACTCGGGGCCAACCCGCTCTTCGACCTGCGCCGCTTCGCCGCACATCTCGAGGAAGCGTTCCGCCGCATGTGGAAGCAACAGGCTCACGGGGAATCGCCGCACGACATCGACGTCCCGTCGGTCGTTTGAAGAGCGCGGCGCTCACTCGTACGCCAGCGCGTCCTGGACCACGAGGCGCGCAGCGCGTAGGCCCGGCACGAATCCCGCGGCGGCAGCGAGCGTGATCACGCTGACCGTCATGCGCGCCGCGGCGAGCCACGGGTAGCGAAACGGCACGTGCCAACCGCTCGCCTGCACGCCGATCACCTGCACGAACACCAGCGACGAGGGCACCGCGACCAGAGCGCCGACGAGTGCTGCGCAAAAGCCCAGCCAGGCGGCCTCGGCGACCACGCTCGCCACCACCTGATGCCGCTTGGCACCGATGGCGCGCAACACGCCGATCTCGCGGGTGCGTGCCAGCACTCCGGCGAGCATCGTCCCCACCACACCGAAGACCGCGACCAAGAGCGCCACCGCCTCGCTCGCCTTCGAGATCGCGAAGGTCTGTCGGATCACGTGGCGGATCTCTTCCTTGAAGACCTTGGAGGTGGTCACGAAGAGTCCACCGTCGCCGCCGGTCGCCTCCGCCAGCGCCGCGCGCACCCTGCTCGCTACCGCGTCCACGTCCTCCCCGGGCTTCACGTAGACGTGCATGCCCTCCACGGCCTCGTCCTTCCAGAACTCGACGGCCCAGCGGCGATCCATCATCAGCCAGCCCTGGTCGGTCGAATAATCCACGATCACCGCCTGGATCTTGAAGGTGTGGGTGCCCGTGGGCGAGGGCAGATCGATGGTGTCGCCGGGCTTGAGCTTCTTCTTCCACGCGAGGTTCTCGCTGATCATCACCGACGGCTCGCGGGTCAGCGCATCGCGTGGCGTGGGGTACGGCCCGTCGAGGACGCGGCGATAGGAGCTCGATTCCATGCGCCGAAAGTAGTCGTACGAGTCGAGGTGCAGCGCTTCCAGCCGAAGGTCCTGCCACGGAATCGAGATGGTGCGGATCAGGTTGGTGCCGTCGACACCCGGCAAGCCGGCGACCACCGAACGCCAGCTCGGCGAGTACGGCACGCTTTCGCGGTCGATCGTCGGCGAGCCGGCGTGCACCAGCATGTCGGCGGGAATGGCGTGCTCGACCCACTCGAGACAGCTCTTCTCGTACGAGTACGTGTAGCTCGACAGCGTGACGCTCAGGCACGCCGCCAGCATCAAGGCGCCCACCGAGACCGAGCTGCGCGCCAGCTCGCGGGAGACGTTCTCGACACCGAGCCGCGCCGACGGACCCACCAGGCGCAACGCGAGCTGCGCCGCCGCGGGCGTGAGCCACGACACGATCGCCGGCGTGAGCGCCACACCCGCGAGAAAGACCAGCAAACCGGCGGCGAACCCCGCAAGCAGGCTCGACTGGAACGAGAGCACGGCGGCAGCACCGAATCCCAGCGCCGAGAGCAGCAACAAGCCGCGCACCGAGCGGCGGCGCACTCCGGTGGCGTGCAGGTCGCGGCGCAACGTCTCCACGGGCTGGAGCCGCGCGGCCTCACGCGCTGGCAGCCACGCCGCGCCGAGTGTCGCCGCGATGCCGAGCACCAGGCCCAGCGTCGCGAGCTCGCGGCTCACCCGCACGTGCGGTGTCGAGATGTTCTCGAAGAGGCGCGACACGGTGGGCGCGAAATCCCCCACGATTCGCACCGCCAGCAGCCGACCGATGAGCACACCGAGCGCGCTGCCCGCGGCCCCCAGCACCGCCGCCTCCGCGAGGAAGACACCCGCAACCCGCCCCCGCGAAACACCCACGCTGCGCAAGATCCCGATCTCGCGCCGCCGCTCCGCCACCGACACCGCCACCGCGTTGTAGATCAGGAACATCCCGATCAGCACCGCGATGCTGCCGGTGAGCTCCATGCCGTTGCGGAAGCTCGAGGTCATGCGCGCGAGCTGATCCGAGCGCTTGGAGGGCGTCTCGACGCGCGCCCGGTCGCGCACCAGCGCTTGCAGACGCGCCTTGCCGTCGTCGCGGGTGATGCCCGGCGCGAGCTCGACGTCGATGCGATCGATCTTGGTGCCCCGCACGAAACCGACCTGCGCCGCGTCCAGGTTGAGGATCAGCACCTGACCGCCGAATGCGCGCGCCTTGCCGTCGTCGGCGAGCACCGACCACACGTGGAACTCGCGCAGGCCCTCCGACGTGCGCAAGCGCATCGGCGAGCCCACGTCCAGGCCTTGCTCGCGTGCCAGCGTTTCGCTCACCAGCACGGCACCCGGTGAGTTCACGAACTCGATCGCGTCGTCGAAGACGTCTGGGCCTTTCGCGGTCTTGAAGGGCAGGAAGTCGAGATCGCCGAAGAAATCGACGCCCAGCACCAAGACCTTGAGGCCCGCCTTGCCGCTGGCGCCTTGCAGAAAGCTCGTCTGTTCGATGCGACCGGCGAAGTGCTTGGCAAGATCGCGGTGCTCGTCGAGCTCCTCGAGAAGCGCCATGTCGATGCCGGCGTCGTCGCCGACGATCTCGAGGTCCGCCTTGCCCGCGGCCCGATCGGCGAGATCGTCGAACGCCGCCAGCACCGACGCGTTGGTGGCGCGCATGCCCACCACCAGCGCCACACCGAACGCCACCCCGAGCAAGGTCAGCAACGTCCGCACCGGACGCGTGAACAGGTGCCGGAGCGAGACGAAACGAACCAGTGCGCGGAAGCCGGTCATGACGCTGCCGTCCGCTCGTCGGCGACGATCGCGCCGTCGCGCAACGTGACGACGCGGCTCGCCCGCGCTGCGATGCGCGGATCGTGAGTGATGAGCACCACGGTGCGGCGCGCGCCTGCGGCGCCGAAGAGCAAGCTCAGCACCTCTTCGCCTGTGCGCGTGTCGAGGTTGCCGGTGGGCTCGTCGGCCAGCACCAACGGCGGATCGTTCACCAGCGCGCGGGCGATCGCCACGCGCTGCATCTCGCCACCCGAGAGCTGATGCGGCCGATGGCCGAGCCGATGGCCCACGCCCACTTCCTGCAAGCGCTTCTCGGCACGCGGTCGCACCGCCGCGAGCTTCTCGCCAGCCAGGAGCGACGGCAGCATCACGTTCTCGAGCGCGCTCAGCGTGGGCAACAGGTTGAAGAACTGGAACACGAAACCGATGCGATCGCGGCGGAGCGCGGTGAGCGCTCCGTCGTCGAGCCGGCTCAGGTCCTGTCCGCAGATCCGCACCGTCCCGGTGGTGGCGCGATCGAGCGCACCCACCAGGTTGAGCAGCGTGCTCTTGCCGGAACCGGACGGCCCCACGATCGCCACCTGCTCGCCGGCACGCACCGTGAGCGAGACGCCACGCAGCGCGTGAACGATCGCCTCCTCCGAGCCCTGCGCGGCGGCGTCGTCCTCGAGGGCGCTGGCGTAGCTCTTGGTCACGTCGTGAAGCTCGATCTCGGCGCTCGACTCGCTCACGTGAGGATCCTCCGATCTGCCGCCCGATGCCGGCGGATGCGCTGCGGCGGTGACCCGCGGCGCATCATCTAGCGCGCCCGCGACACGTTGGCATTCGCGCGGCGCGCGGGGGGCTGCGTGCCGAAGGACGTGTGTTAAACACCGTCCCGAGCCCTCGATGCCGAGCCTCGTGGCCATCGCCGCTCGCTCCCGGATACGTCGCGATGCCCCAGACCCTCCACACCGAGCGCCACTTCAAGGGCAGCGAGGTCGTCCGTGACGTGGTGATCGGCATGGCCGACGGGCTCACCGTGCCGTTCGCGCTGGCGGCCGGGCTCACGGGTGCCGTCGCCGCGAGCAAGATCGTGATCACCGCCGGTCTCGCCGAGGTGGCCGCCGGCGCCATCGCCATGGGCTTGGGTGGTTACCTCGCCGCGCGCGGCGACGCCGAGCACTACGCCAGCGAGCGCGCTCGCGAGGTCTGGGAGGTCGAGGAGAAGCCCGGCCAGGAAGCGAAGGAAGTGGTCGAGGTGCTGGAGAGCTACGGGCTCGATCCCGAGGAGAGCCGCGTGGTGGTGAAGTCGCTCATGAAGCGGCCCGACGCGCTGGTCGAGTTCATGATGCGCTTCGAGCTGGGTCTCGAAAAGCCCGACCCCAAACGCGCGCTCCGCAGCGGACTCACCATCGGCAGCGCCTACGTGGTGGGCGGCATGGTTCCACTCGCGCCGTATTTCTTCGTGAGCGCCGCCGACGCTGCGCTCGAGACCTCGGTGGCGGTCACCGCGCTGGCGCTGGTCGTCTTCGGTTGGGTGAAGGCGCATTTCGCCGGCACCAAGCGCTGGCGAGGTGCGCTGCACACGCTGTTGGTGGGTGGTCTCGCCGCCGCCGCGGCGTTCGGGATCGCGCGCCTCATCGGCTGAGCACCGGCGCACGGCGCCACGACGACATGATCGCCCTCGACCGCTACCGCGAGCTCACGGCGAAGGTCGATGCGTTCTTCGCTCGCGTTCAGGCGCGACACGCGAACGAGATGTTGTGCGGCTCCGGCTGCCACGACTGCTGTCGCGTCGCGCTCAGCGTCACCGCGGTGGAAGCAGCGCCCATCCGCGCGTTCCTGGCCAGCGCGTCCGCAGCCACGCGGGCGCGGCTAGCGGCACGCGCCTCGCACCCCGATCCAGCGCGATGCGTGGCGCTCGAGGACGACGGCCGCTGCGCGATCTACGACGTACGCCCGCTGGTTTGCCGATCGCACGGAGTACCGATCCGCCAGCGAGAGCCAGGTGGCGCGGCCACCGTGAGCACCTGCTTCCGGAACTTCACCACAGGCGGCGTCGCTTCCGCCGATCCCGACTGCGTCCTGGATCAGACGACGCTCTCGACGCTGTTGCTGGCGATCGACGCGGCCCACGCCGCCGAAACCAGCAGCGAGCGCGGCGCTCGCGTTCCCCTCGCCGAGCTGCTGCGCTGCTGACG
>CAYUSL010000465.1:0-5199 GCA_964447125.1 uncultured bacterium | reverse complement strand
GAGATCGTGCTGGCGGTGGCGATGACCGAGCCCAACGCCGGCTCGGACCTGGCGGCGATCCAGTCCACGGCGCTCGGCGACGGCGACGATTACGTCATCAATGGTCAGAAGACCTTCATCTCGAACGGCCAGACCTGCGACCTGATCGTGGTGGTCGCGAAGACCGATCCCAAGGCCACACCCGCCCATGCAGGCATCTCGCTGATCCTCGTCGAGGCCACGACACCCGGCTTCAAGCGTGGTCGCAATCTGGAGAAGGTGGGCCTGCACGCCCAGGACACGAGCGAGCTCTTCTTCGAGGATTGCCGCGTGCCGAAGAGCCAGCTCCTCGGCACCGAGGAGGGACGCGGCTTCTACCAGCTCATGCACGAGCTCCAGCAGGAGCGGCTCATCACCGCCGTGGGCTCGCAGGCTGCAGCCGAGTTCGCGCTGGCGCAGGCCGTCGCGTATTCCTGCGAGCGGCGCGCGTTCGGCAAGCGCATCGCCGACTTCCAGCACAACGCGTTCAAGCTCGCCGAGATGGCCACCCAGGTGGAGCTGGGACGGTGCTTCGTCGACCGGCTGGTGGTCGAGCACATGCAGGGCAAGCCGCTGCTCAAGGAAGTGTCGATGGCCAAGTACTGGATCACCGACATGCTGCAGAAGGTCGTGGACGACGGCGTCCAGCTCCACGGCGGCTACGGCTACATGCTCGAATACCCCATCGGAAAGATGTACCAAGACTGCCGCGTGCAGCGGATCTTCGCCGGCTCGAACGAGATCATGAAGCTCATCATCTCGCGCCAGATCCTCGGGCGCGGCTGAAGGGTTCGGGTGAGGAGCTCGCCTGCCCGCCGCCGACTCTTCAGGTACGGATTCGCGGCGCTGGCCGCAATTCTGACGTGCGGCTGTGGCGACGTGGTCGATTGTCTGGTGGACAACCTGTTGCCGGATTTGATCGGCGGGTTTCGAGCAGAGCCCGACATCGTCTTCTTCGGGCACGAGGCGGTGCTCTCGTGGGACGTTTGGGACCACGGCCTGTGCCACATCGAGCCCGAGGTCGGCGGTATCACCGAGGATCACGGTAGCGTGCGCGTCGCGCCCACCCTCACGACGACCTACACACTGGCGTGCCGCGAGGAGGACTCGTCCGCGGACGACGAGATCTGCGGACCGCGTAGTCAGAACCGGCGGGTCACCGTGACCGTGACGTTGCCGCAGCCCTGAGCCTGCGGCAGACGGAGAGCGATCGGGCCTGTGTTTTCCGGCGCGGGCCGTCGGCACGCGCCGTCCCAACCTGCGCGGACGGGGCTGGTCTTGGGGCCTCGATCTTGCAAATCGGAGTGGCGATTCGCGCGGTCGCTGCGACTCTGCGCGCGTTTTCCGCGCCGCGCGTCGGGGTTCGCCTGTCGGCGCTTTGACGGTTGGGAGCAGCCTTGTCACATCGGCCGGAATCGACGGGCGAGGGGAGGGCCAGGTTGGAGCGGCTCGGCGCGCATCGTCGTCCTCGCGTGGCGTGCGCCCGACGCAGCCGGCGTGCCCGCATCTCCGCGAGCTTGCTCCTGCATTTCGGGGCAGCGCGATGAGGCACGAGGCCGAGACCCGGCGCCTCGGCAATCCCGGTGATCGGCGTCGCGTCGCCGAGCGATTACGCGCCGCGGAGCGCTACGACCAGGCGGCGAGCGAGTTCGAAGCCGCCAAGGATTTCGTCGCCGCGGCGCACTGCTTCGAGCACGTCGGCGACTACGACCAGGCGGCCGTCAACTACCTGCGCGCCGGCGAGCACGCCCAGGCCGGCGACGCGTACCGCCAGGCCGGCAATCCCGTCCGAGCTGCGCGGATGTACGAGCGCGCCGGCAACTTCGCCTTCGCCGCACAGCTCTTTCGCGAAGCGAGCGAGTACGGACCGGCGGCGCGCTGCTTCCAGCGCATGGGTGAGGCCAGCTCGGCGGGCGAGATGTACGAGCAGGCTGGGCAGCCGCTGCTGGCCGCCGAAGCATTCCTCGAGGCGCGACTCTTCGGCCGCGCGGCGCGCGCGTTCGAGGAGGCGGGAGCATGGGTGCGCGCTGCGGACGCGTGGGCAGAGGCCGGCGACCGCAGCCGCTCCGCCGCCGCGCGTCGGCGCTCAGGAGGACGCGAGTCGCTCACGCCGCCGGTGGGGTCGCCCGTCGCGCGAGCTCCGAGCCACACAGCCGGACCCGAGGCGAGCGTCGGCGATCGCGATTCGCTCGCGGCGCTCTTCCGGCGCGCCGCGCAGCGCGGCTATCTCTCGGCAGCCGACGAGCAGACCATCGAGCGCTTCGAGCACACGCCCGTGACGCGCGAGTCGTTGCCGCTCTTTCTCGAGCTGGTGCGGCTCTATCGGACCTGCGCCCTCGACGACCAATGCCGGCGCCTGTGTCGGCTGATCCGCGAGGAGGCGCTCGGCATCCCCGATCTGGAGCACGCACTCGCCGTGGCCTCGGCTCCGGATGTGGGCACCCCCACGCCGTTCACCCGCCGCACGCCGGAAATCGCGCCCCTCGGGAGCGCCGGGACTCCTGCGCGTCATCCGATAGCGAGCGGTTGGACGAGCGATACACCGCAACGCCTCACGCCCGCCACGGAGCGAAGCGCCGCACCGCGCTCCGTGACGGAGATTCGCGAAGGAGATCTCTTCGACGGGCGCTACCGCGTCGAGCGCAGGCTCGGTGCAGGCACCATCGGTGCGGTGTTCATGGCCCGCGACGAGCGACTCGACGAGACCGTGGCGCTCAAGGTCTTGAAGCCGGTGCACGACGTCGGCGACGACGTGGTCAACCGCTTCAAGCAGGAGATCAAGATCACCCGCCGCATCGTGCATCCGGGTGTGGTGCGCACCTACGATTTCGCCGAGTGCGGCAATTTGCCATACCTCTCGATGGAGTACGTCGACGGGAGCGACCTGCGCCATCGCTTGCGCGAAGTGGGACGCTTCCCGCTCGCCGATGGCATCCACATCGCACGCGCCGTGTGCTCCGCCCTCGAAGCGGCCCATCGTCTCGACGTCGTGCACCGCGACATCAAACCGGAGAACATCCTTCTCGACGTCCAGGGTGACGTGAAGCTCATCGACTTCGGGATCGCCAAGTTCCGCGACGCGGTCACGGCGGCGCTCACCGAGACCTCGATCGGCACGCCCGAGTACGTGTCCCCGGAGATGGCCCTCGGGCAACCGGTGGACCGCCGCACGGATCTGTATTCGGTGGGCGCGGTGATGTACGAGATCTTCTGCGGCGTGCCGCCGTTTCGTGGCGGCAACCTGGTGAGCATCCTCACCCGTCAGGTCTCCGAGCGCCCACGCCCGCCACGGGAGCTGGTGCCAGCGCTTCCGTCACGCCTCGAAGCGGCGATCCTGCGCGCGCTGGCGAAGGATCCAGGCGAGCGTCACGCGAGCGCCGCCGATCTCGACGCCGAGCTGGCAACGATTCGCGTCTGCTGAGGTTTGCTCGGGAGTCTGTTCCAGACCCCCACCCATCGTGACCAAGCCACGATGGGACCCTCCCCCAACTCGCTTCGCTTCGCTCGCGGCTCGCCTCCGGCTCGCGGAGATGCGGAAGCAGAGCGTGGAGTCCGCGGCCCAGATCGGCTGGAGGGCCGTCGGTCCCTCGACGGCCCCGCCGACCCGATTGGGCGCTCGTGGCCTGTTCCAGACCTCGCTCGGCAGAAGGTGTTGTTCTTGCGGCGCCCCACCCCCGAGTCGACTCGGCTCACGCTCATCGGCGCGCCGCTGGCGCCCGCCCGCTTTGAGCAGCCCACTCGTTCGGTCGCGTTGACCCCCGGGTTGTGAATTGCGCGAGAATGCGCGGCACGACGGGTGCCGCGTTTCGTGAACCTTCGATCTCTCGTCCGACTTGCTCGCGTGATGCGTCACGCGCACGAGCGCGGCGTTCCGCCCGCGGACGCGCTGGCGCTCGCCGGCGAGCGTCGCTCGATGGCGCGGCGCGAGTTCGCGCGCGTGGCGGGGCTCGGCACCGCGGCAACGCTCGTGGCGGGCTGCGGTGGCGACGCGAACGACGGAGGAGCGCTGCGCGAGGAGCGCGTGGTGATCGTGGGCGCGGGCGTTGCGGGGCTTCACGCGGCGTATCGTCTGGCACAGATCGGAGTGCGTGCCAGCGTGTTCGAGGCGTCCGAGCGGGTGGGCGGGCGGATGCTCACCGATCGCACCAGCTTCGCGGCGAACCAGACCGCCGAGCTGGGCGCCGAGTTCATCGACACCGTCCACACCACGCTGCGGGCGCTCGCGGCCGAGCTCGGGCTGGAGCTCGACGATCTCCACGCGGAGCACGACGGCGATCCGCTCTTCTTCCTCGGCGGTGCCGAGGCGCGCCTCGGCGACCTCGCCGAAGGACTCCTCGGTTTCGTCGCTGCCGTCGACGGCGCGCTCGCCAGCCTCGACGACCCCGCGGCGCCGATCACCTATCGACAACCCAACGGCGCCGCCGCTCTCGACGGAACGTCGGTGTGGGAATGGCTCGATGCGGCGGAGGTGTCCGGCACGCTGCGTGCCGCGCTCGAGGCGGGCCTCGTCGCCGAATACGGTCTCGATCCCGACGAGCAGAGCGCTCTCGACTTGGTGCTGAGCTTCGCGCCCGGCGAGGCCTCGGATCAGCGCTACCGCGTGCACGGTGGCAACGATCGGATCCCCACGGCTCTCGCCGCGCGACTCGATCCGGCGCAGCTCGAGCTGGGCACGGCGCTGGTGGCGCTCGCGGACGAGAGCGATGGGCGCTATCGGCTCACGTTCGAGCGCGGCGCGGGAACCCGAGAGGTGGTCGCCGAGCACGTGGTGCTGGCGATCCCGTTCACGTTGCTGCGACGTGTCGACCTCCGCGCCGCGTTGCCCGAGGTGAAGCGGCGCGCGATCACTGAGCTGGGTTACGGCACCAACGCCAAGCTCGTGTCCGGCTTCGCCACGCGGCCGTGGCGCGAAGCCGGTCGCAACGGCACGGCCGTCACCGATCTCGACGCCGCCGTGATGTGGGATGCCACACGGGCGCAGCCAGGGGACGCCGGCATCGTCACCAGCTTTCGCGGTGGGCGGCGCGGCGTCGAGCTCGCACGCGGCTCGGCGCACGACCAGCTCGCGGGGCTGTTACGCGACGTCGAGGCCGTATTCCCAGGAGCGACCAGCGCCGCCACGGGCCGCGCGGTACGCATGCACTGGCCGAGCCATCCGTGGACCCGCGCGAGCTACGCGGC
>CAYUSL010000464.1:0-5203 GCA_964447125.1 uncultured bacterium | reverse complement strand
GCGGCTCGCCTCTGGCTCGCGGAGAGACGGACGACGAGCGTGGAGCACGGGACGCCGAGCGATCGGCGAAGGGCTCCATCCGGGGCTGTTCCAGACCCCCGCCCAGCGCGGCAAAGCCGCAGCGGGGCCCACCCCCAAGGCACTCGCTGCGCTCGCGGCTCGCCTCTGGCTCGCGGAGAGACGGACGACGAGCGTGGAGCACGGGACGCAGAGCGGCTGGAGGGCCGTCGGTCCCTCGACGGCCCCGCCGAAACGATTGCTCTCTCGTGGCCTGATCCAGCCCCCGCGGTACTCGAATCACTCGCGTGGCGGGTCTGAGCGATGAGCTGGCCGACGCGCCGTAAGCACTCGGCTCGGCGCTCGGCTGAGGTGGTGCTCACAACCGTCGCGCTGCTGTTGCTCGTGAGCATACTGGGGATGCCCGGCTTGCTCTGGCGGGAACATCGTCATCGGCCCCGGCCATGCGATCAGGTCTTTCACGCCTTCGACTCGGCGATCCGCGATCTCGGCAGCGCTCCTGGCGGAACTGCGCGATCGGCGATCGCTGCGCTCCTCGGCACGGTGAACGAGCGCAATCCTCGCGATGCGAGCGCCCGCTTGCTGGTGCAGAGCTTCGATCCGCGGCTGCCGGCTTTCACGCCGCGACCGATGGTCCGAAGCTGTCAGATCGACTTGACCGTCCTGGGCGAGCGCGAGGCGCTCCTCCGCCAGGCGCGTACCCCCGAGGACGAGGGCGGCGGGGAGCGTACCTACCGGGTCTCGTGGTGAGGCCGAAGCGCCCCCATCCGCTGGCGCTCATCCGCGCCGGCGGCCGACGAGAACGTCGCGGGCGATGGAATGACCGAGGAGGTGAGTGACCGATGGCCGCGATCGACAAGCAGCGCGTGTTCGAAGCGTTACGCAAGCGAGTGGCCGACACGCTGGACAAGCTGGTCACGTCGCAGCAGTCCGCGCAGGCAGGCGCGATCCACGAGGAGACCCGCGCCGAAGATCCCAAAGACATGCGCTCGACCGAGGCCAGCTACCTCGCTCGCGGCCTCGCACAGCGTGTCGAAGACCTTCGCGGCGAATCCGAGCGGCTCGCTCAGCTCAAGCTCCGGGTGTTTCAGCGCACCGACCCGGTGGCGCTCTCGGCGCTCGCCGGGCTCGAGGACGCCGAGGGCAAGACCTCCGTCATCTTCGTGGTCGGTGCCGGAGGCGGAGAGTCGATCGAAGTCGACGGAATCTCGATCCGTCCCGTCACCCCTGCGTCTCCGCTCGGACGTGCTGTGGTGGGCTCCCGCGCCGGCGATACCGTCGAAGTGGAGCTGCCCGGCGGGAAGCGCGAGCTCGAGATCCTGTGGGTGGCGTGATCTCGCCGAACCCGCTGCGCCTGCAGCGCGTCAGCCGCTGGCTGCACGCCGAGCGGGCGCCTCGACGAGGCCGTCCTCGGCGCTCGCCTCTTCGTCTCCCACGGGGAGGGTGACGACGAACGTCGCACCAGGCCCTGGGTGAGAGTCGATCACGCGGATGTGGCCACCGTGCTCCTCGACGATCCGGAACGCGATCGAGAGCCCCAACCCCGTGCCCTGGCCGATCTCGCGCGTGGTGTAGAAGGGATCGAAGACCTTCGACTTCACGGTGTCGGGAATCCCGGGGCCGTTGTCGATCACGCGGATCTCGATCAGGCCGTCCGGCGTGCGACCGGTCACCAGCCGCAATCCGCCGCGCCCATCGATGCCTGCCATCGCCTGGATGGCGTTGGTGCACAGATTTGCGAGCACCTGCGAGATCTGCCCGACGTCGAGCCAGGCCTCGGGCAACCGCGGATCCAGCTCGGCGGCGAACGAGACCCGCGAGATGCCGACCTCGTGCACCAGGTGCTCGAGGGTGCTTTCCACGATCGCGTTCACGTCCACCCACGCGCGATCGGGCTTGTGGAGCCCCGCGAAGGTGGTGAGCTTGGCCACGATCGCCTTGGCGCGAGCGCCGGCGCGCGCGATGTGCTCGAGATGACTGCGCACCACCGGCTCGAGCGTCGGCCGTGCGCTCACGAGCTCGGCGAATCCCAGGATCCCGGTGAGCGGATTGTTGAGCTCGTGGGCGAGACCGGCGACCAGCATGCCGACCGCCGAGAGCTTCTCGTGCTGGACGATCTGCTCTTCGGCAGCTCGCAGTCGCTCGTAGGCTTCGCGCGTCTCCGCGACCTGCCGCGCCAGCGCTTCCTCGGCGTGCTTGCGCTCGCTCACGTCCTGGACGGTGCCCTCGTAATAGAGCAGGCGACCGCGCACGTCGCGCACTGCGCGAGCGTGCTCCGAGATCCAGATCACGGTGCCGTCGCGGCGCCGGATCTGCGACTCGAAGGCGCTCACCGAATCCTTCTCGGCCAATAGCCGCTTGAACTCGGATCGGCGCGCGGCGTCGACGTAGAGCTGTGTGCCGATGTCCGAGATGTTGCTGAGGACGTCGGAGGCCTTCTCGTAGCCGTACATCCGCGCCAGCGCCGGGTTCGCGTAGAGGTAGTGGCCGTCGGGCGTGGTCTGGAAGATGCCCTCGACGGCGTTCTCGAACGCGCTGCGGAATTTGGCTTCGGCGCGTTCCAGCGCGCGCTTGAGCGCCTCTTGGCGGCGCTTCTCGCGCGGCCGCATGCGCCGTGCGCGGCGCGCACGATCGGCAGTCGCGCGCTCGTCGCGAGGGGAGGCGGGGGCTGGACGGGCTCGGGATCGATTGCCGCGATTCGTGGAGGTCATCGACGTTTCACTCTCCCGTGCCGTCACGAGTACATCACATCCGGCCAGAGTGTGTCGGTGATGGCGCGCCGCGCCGACTCGCGCTTCCAATACTCCGATTCGAGATCCAGCGGTGCGGCGCTGGCCACCAGCTCGCGAAGCTTGGCCTCGAGCTCGCCCACGACCGCCGGGTCCTCGACGATCGCGTTGACCTCGCGCTCCCAATACGAAGCGGTGGCGTCGAGGTTGGCCGAGCCCACGCTCGCGACCTCGCCGTCGGCAGTCACCACCTTGGCGTGCACGTACGGGCGCACCGCGCCGCCGCGCGCCACGAAGTAAGGGCGCGGACCGATCTGGACCTCGTACACGTGGACGCCGCCGCGGATGAGCGGCTCGAAGCGGCGCTTCGACATGTACTCGAAGAGCTCGCGATGAATCGGCCCCTTGAAGAAGCTGCCGTCGGCGCGACGGGGAATGGCGCAGCCGGTGAGGAAATCCACGCGCACACCCCGTTCGACCGCGCGTTTGAGCGCCGCCGCGAGCGTCGCGAGCACCGGGAAGTCGTTGAGGATCAGCACGTGCCGACGGGCGCCGAGAATGATCGCCTCGTAGCCGAGCAGCGCGTTGGCGTCGGCCAGCCCGTCGTGATGGACGATCCGGGCGCGCGACGATCCGACCTGCGCCAAGGGCGGAAACACCGCGGCGTCTTCCTCGACTTCGGGGCCGCCGTTGCGCCGCCAGTTCTCGAGGAACACACGCTGCACCTCGGCCACCAACGGACCGCGGATCTCGAGGTGTGCGTCGAGCCAGGGGATGCGATCGTGCGAGGTGGTGTCGAGGATCGCGACCTCGTCGAAGCCTTCGTAGTACTCGTCACCGGCGTTGCGCCCGCTCACGAACGCGACCGCGCCGTCCACCACCCAGAGCTTGCGATGGTCGCGCTGCTTCAAGCGCACCGCATCGACGCCCTCGGCGAGGGTGATCGGATCGCTGGCGATCACGTCCACGTTCGGCTCGCCGGTGAGCGCCTTGATCGCCGGATTCTGGAGCCCGAGCACCTCTTGGCCCGAGTAGAGCGCGTCGACCACGAAACGCACGCGCACGCCGCGGCGCGCCGCGAGCACCAGCCGCGCCAGGAGCTGATCGACGAAACGGCCTTCTTTGAGGATGTAGAACTGGGCGTGAACGGTGCGCTCGGCGCGCTCGATGGCGGCGAATACCGCCTCGCGAGCGGCGCGGTTGTCGAGCTCGCAGCGGATCTCGTTGCCGTCGACGAGCCGGCTGCCGGTCATGAGGTCGAGGTTGCGCGTGAAGCGCCGTTCCGGGCCCGCGGCATCGCGCGCTTGCGCCCAGCTCTCGGCCTGCGCGGCCAGCTCGTCGAGCTGGTTCTCGTCGAGCGCGCTCCCCAGCTCCGCGAACGGCAGCGCACGGATGCCGCCCACCGACGCGAACGCGTCCACGCGGGCGGGCTCCACCACCGCGAGCACCAGCGGCACGCCGAGCGCGCGCACGCGGCGCAGGGTGCTGGCCGCGAAGATGTGCGCGAAATCGACCTGCAACGTGGGAAAGCCCAGATCTTCCGCCGGGTGGACGAGCGTGGCACCGGCGGGCAGCTCCTCGCGCTCCACGATGGCGCGCAGGTCGAGGGTGCGGTCGAGCTCGTGAAGGTCCACGTAGCACAGCGCCCAGCCACGGCGCCCCAGCTCGCGAAGTGGGTCCAGCGCGTCACCTTGCGCGCTCACCAGCAAGCTCGCGTCGACGGCGGCGACCGGCTGGTCGCCCACCACGTGGAGCAGGCCGTATTCGCCTGCCTCGAGCGGGCGCAGCACGCGGCCCTTGTCCGAGAGCACCTCGTAGGAGACGCGGAACAGCCCGGGTGCCGCGGGGACGTGACCGAGATGCGCGAGGCCCCGCTCGTCGGTGCGCGCTTCGCCGATGGCCACGCCGTCCAGCAGGAAACGCACGCTGCGGTCGGCGAGATCGGGGCCCCCGCGGTAGAGCGCCTCGACCTTCACCGAGAGGTCGACCTCGTGGCCCGCCGCGGCGATGCGGTCGCGCCCGGACTCTTGGACGAAGCGCAACAGGCTGCGCCCGCCGCGCCACTGCTCGATGGCCTCGGTGACCCTGCGAACGGTCTCGTCGAACGGGCGTTCGGCGCTCCCCGCGTCGAGGCGCAACGCCGTGTCGCCGTCTTCGGGACGGGTGGCGACCGGCTCGCGCGTCAGCGCGCGCAACACTTCACTGATGCGGTCGGCCAGGCTCCGCTCAGCAGGCATGCTCGAAGATTCCACCCAGCGCGCTGGACGAGTCCCGCGCGCTGAAACGCATTCTAGCGCGCACGACGCACCGCGTTAACAGCCTACCCGAAAAGTCGCTGCGACGAGTCGCTCGAGGCGGTGGATGTTTCCGCGGCGCTCGCGGCGGTGCGATATCTGCTCGGGATGAAGCCGCCACCGATCGCCACGCTGCTGGCGGGCACGGTCGCGATCAGCTCC
>CAYUSL010000463.1:0-5211 GCA_964447125.1 uncultured bacterium | reverse complement strand
AAAAGTCGCGCCTTTTTCGGGGCGGGGGTCTGGAACAGACCCCCGAGGAAACATCGACAGGCTCGAAAAACTCGCTCCGGCGAGTTTTTCAGCAGCCTGCTAATCCGTACCGAGCCCGGTCGTCGCTTTGGCGGCGGCGCGAGTGGTGCCAGATTGCCGCGCGCACCCCCCGCCTCACGGAGGAACTCGCGATGGCCAAGCGCTCCACTCGTTCCGTCACCCCCGCGCCCGCGTTCAAACCGGTGGAATCGTTCCGCGGCGTGCGCTCGTCCAGCGTGCCGCAGAACCGCCTCGAAGCGATCCGCAAGGCCGCCCACACCTTCCGCGAGAAGCTGCTCGGCGACGGTCAGGTGCTCTTCTACAAAACCTGCGAGCTGGTGCGCGTGCCGTATCCGGTGCGATTCGCCTTCGCCAACGTGTACACGCAACTCCCGGTGGCGAGCCCGGTGCTGCACATCGTCAACCGCCTCTACGTCGTCCAGTTCAAGACCGCCGACGGCATCAAGACGCTGCTCTTCTCCCCCAGCGACGTCCTCGCCAACGCCGAGACCCGCTATTTCAAGCGCCTGGGCGCCGGGAAGCTCGCCAAGATGAAAGGCAAGGTGGGCGAGTGGAGCGCCGAGGGGCTGGTGAAGTCCGCAGCGCAGAAGCTGGTGGCGCCCCAGGGGCCGACCGTCACCGAGTGGCTGGAGCGCATCGGGCTCGCGCCGGCCGACGTGGATTATCTCTCGTACGATCACCTTCACACCCAAGACCTGCGCAACTGGCTCGGCGGCGAAGGACGCAATCCGGTCTTCCCCAACGCCAAGCTGCTCATCATGCGCGAGGAGTGGGAATCCGCGCAGGGGCTACTGCCCTCGCAGGCGGATTGGTATTGCCCGAACGGAACCCGCGGCATCGACCCCGAACGCGTGGTGCTCTTGGACGGCGACGTGAAGCTCGGCCAGGGAATCGCGCTGTTGCGCACCCCGGGTCATACCCGCGGCAACCACTCGCTGGTGGCGAACACTCCCGAGGGCATCTTGGTGTCGAGCGAGAACGGTGTGGGCGTCGACAACTACGCCCCCGAGCATTCGCGCATCAACGCCGTGCGCCGCTACGCCAAGAATCTCGGCGTGGAGGTGGTGCTCAACGGCAACACCCAAGAATCCAGCGTGGATCAGTATCTGTCGATGGTGCAGGAGAAGACGATCGCCGGACCATCGATGCGCAACGCCGAGTTCCCGAACACCGTGACCTCGTCCGAGTTCACCGCGTGGTGGCTCTTCCGAGGCATCGAACCGAGCTTCAATTTCGGCGATCTCGAGCTCGGCACCTTGCAGCACCCCAAAGGCGCGAGCTCGAACGTGCGCGCCGCCTGAGCATTCGAGCCGGCGTTCGCCGGACCGTTGCCGAATCGGCGACGCGGCGAGCCCGGGCTCTCGGACTGGCGCGGCGTTCGCTCAGACCTCGAGCTCGAACGAGCCGGCGTACGGGTACTCCTTCCAGTCCCGCACGAGCCCGCGGCGAACGGGGTTCTCGAGCACCTCGTTCATCACGAACCGAAGCTGTGTGGGGTGGCGCACCACGTGACCTCGGAAGCTCACCTCGAAGAGCCGCTCGCGCAGCCCCGCGGCCCAAGCAGCACGCTCGACACGGCGCTTGAAGCGCAGCGCGAACGCCCGCAGATCACAGCGCGGCGAAGCGCCGATCACCAGATGAACGTGATCGGGCATCACGCAGTACGCATAGATCGCCACGCCCGTCGCACGCGCCAGCTCTCGCAACGCGGCGACGGCAGGCGGTCCGAGCTGACGCGATGCCAGCCACGGGCGGCGCCCCCGCACGTCGAGGATGATCGAGCCCATGCGCGCGCCGCGAGCCATCACCTCGATGGGGCGGCACTGCCACCAGTGCACGGCGGATTCGGCCGACCGAACCTCGACGGTGACGCTCATCGGCGTCCGCCTTCGGGAACCGCCGCAACAGTGGTGAACATATTTTCAGCATACGCCCTTGCGACGGCGTTGCAAGCGGACGCGAGATGTAGTGGCTCGGCGCGCGCGGCGCCCTAGATGCAGCGTCTGCAGGACGTCAGCCGACGGGTGTGGCGCTGCGCCGCGCCGTCACGAAGAGGGCGATCGCCGTGGCGGCTGCGACGTTGAGGCTGTCGACACCCGCAGCGATGGGGATGCGCACCCGCAGGTCCGCTGCAGCGAGCGCGGCCTCGCTCAAGCCCTCACCCTCTGCGCCCACCAGCCATGCCACTCGCGCCAGCGCGGGAAGCGCATCGAGCGGCGTGGCATCCGTCCGTGGCGTGAGCGCTGCGAGCGTGAATCCGGCGGCGCGCACCCGCGCCAGATCGGCGGGCCAGTCCGCCGCTCGCGCGAACGGCACTCGAAGCGTCGCCGCCATCGAGACGCGGATCGCCTCACGATAGAGCGGATCCACGGTCGCGGGATCGAGAAGCAGGGCGCCGGCGCCAAACGCGGCGGCGTTGCGGAAGATGGCGCCCACGTTGTCGGCGTGAGTGACGCCCTCCAGCACCACCCACGGGCTGGCGCTGGAAAGGATCGAGTCGAGACCGGTGGGCTCGCTGGGGCGCTCGCCCAGTGCCAAGCAGCCTTGATGAAAACGAAAGCCCGTCACTTCACGCAACAGCGACTTCGTCGCGACGTAGACCGGTGCGTCGCTGGCCGCCGCGGCGATCGCGTCGCCCAGCGCGCGCGCCGCCGACTCGGTGACGAAGAGCGAGCGCACGGCGAAGCGCCGCGAGGCCAGCAGCCGCTCGACCACGAAGCGCCCCTCGGCGACGAACACGCCGCGGGCGCGCATCCGCGCGCCGTCACCGAGATCGCGATAGTCCGCGACCCGCGGGTCGTCGTCGCGTTCGATGGGCACGAGCTGCATGGCCGTGCATGCGCTCACCAGCCGGTGGCGGAGTAGTCGACGTCGGCGCGGGCGGGATTGCGCCGCAGCAGCTTTCCCGATTCGACGTCATCCGTGAGCGTGGCGAGGAAGAGCGCCGTGGTGGTGGCATCGAGAATCGCCCACGACTCGTCGTGACCGATGAACGTGAACGTCGAGCCATCGGCGAAGCGCGTGCCCTCACCGCAACCGTCGGCGCCGAAGAATCCCGGCAACAGCACACAGGCGTCCGAGAACGTGAAGTGGCCGGCATCGCGCAGGTTGGCGAAGGCGCGCGGCGCTACGGACGCATCCGAGATCACCTGCATCGCCGCGTTGGCCTCCAAGCCCACGCTGCGATCCTCGCCGCCCACCCACGTGAGCGACGGCACCGCGAGCGGCGGCATGCGATCCTCGAACACCGCCGCCGCCATCGGCGCAGCAGCGCGAATTCGCGAGTCCACGGCGGCCGTCGCGACGGTCGTCGCACCGCCGAAGGAATGTCCGGTGATTCCCACGCCACGCGACTCGTCGATGGCGCCCTCCAGGAACGAGCCACTTCCTGCAGCGCCGAAATCGAAAACGGTCGAGATCACGAAGCGCATGTCGTCGATGCGGCGCTCGAGCGCCGGCACACCGAACTCGTCCGCGAAGAACGCCAGCGAGCCATCCGCACGCTCGGTGATGGCCGCGTTGCCGATGTGATCGGGCGCGGCCACCACGAAACCGTGGCTCGCGAGGTGCTCGCAGAGCGTGAAGCTCTGAAATCGCACCGCCTGGTGGCCGTGGGAGAAGACCACCAGCGGGAAGCGGCCGGTGGCGATGGCGGCATCTCGCACCGCGTGGGTCTCGAAGTCGAAGATGCGGTGACCGCGAATCGAGAGCAGCGGCGCGATCGCTCGGAGCGGGCGCGGGATGAAATCGGTCCCCGGTGCCGTGGCGGCACCACGCGCCGACTCGGCGGCGGGGTACCAGATCTCGGTCTCGAGAAAGCGTGGGCCTTTCGAGAACTCGTCGTCGGGACGCGACTCGTCGGTGAGACCGAGCGTGCGCACCCCCACCGGATACGTGCCCAGCCGATCGAGACCCGCGTACACCGCGCCGTCCGCAGACGCACCGTCGCCGTCCGACCCGGAGCAGGCGGCGGCGAGCGCGAGGCCGAGCAGAGTCACCAGCGACACCACCGCGCGTGCCAACGTGCGCATGTCCATTTCCCTCAACGAGTGCGTGCGTGGAGAAGGTAGTCGGCGGGATACACGCGCCGGCCATCGCGGACGTAGCGCGCTTCGAGATCTGCGGGAAGTGCGAGGTCCGCGATGCGAAATCCCGCGCGGCGCATGAAGTCGGGTGCGTCGTCGGGGTCGAGACCGAACGTGACCGGCTCGCCCAGGATCGACAGCAACTGCGACGACATGCGTACGGCGGTGGCGATCGCCGCAGGCGAATCGAGCAGAAACCAAAAATCCATCGCCAGCTCCGAGCCGGCCCCGCTGAGCTCGCGGATGGTGGCGAGCGTCGCTTTCACGGCGGCGCGCGTGAGGTAGGGAGCGACGCCCTCCCACACCCAGAACGTGCGCGCGCCTCGCCGAAAACCCTCGCTGACGAGGCGCTCGCCGAGCGCCTGGGTCTGGAAGTCGATGGGGACGCGGACCACGCGAGCGCGAGGCAGCTCGTTCGCCCGGCGCTTCACGAGGCGTTGCTTGCGATCGCCGGTGGCGGGGTAGTCGACTTCGAACGTCGTTCGGCCGGCGAGCGGCTCGGCGAAGCGATAGGCGCGGGTGTCGTAGCCGGCGCCGAGCAGCACGAGCTGGTCGACTCGCCCGCGAGCCAGCGCCGCGGCGAGGCAATCGTCGATGAAACGATGGCGCGTCAGGACGTAGGTGGTCAGGTTCGGAAAGAGTCGCTCACTGCGCTCTCCCACGCGGCCGGTTCGTTCGAGGCTCGCGAGCGCACCCCGAAGCCACGGCCCCAGAAAGAAGCGCGCATACGGATCGTCGACGATCCGCCGAGCGGCATCGCGCCGCTGGTCCGACGCTCGCATGAACGCCACGACCTCCGCGGTTCGGCTCGCTCGTCCTCGCATCCTCTCCCTCGCTCTCGCGCCGGATCGCGCCGGGCGATTGTGCCGGCTCGAGTCCCCCCTGACAACGCGCGAGCCACCGCCGTGAAGGACGCGCACGGGAGTTGTCGTCCCGAGGCGATGGGCGACCGGGAAGCCGATGTGTGCGCGATCACGGGCCGAGCATCGCCGCAACGTCCGAGGTCGGCGAACCCACGCGGCGAGTTTTTTTCGTTGCGAGCGCGGCGGGGACCTGCTGTAAGGTC
>CAYUSL010000462.1:0-5223 GCA_964447125.1 uncultured bacterium | reverse complement strand
CCGGTGTGGCCACCACGACCAACGTGGTGGTGTCCGAGACCGGCACGGCGACGCTTTCCGTCAGCGACGTCGCGGTCACGGGTAACGCCGCGCTCTCCCTCACTTCGGCTTCCTCGTTCCAGATCGTCGATGGCGGACCCTCACAGAACATCACGGTGCAGTGCTCGTCGGCGCAGGCGGGTCAGTTCAACGGCACGCTGACGGTGACCCACAACGCCAACGGCAGCCCCGCCACGTATCCCATCCAGTGCGACGTGGCCGCGCAGCCGACCCCGGGCTACGGCTCCAACCCAGGCGCGGGCACCACGCTCGTCATCGGCACTACGCCGAACGTCGCGGCCTCGGCGAACGTGGACGTTTCCGAGACCGGCAGCGCGACACTCAGCGTCACGAACGTCGCGGTGAGCGGCTCGGCGGCGCTCTCACGCACCAGCGCCGCGTCCTTCCAGATCGTGAACGGTGGCCCGTCGCAGACCGTCACGGTGCAGTGCTTGTCCAGCCAGACCGGCCAATTCAACGGCACGCTGACCGTGACCCACAACGCCAACGGCAGCCCTGCCACGTATCCGATTCAGTGCAACGTGAGCGCAGTTCCGACCCCCGGCTACTCGTCGAGCCCGAATCCCGGCTCGACGATCCCCTTGATCACCACGCCGCTGGTCACGGCCGCGGGCCAAGTGACCGTGTCCGAGTCGGGCAGCGCCGACCTGGTGATGAGCAACGTCGCCCTCACGGGCGATCCCGAGATCATCCTCACCAGCCCCGCGTCGTTCTCGATTCCGAATGGGACCGCGCCGCAGGACATCACCTTCCAGTGCACCTCGGCGGTGGATGGGTCGTTCAGCTCCACGCTGACCGTGACCCACAACGCTGCAGGTAGCCCCGCCACCTACACGATCAGCTGCAACGTGAGCTCGGCGCAGCAATCCGTGGGTGGCGACTTCGACGCCGATGGAAACGCCGACCTGATGTGGCAGAACCTCGCCACGGGTGACGTGTTGGCGTGGTTCATGAACGGCGCCCAGCGACTGAGCCAGCATTCGCTCAATCCCGGCCAGGTGCCGGCGGGCTGGAAGGTCGCGGGCTCCGCCGACTTCAATCAGGATGGCCGGGCGGACCTGTTGCTTCGCAACTCGGCGACCGGCGCGCTCAAGCTCTGGTACATGAAGGGTTATCTCAGGACCGGAGAAGCGAACGTGTCGCCGGCTTCGGTGGCCGATCCCGATCTGGAGGTGGTCGGCGTGGGTGACTTCAACGGCGACGGAAAGCCCGACGTCCTGCGGCAGAAGCCGGGCCAGATGCCGATGAACGTCGTATTCCTGAACGGAGCCGTGTCGCCGAAGCAGGCCTACTTCAATCCCGAGAAGGCCAAGGCCACCAAGACGCAGAGCGTGGGCTGCCCGGACCTGAACGGCGACGGCAAGCCGGACGTGCTCTTCGCACTCGACGGGCAGCTCTCGGTCTGGTTCATGGACGGAACCAAACGCATCGGCAGCGCCAATTTGGTGCCGTCGAATCCGACCACCACCAAGTACCGAGTGGTGGGCACCGCCGACTACAACGGCGATGGCAAGACCGACCTGCTCTTCCAGAGCAAGAAGGACGGCAAGCTCGAGCTCTGGTTCATGAACGGCATCAACCGCATCTCCAGCACGGTGCCGACGCCCGCCAAGGAAATCAGCACCGATTGGGTGGTCGTCGCGCCGCGGTAACGCCGCGCTGAACGCTGCCGCACGGCCAGGCCTCGCGCGAGAGCGCGGGGCCTGGTTTTTTTTTCGCTTGCGGATCGGTTTCCTCGTTCGTTCGTCTCCGGCGGGTAACGCACACGAAGAATCGTGTGTAACCCGTTGGAAGCGAAGGATTTATCCGGCGCGTGCCCTTCAAGCTCCGCAGGCGATCTGCCGATGCGATGAGTGCTCGGGCGCGATGCCCGCGCAACTCACCGGAACCTCGACCCACGATCGGGCGGTCGAACATCGGCAAGCGGCCGCAGGCGGGCGGCCACTGTGTTGGGGGCGCGAATGGACGTGACAGGACGGCGGCATCTCTCTTCCGGTTCACCGCGGATCCGACGTGGTCTCGTGGCGAGTGCAGCGATCTGGCTCGCGGTGCTCGCTCTAGCGCTGCCAGGGCGCGCGGCCACCCTCGTCGTGAATTCGTCCTCGGACGTCGCCAACGGCAGCGACGGCGTGTGCACCCTGCGTGAGGCGCTCGCGAACGCGGCGTCCAACGCCTCGACCTACGCGGATTGCGTCGCTGGCAGCGCGCTACCGACCATCGACGTCGTTCAGTTCTCGGGCGTGTCCTCGATCACGCTGACCGGTGCCGAGCTCGCCATCAGCGAGTCGGTGGAGATCGACGGTCCGGTCGTCATCGACGGTGGAGGTGTGGGGCGCAGCCAGCGCATCTTCCACGTCACCGCGGGGGCCGTGACGCTGCGCGATCTCACGCTTCAGAACGGTCGCGACGCGGGTGGCGGCGCGATCCTGAACGCGAATGGCGATCTCGCCATCCACGACAGCACCTTCGAGAACAACACCGCGACCTCGTCGACGGGCGGCGCGATCTCGAGCTCGGTTGGCGATCTCAAGCTCTACGCGGTCACGTTCACGCAGAACGCGGCGTCCGCCGGTGACGGCGGCGCGGTGTGGGTGTCCGTCACCAGCTCGGACGTGGTGGTGTCCGACTGCGTCTTCACCAACAACTCGACCTCGGGCGGCGGCGGTGCTCTCTACGTCACGGGCACCGGAACCGGGAGCGCGTCGGTCGTCCAGTCGAGCTTCCTCGGCAACACCTCTGCGAACTCGAGTAGCACCAAGGGCGGCGGCGCGATCTACAACTCCCTCGCCGAAAGCGGGGGATTGACCGTTTCGCTTTCGACCTTCGACTCCAACATCGCCAACGCCGGCCAGGGCGGCGCCATCTTCAACGCGGCCGCCGCGGTGGGCACGGTGGTGAGCGGCTCGCTCATCCAAGACAACCAGGCTCCCGGGCCGGGGATCAGTCAGGGCTTCGGCGGCGGCCTCTACAACGCGGGCCAGCTCAGCGTGGTGTCGTCGACTCTGATCGGGAACTCGGCGGCGCGTAGCGGCGGCGGGCTCACCAACAAGGCGGCGAGCTCGATCCTGGCGCACCTCACCAACACGACGATCACCGGCAACACCGCGGGCCTGTCGGGCGGTGGAGTCTGGAACCAGACCGGCTCGAAGGTCGAGACCCGCAACGTGACGATCTCGGCCAACACCGTGGTGTCGACGTCGTACGGTGGCGCCAACGTGTGGAACGACGGCCCGTTCACTGCGCTCAACACCATCGTCGCCGACGGCATCGGCACGCTCGGCTGCGGCCCGACGGGCCTCACCAACAGCTCGGGCGACGGCAATCTCCAATACCCGGCGGCGAGCTGCACCGCAGGCCCGGCTTCGATTCCCGCGGGAGATCCGAAGCTCTTGGCGCCGGTGTACGACGGCGGGCCGACGGGGCTCCTCGTGGTGCCGCTGGGCGCCGGCAGCGCAGCGATCGGCGCCGGCAACGCAGCCGTATGCTCGGGCGCGCCCGTGTCGGGCGTGGACGAACGTGGAGTCGCGCGCCCGCTACCGGTCGCGACCACGTGTGACAGCGGTGCCTACGAATCGGATCGCATCGCCGGTTTCGCGTCGAGCCCCGTGCCGGGCTCGACGGTACCGATCGCGATCTACGCAGGCTCGACGGGCAGCGGCTCGGTCACCATCTCGGAGACGGGAACCGACGATCTCCTCGTGTCTTTCGTGGGTCTGAGTGGTGACCCCGAGCTGTCGCTCGCGACACCGACCTCGTTCACGGTTGCCGACGGCGACGCGCCGGTGGCCATCCAGGTGGACTGTGCGTCCTCTTCGACCGGCCAGTTCGATGCCACCTTGACCGTGGCTCACACCGGTGGCGCGAGCCCGTCCACGTACACCGTGACGTGCGACGTGACCCCGCCGCCCGCACCCGGGTACGTCTCGAGCCCCGTCTCCGGCAGCACGCTCGCGATGAACGTGCAGGCCGAGTCCTCGACCAGCACCGACGTGGTCGTGTCCGAGACCGGCAACGCGACGCTGGTGGTGAGCTCCGTGGCGCTGAGTGGCGATCCCGAGATTTCGCTCAGCACCCCGAGCTCGTTCCAGATCGTCGATGGTGGACCCTCCGAGACGATCACCGTCGCCTGTTCGTCCAACGACGCTGGCCAGTACTCGGCAACGCTCACGGTCACCCACGACGCGACTGGTAGCCCCGAGACCTATCCAGTCACGTGCGACGTGTCGGCGATTCCGGTGGCGGGTTACGACTCGAGCCCCGCGCCCTCCAGCGCGCTGGCCATGAACACCTTGGCGGGCACACCCACCTCGACCGACGTGGTGGTTTCCGAGACCGGCAACACGGCGCTGGTCGTGAGCAACGTGTCCGTCAGCGGCGATCCCGAGATCGCCCTCCAAGGCGCCAGCTCGTTCCAGATCGCCGACGGTGGCCAGTCGCACACCATCACGGTCGAGTGCTCGTCCGGATCGGTGGGCTCGTTCGCCGCGACCCTCACCGTCACCCACAACGGTCCGGGAAGCCCCGCGTCGTATCCGGTGACCTGCGACGTGGCGCCGGTGCCCGTGCCGGGTTACGGCTCGAGCCCCGCGTCGGGTTCGCAGCTCACGCTGAGCGCCATCGCCGGTGCCTCGGATTCGGCCACCGTCACGGTGTCCGAGACCGGTACCCTCGCGCTGGTGGTGAGCAACGTCGCGGTCAGCGGTGATCCCGAGATCACGCTCACCACGCCCAGCTCGTTTCAGATCGCCGATGGCGGTCTCGCGCAGGACGTGACCGTCTCCTGCAGCTCGAATCAGGTCGGCCAGTACACGGCGACGCTGACCGTGAGTCACAACGCGAACGGTAGCCCCGCGACGTATCCGATCGTGTGCAACATCGCCGCAGCACCGGCTCCGGGTTACGCCTCGAGCCCGGCGCCCGGTTCACAGCTCACGCTCGCTGCGGTGGCTGGATCGACGGATTCCGCCAGCGTGCAGGTGTCCGAGACCGGGACCGCTGCGCTCGTGGTCAGCAGCGTCGCCGTCAGCGGCGATCCCGAGATCGCGCTCTCCACGTCGAGCTCGTTCCAGATCGCCGACGGTGGCGCCGCGCAGGACGTCACGGTCGAATGCAGCTCGAACCAGGTCGGCCAGTACACGGCGACGCTCACCGTGACCCACAACG
>CAYUSL010000461.1:0-5226 GCA_964447125.1 uncultured bacterium | reverse complement strand
CTCGTAGTCACCATCCGTGCCGAGCGCTGCGACGATCTCGTCGACCAGCGGCGCGACGTTCGCCGCTTCGTTTCGGCAGGGAATCACGACCGCGAACTGGGGAGGGACGTTCGGCATGATGGGCTCGACGGATCGCTGCGATGGGGCCCTGCCCACGGGCGCAACGACCGAAGCGTGCCGTAGGCCAAGGTCGAACCCAAGGGCGCGCGGGTCCAGATCGTGTGGGTCCGTTTCGTGCTGAACCCGTTCCACGTGTGGGGGGGGCTGGAGGCACGTCGAAGGGCGCTCCGCGGCCATGCACCCCGAGTCGGGCTCGTGGGCCGTGAGCCGCATTCGCGTGGCCGCGGCGCAGGCGAGCCTCCGCGGGCAAGGAGTCGCGCAGGGCCGAGCCGTGCCCGCCTACGAGCCCTCAGACCCTCGCGACTCGACCGGAGCATCCCTGGCAAACCGACCCACGACCCGCGTGCGCCAGGGCTAGACCGGCTGGCGTGCACGGTGGTAACTAGCCGAGCCCGACGCATGCGGCGTGCGGGCACGCTCCCCGACTTCGCACAACCCTCGACTCGACACCCGATGAAGTTTCCAGCGCCGTATCGAAGCCGGCACCCCGTCATCTCCTTCGAGCTGTTCCCCCCCAAGACCGAGAAGGGGCTGGCCGATCTCGACGAGCGGTTGCCGCAGCTCCTGGCACTCGAGCCGAGCTTCCTCACCGTCACCTACGGCGCAGGCGGCACCACGCGCGAGCGCACCCTCGAGATCGCGCGGCGCATTCGCAGCCGCTACGGTCGCGACGTCGCCCACCACCTCACGTGCGTCGGCGCAACCCGCGACGAGATCACCCGCACGCTGGCGGAGATCCGTGACGCCGGCATCGAGAACCTGGTGGCGCTGCGGGGTGATCCGCCCCAGGGCCAGACCGAGTTCCGCGCCGTCGAGGGAGGCTTCCGCCACGCGAGCGAGCTGGTGGCGCACATCCGGGAGCTGGGCGGCTTCGGCGTCGCCGTTGCCGGCTACCCGGAGAAGCACGTCGAGGCGCCGGACCTCGCGACCGACATCGCGCGCCTGAAAGAGAAGGTCGACGCGGGCGGCGACGTCGTCATCACGCAGCTCTTCTACGACAACCGCGACTTCCATCGTTTCGTCGAGCGCTGCCGCGCCGCGGGAATTCGCGTGCCGATCGTGCCTGGCTTGATGCCGATTCAGAACGTCGAGCAGATCAAGCGCATCACGGCCATGTGCGGCTCGCAGATCCCCGAGGCGCTGTCCCACGCTCTCGAGGCGGTGCGGACCGACCCCGTGAAAGTCCACGAGGTTGCCGTCGAGCACTGCGTGCACCAGGCCGAAGAGCTGCTGCAGGCAGGCGTGCCGGGGATCCACTTCTACGTGCTCAATCAGACGTCGCAGATCGCCGCGATCATGCAGCGCATCGCTCCCTCGCTCGCGAGCGCCGTCGCACCGGCACTCGCCGGCTGAGCGGCGCTGCCCTTCAGTCGACGTCCACGTCGCTCCCGCTTGCGAACGCCGGCAGCGGCGCGCGCGTGTCCGCGGGCGGATCGCTCCAGGGTTCCTCGCGCACCCGGCCAGATGGCGTGTCCTTCGCGAGCACCACCCGGTCGAGCGGCCGACCGTGCTCGTCGACGGCTTCGATCCACAGCCGCCCCGCGAGCGCGACCGCACGCACCACGTGATGCGCGGTGATACCGACGACGGTCTCGGTGGTGCGATCCGGGTCACGCAGCTCGCCGCCACCACCGCCCGACACCACGTAGCGCACGCCCTCCGGATCCGTTCCGACGAGCCCCAGCGGCAGCGAGCGCTGGAAGTTGTGCGAGTGACCGGTGAACGCCACGTCCACGTGCGAGCGCAGTAAGAGCGGCTGCACGAGCCAGTACACGAGCTCGTTGCGGCCGCGCCCCTCGCCGGGAAACGGAGGGTGATGGAAGAACGCCAGGCGCCACCACGGAGACGGCGCGCTCGCGGCGAAGCCCTTCGCGACGGACGCGCGCGCCGCGCTGAACGGTAGCGGTGGCGCATTCGAGTTGAGCGACGTCACGACCACCCCCGCCGAGTGCAACGTGCGCACGAACGGGCTCGGCTGATCGGGGGCATCGGCGATACCGAAGAAACGCGCTAGATCGAGGCCGCCGTCCAGGAGGTCGTGGTTGCCGGGTACGACCCAGACGGGCACGGACGAAGCGAGCTCGGCGATTGGGTCGTAGAACTGAGCGTAGAGGCTTGCGCGCGTGGCGCGCTCGTAGGCCAGATCGCCGACGTGCAGCACCACGTCCGGGTGGAACTCACCGATCCGTGCCACGAGGTGTCGCGTGACCGAGCGACCGTTACCCGAGTCGCCCAGGATGGCGAAACGCAGCGGCACGTCGTCGCCGGGCGCCGGGAGGGTGCGAAAGGCTCCGCTGCTTTCGCCGGGCACCGAGCGACCACGCAGGTGATAGACGTGGACGGTGCTCGGACTCAGGTCGGTCAGGCGAATGCGGTGGACCTTGCCCGCCACCGACTCGTTCACGACCCAGCGCTTGCCGCCCGCGCGCACACGCACGGCACCGAGCTCACTGTCCGGGGTCTCCCAGATGAGCTCGGCGTCGGTCGCGGACACCCAGGTGAGTGTCGGCCTGCGCCAGTACCAGGGCTGTTCGGCGGCGACGACACGAATTCCCGCTCCCCGCCACACCTCCCCGACCTCGGCTTCGATTCCCAGCGCTGCGAGCGTGCTGGCGCGAGCGGCCACGAGGCGTGGTCCGCGGCCGAGCCAGCTCAGCACCTCGTCTCGCGTCATGGACGGGAGGCGTACCAGCCCCACGCGCCGCTCGGGCACGGCGGTCGGCACCCCGGCGCCGAGCGCGAGAAGCAGCCCGCCCTGATCCAGCTCGAGCTCGGCGATACCGGCGATGGTCTCGCCGAGCCCGACCCAGAGGCGCACGTAGCCTGCACCGACGAGGCCCAGCGCGACGACTACGCCCGCACAGGCGATCACGCTGCGGGCTGGGCGGCCCAACCGTCGTCGCAACAGTCCCGCCACAGCGACGCCGAGCAGGGCGATCCAGCACGCGTTGGCGAGGTACGCAACCGGCCCCGCCCCGTGGGGATCGGCCCAGCGCGCACGCGTCGAAGCGACGAAGAAGCTCGCGAGCTCGGACATCCGGATGCTCGGCGGTTCGGGGGCTGAGGATGAGGCGACGGCGAACGCGCCGACTTCGCGGCCGAAGCTGTCTCGCGTCCAGCCTGTGCACGCCGGGGCCGTGCTGGGCGCGGTCCACGCGCGTCATTCACGCGATCGCGTGTGGCCTCGTGAGGCGGGAGCTTATAGCATGGCGCCTTTCCTCGGATTGAGCCGAAACATGCGAATCGAGCGACAGACCGTCTGCAAATTCTGCGGTGAGCCCACGCCGCTTGCGTACCTCGCACTTCCCGACGCCTGTGTGGAAGTGGTGCGATGCGGGCTCTGCCGGATGCCATTCGTCAGTCAGACGTACGACGACGACAGCGCCCGCGAGCTCTACGAGCGCGTCCTCGGCGAAGGCTCGGAATACGAGCGCTTCGAGCCCGCGCGCTCTCCACGCTTTCGCTATCTGCTCGACTGCGTGCTGCCGGAGCGCGAGATCCGGGGGCTGCGCGTGCTCGACGTGGGTGCCGGCGGCGGCGGCTTCCTGGCGCTCGCGAAGGGGCTCGGCGCCGAGGTCGCCGGCATCGAGCTCTCGAGCACTGCACGCCAGCACGCCCTCGCGAGCTACGGCATCGAGCTCACCGCGACACCGATCGCCGACCCGAGCTGGGACGGCCAACGGTTCGACGTCATTACCATCTGGGATCTCTTCGAGCACCTCGCCGATCCGCGGGTGACGCTTCGCCGCGTGAGTCGGCTCCTCGCTCCGGGTGGGCGACTCGCCATCACCACGCCCGCGCGCGAGGGCGCGCTTCACCGCACGGCGATCGGCCTGGCGCGGCTGAGCGGCGGCCGCCTCTCGTTCGTGGCTCGCCACCGGTACAACCTCCTCCACTTGCAGATCTTCCGGCGCGGCGAGCTGCGCTGCCTCCTCGAGGACGCCGGGCTCACGGTGCGGGTGCTGGAGCTGATCGCCGACTACTCGTACCCCGGCTCGTGGTACCTGCGAACGGCGCACATCCCCGAGCCCGCCCGAGGGTTGCTCGAGCCCGTCGCCGACTGGGCGCTCGCGCACCTGCCGCCCCGCAACAAGATCATCGCCGTCGCCCGCCGCGGGTGATGCGCTCCTCACCGCGAAAACCGCGCGTTCGCGAGATCACCTCGTTGGACGTGCTCGTCGCGAGGTCCGTATAATCCGACGACGGTGAACGCTCACTCCCGAGCTCTCCCGGAGGACGCTCCAACATGAATCGACCCGGCGTGATGTTGATTTCGATGCTTCCCGAGATTCGCAACCTCGGGATGCTCTACCTCGCCGAATCCGTGCGCGCCGCCGGCCACGACGCCGGCGTGCTGTTCATGACGAACGTACGCGCCAAGGACCGAGGTGGTATCGCGTTCGCCTACAACGTGGACGAAACAGACGAAGAGCTGGACAACGCCGTCCGGTTCGTCGCCGAGCGCAAACCCGACATCGTCGGGCTGTCGTTGATGACCGGCCACTACCACCGTAGCGTCGCCCTCACCAAGCGGCTCCGCGAGGTCTGTCCGGACACCGAGATCATGTGGGGCGGTATCCACCCCACGCTCGCGCAGGAAGAATCGATCCAGCACGCGGATTCGGTCATCGTCGGCGAGGCCGAAGACGCCATGGTCGAGTACCTGCGCCGGCGCGCAGCCGGCGAAACCCCGCGTGACGTGGGCAGCATGTGGTTTCGCGAGAAGGACGGGACCGTCGTCAAGAACGAGGTCCGCCACCTCAATCAGGACCTGTCGACGTTGCCGTTTCCGCGTTGGGACTTCACCAATCGCTGGTGTCTGCACGACGGTCAGGTGGTGCCGATGACCGACGAGCTCTACCGCAGCTACATGCACTGGCGGGGTGAGCTCTACAACATCATGATCACGCGCGGTTGTCCGTACCGCTGTACCTACTGCTGCAATGCGTCGTTCATCAATCTCTACCTGCGCAAGGGCAAGCTCGTTCGCCGGCGTCGCATTCCGGAAGCGATCGAGGAGCTTCAGCACGCGCGGCGGCGCTTCCCCTTCTTGCGCGGCATCGACATTCAGGACGACAGCTTCCTGATGAGCGATGACCACTACAT
>CAYUSL010000460.1:0-5249 GCA_964447125.1 uncultured bacterium | reverse complement strand
CGTCGGCGCCGTTGAGCAGCATCTCCACGATCACGCAGAAGATCGAGTTCGCGATGGCGAGGAACCAGCGGTTGGGTAGACCGAGAATCCTGAGCGCGGGATCGCGTGGCAGCAGTTTTCCCCACACGATCCCCGAGATCGCGAACATGAAGCAGATCTCGATGTTGAGGCCCACCAGGATCAGGTACGCGGTGCGTCCCGGTGCGGTCCACACCGCGGAGCGGCCGGTGGCGTGGAGCACCAGCGCGTTCCAGATCTCGTTGAACCAATCCATGCCCCAGAACGCGAGCCCGGCGAAGACCAGGTTCCAGTTGCGCCGCTCGATTTCCACGGCGTACGCGTAGACCGCGATCGCCAGCAGCGGGATCACGTACCACTGGAAGGTGCCCGGCTCGCGCAGGATCGCGAGCGCCTGTCGCGTGGCTTCGGTCATGTTCGCCTCGCCAGGTCTCGCGCTAGGTGTCGCGACGCCATGTGCCCGCGGCCGTCTCGCCGCGGATGGGACCGCCGCTCAGAACTCGTACGACACGCTGCCCACGAAGCGCGCGTTCGAGTCGTCGCGGTGGACGTCGCTGTCGGTGTAGTGGAGCCCCACGCCCAACCCCGACCAAGTGCCGGTCGCCGAGACCGTTGCGCCGGCCGTCCAATCGACGTAATCGCGGTCGCTGATGACGGCGCGCTCCGCGCGCGTGTAACCGACGCTCCCGTCGAGCGCGACTTCCACGGGGGACTCGTCACCCAGCGGTAGCGCACACTCGACGCCGAGGTTCGCGTACACGGCGTTGCCCGCGTAGCCGAAGTACTTGGGCGAGTAGCTCGCGAGCGCCGTGAACGTGAGCGGCTCGATGGAGTAGCCGAACTCGAGCGGGAATTCCCAGTAATCGAGCTCCTTCTCCTCGTCGGGGTACCAATAGAAGATCCCGCCTACCTTCACCGAGAGGTCGTCGATCTCGGCTTCGTAGCCGGCGTACGCATCGACCTCGAGAGACGCGTCGAGCTCGGGGAACTTCACGTTCGAGCCCCACACGCCGAGATAGATGCCGCTCTCGTGCTTCCAGTCGAGCTCGCCCTGGATCGCGGGCTCCTCCAGCGTCTGCGAAACACCGCGGAACACGTAGTCGCTGGTACCCGTCACGCTTCCGGAGAATTTCCCGGGCAACGCGTAACAAGGCTCGGCCTCGGCGGCAGCGGTCGCTTCTTCGCCGCTGGTCTCGGCTTTGTCCGGCGCTTCGGCCGGAGCGTCGGCTGCCGCCTCGGCCGGCGCGGCGCTTTCCTCGGCCTCGCTCGCCGCAGGGCTCGCAGCGTCTTCGGCAGCAAGGGCTCGCGCGAGCGGTGACGCCACCCACATCGAGCAGGCGACGAGCACGAGACGCAGCGTTCGTTCGAGGGCCCGGGGCGCGGTCGTGCGGTTCACGTCGGCCGTACGACGATCGATCGAGTCACGAGTCATCCTGGCTCTCCTGGGTGGTTTGCGGGGGCTGCTGAAATGCCTACTCCGAGGGGCTCCCGGCAAGACTTCGCGCGCGGACGTGACTCGCGGGGTTCGTGTCCGTGCAGCGCGACTGCCGCGAAGGTCCTGTCCAGACGCACTCCCCGTGCCAACGCGAGAGTCGGTTGCGGTTGGCGGGGGCGATGGTTACGTCTGCCAGAAACGCGTCGTCCCGGAGATGGGCTCGCTGGAGGTTCACATGCTACGCACGAAACGAATGCAGCTCGTAGGATCGTGGGACGAGGATTCGATGCCCGCTGATCTCGGCGAGCTTGCGGTCACGAAGGCGTCCGCGGTGCGCTCGGCATCGTTCGACGCCGAGCTTCTCGATGCGTACTCGCGGGCGGTCATGGGTGCCGTGGAGCGCGTCGCGCCGGCAGTGGTGCGCATCGACGCCTTGGGCCGGAAAGCCACCGAAACGAAGCCGGCGGGACGCCCGCGCGGCAGCGGTTCGGGATTCGTGTTCACTCCCGACGGATTCATTCTCACCAACAGCCACGTGGTCCACCGCGCCGCGGCACTCGGGGTCAGCTTCGCCGATGGCCGGCGCGCGTCTGCGCAACTCGTGGGCGACGATCCCGACACCGATCTCGCCGTCATCCGCATCCAATCCCCCGAGCTCGCGGTCGCGGCGCTCGGAGACTCGACCGCGGTTCGGCCGGGTCAGGTCGCGATCGCCATTGGCAACCCGTACGGCTTCGATTGCACCGTCACCGCCGGTGTCGTGAGCGCCGTGGGGCGCAGCCTGCGTGGCCGCTCCGGTCGCATCATCGACAACGTGATCCAGACGGATGCGGCGCTCAATCCCGGCAATTCGGGTGGGCCGCTGGTCGCATCCACCGGCGAGGTGATCGGCGTGAACACCGCCGTGATCTTGCCTGCGCAGGGGCTCTGCTTCGCCATTGCCGCGAGCACCGTGAAGCTGATCGCCGGACGCCTCATCAAGGACGGGCGCGTGCGGCGCGGCGTTCTCGGCATCGGTGGCCAGACCGTGCCCATCCACGCGCGACTGGTGCGCCATTTCGGGCTGCCGGTGAGTAGCGCGGTGGGCGTGATGAGCATTGACGGTGCCGGTCCCGCAGCGGCGTCGGGAGTGCGCGAAGGCGACCTGGTGGTGGCGGTCGACGAGAAGCCCACGACCAGCATCGAAACGTTGCAGCGCGTGATGCTGGAAACCGAGCCGGGACAGGTCGCGACACTCACGCTGCTGCGCGGCACCGAGAAGCTCTCGGCGCGCATCGTGACTGCCGAGTCGAAGGCGGCGCTGCGCGCGTGATGGACTGCTTTGAAGCTCGCTCGTGCGAGCTCCAAAGCAGTCGGTCGATGCTTCCTCGGGGGTCTGTTCCAGCCCCCCGCCCATCGTGGCAAAGCCACGATGGGGCCCACCCCCAAGGCGCTTCGCTTCGCTCGCGGCTCGCCCCGGCTCGCGGAAAGATCGACGGCGAGCGGGGAGACCCTCGCGTAGATCGGCTGAAGCGCCGTCGGTCCCTCGACGGCCCCGCCGGCCGGTCACAGGTCGTGGGCTGCCGAGGATCAGGACGCCGGCGCGTCGCGGTGCGCGGCCATGCGTGCGCGCAGTGCCACGCGGCGCTCGAGACTCGCCCGCGGCCAGTGCTGCTCGGCGTCGTAGTACTCGGCGACGGCGGGCGTACCCGCGGGCAGGGTCACCCAGGGCTGCTTCGAGGACGTGAAGATGTGGATGTCGGGTGGGAAGCGATCGGGCTCGTCGAGTGTGCCCACGCGCACGAATCGCACCCAATCGCCGCTTCCGCCGTAGTTGCTCCACACCGTCACCCAGCAGTTCCCGCAGCACGCGATCTTCTGCCCGATGCCGCTCGCCGATGGGGTGTGGATCACCGTCGGCGCGCCGCTCACGAGCACCACGTTCTCGGATTCGAGCATGGCGTTGAGCGCGAACGACGCGCCCGACTCGCGCTGGCACCACCGGCAATGGCAGCAATGCACGAAGAGCGGGGCGGCGAGCAAACGGTAACGCACGCCCCGGCAATCACACCCGCCTTCCGCCGGTACGAAGGTTTCGCTGCTCATGTCGTTGGTGCTCGTGGAAGCGACCTGGCCGGGTTACCGCGCGCGTTGCTCAGCGCGTCGCTTTCTTCGGCGAGAGTGCCGCGGCGATCGCCTTCGCACGCTCGTCGCTGAACGAGCCGGAGATCACCATCATGCCCGAGGTCACGGGCTCGCGAATCACGGGCATCGCCACCACCTCGCCGTCTACCACCACCGCGAGTCGGAAACCGGTCGCCTGGGCGGTGGCGCTCGCGAGCGTCGTCGCGCCGTCCTTGGTCATCGTGAGCCGGATGCCGATCGGCGCTTGGCTCGCAGGTGGCGCACCCGGCGCCGCCGGGGCAGCCTTCTGATGCTCGATGGTCGCGGAGGAGACACCCGTCACCTCCAGGAACGCCTTCGGGTCCACGAAGTACTTCTGATCGCCGAGCATCACCTGCACGCGGCCGGCTGCGTCATCGGGATGAACGAGATAGAAACCAGTGCCGAGCGCCACGTCGGGAGCGGGCGCAGGCGTGCTGCTCGCCGGAGCGGATTCCGCCGCGTGCGCGTTCGCCACCCAGCACACGACTGCACCGAGCAGGAGCACTGCCGATCGTGAGAGCCACGTTCGTCGTGACGACGGGTTCATGCGCATGTCCTCCGTTCGAGATGACGACGATTCGTGGACGTGAGTCGCGCGGCGTGGCGACTGAATGGGGAGACGCGTCGCATCACCGCGGGGTGGCGTAGCTCGGCGGCGTGATGCGCACCACCAGGGGCATGTGCGCGACGGTCTCGATCTGATCGAAGGGCAGCCAGGTCTGGACGATTCGGAGGCGCTCGATCGCGACCTCGACGTGCACGCCGGCATCTTCGAGGTCGCGCCGCTCCTCGTCACCCAGGTTCGCGAGGTGCAGGTACACCTGGATGCGCCCGCGCGAATCGACCTTCACGAACGGCGTCGAGTAGAGCTGCGCCGAACGGATTTGGCCGTCCGCTGCTGCAGCGGCGCGGAGCTTGCCGACCGCTTCGGCGATGGGGGCGGCGATCTTGGCCGCAGCGCGTGCGGCCGTGTCCGGCGCGGCCGTCTGGCTCGCACCGGCACCAGCGGCGCCGCCGGACTCCGCGAGCGTCGCGGGCGTGCCGTCGCCAGCGCTCGACGTCGCGACCGTGCGGGTCGCCGCGCACCCGGCAGCGAGCACGAGCGTTGCGGCGACCCGGGATTTCACTCGAGCACCACGAGCTGTCCACCCACGTGGGCCGGGTGCAGGTGGCATTGGATCGGAAAGACACCGGCCTTGTCGGCGGTGAAGCTCACGTCGACGGTACCGTTCGGGCCATCGGGCGGAACGATCTTCTCCACCCCGAATGCGGGAATCTGGTAGCCGTGATCGATGGAAAGCTTGTTCACGAGCTTGAGCTTCACCGTGTCGCCCTTCTTCGCCACGATCGTGCTCGGAATCCACATCTTGACGCCTTGCGCGGTTTCCACGTTCACCACGGTGACTGCCACCTCGCCGGCATGCGCCGCACGCGGCGCGATTGCGAACACGGCGGCCACGAGCGCGAGCGAGGTCACGCGACGAATCCACACGAGATTCATGAGTCGGCTCTCCTGATCGTTGGCGAGCGCGACACGCGCCGCCTCCCGCAAGAAACTAACCCACGCCCGGATCGTCCGCTACGACGACGAGAGAGGGGTGGTGTCTCACTTTGGCCTCGCGCGCGAAGGATCGCGCGCGCTCCAGCCTGT
>CAYUSL010000459.1:2617-5258 GCA_964447125.1 uncultured bacterium | reverse complement strand
GATCGTCCCCACGTTCACGTGCGGCAGCTTTCGATCGAACTTCTGCTTCGACATGACTTTCTCCTGAAACGGCCTCGTTGTTGCTGAACTGCGACGCGGCTGGTACTGCTCGTGGAGCCCACGACGGGACTCGAACCCGTGACCTCTTCCTTACCAAGGAAGTGCTCTACCACCTGAGCTACGTGGGCACGACCTCCGCCTGGAGCGGGAAACGGGACTCGAACCCGCAACCCTCAGCTTGGAAGGCTGATGCTCTAGCCATTGAGCTATTCCCGCCGAAGCGCTGGTGGACGGGGGTGGATTCGAACCACCGTAGCCAGTTGGCAACGGGTTTACAGCCCGTCCCCTTTAGCCGCTCGGGCACCCGTCCTAGACCCTCACCCTTCATCTCTCGTTGCGATCCCTCTTCCACTTCCACTCGTGTTGCGCATTCCCGTTCGGGGCGACGGTCCGACCGGTAGCCCGCTGGAGCTGGCGACGGGAATCGAACCCACAACCTGCTGATTACAAATCAGCTGCTCTGCCGATTGAGCTACGCCAGCCAGATCCTTCCAGTGACCCAGTGACACTTCGTCGCGCGAGTCCTGTGACGTCCGACGGGCAGCCCGGCGGGCTCGCGATCGATTGAGCGCCCTTCGAAATTCCTTCAGGAGACAGCCTGGCCACTCGACTGCACCAGGCACACCCAATGAGCGAGGGCGGAAAGCACCAACGCGAGAGCGATCCGACACCGCGGTAAACGACTGTGTGTATTCGACGCGGTGCGCCTTGTCAAGTATCCGGCCCGCAAGGCGATTCTCGCACCGACGTCGACGCCACGTTCCCCAGCGCCGCGAGCAGGATGGCCCCGGCCGCGGCGACGTTGAGCGCCGGCATGGCCGCGGTGGTCGGCACCCTCAACCGGACGTCGAGGAGCTCCTCGATTGCGGGCTTCAACCCGCGCTCCTCCGAGCCGACGATCAGGAGGCGATCCCCAACACGATCCCCAGGCGCGGGAACCCGCCCCCTCGCCATCACGGCGCCCACGAGCCGGAACCCGCTGGCGCGCACCTCGACCAGCTCACGGGCAGCGTGTGTGACGCGCACCCAACGGATCCGGTTCGCAGCCCCGGAGGAGCAACGCACGAGCCCCGCGGTCGGACGCACACCACCGCTTGCCGGCACCATCACCGCCGTGGCGCCCAGCGCCACGGCGGAGCGCACCAGCGAGCCCGCATTGCCCTCATCCGTCACCCCATCGAGCATGAGCCACAACCGATTCGACTCACCCCGGGTCTGCTCGAGCGCCTCTTCCACGGTCGCGACCGGCATCGGCGAGCTCTGCGCGGCGATGCCCTGGTGGGTGTGGAAGCGCGCCAGCCGATCGAGCTGGGCGCGGGGCACCCGTACCACCGCGATCCCACGCTCCTCGGCGAGACGCACCACCTCGTGAACCCGACCATCGCCGATCTCGCGAGCACGTTGCACCACCGCCAGGGGACGCCCGGACTCGAGCGCCTCGCGGACCGGGTGGATTCCGAAGATCCAGTCGTCGGACCGGGCGTTCTCGTGCGAGCCGCGCGGCGCGCGCTCGCCGCGCGAGTCGGATTGGGCCGAGGCGCGATTGCGCGCTCCGCGGCGCCCCCTCACACCGCGACCCTCACGCCTGCCGCTCGCGCACGATGTGCTCATGCACGCGCTCCGCGGCGGTGGCGAGGGCAATCTTCTCGACGCTACCGGCACGGCGGTTCTTGAGCTCGACCTCTCCCTTCTCGAGCCCCTTCGCGCCCACCACCAGCACCAGCGGGAAACCGACGAGCTCGGCGTCGGTGAACTTGACTCCAGCGCGCTCGTTGCGGTCGTCGAAAATCGAGTCGACGCCGCGGGCAAGAAGCTGCTGGTGAAGCGCTTCCGCCGCATCCAGCACCGCCGCGGCCGGATTGAGCGCCAACACCGCGACCTCGAAGGGCGCGAGGGGCACTGGCCAGCAGATGCCACGCTCGTCGTGGTTTTGCTCGATCGCAGCCGCCGCGGTCCGCCCGACGCCGATGCCGTAACAGCCCATGACCATCGGCCGCGGCTTGCCGTTGGCGTCGAGAAACGTGCAGTCGAGCGCTTCGCTGTACTTCGTACCGAGACGGAACACGTGCCCTACCTCGATACCGCGACGGAAGTCGAGCGCTCCTCCGCAGAGCGCACAGCGGTCGGACTCGTTGGCGCGCCGAATACTGCCCCACTGGCGAACCTCGAAATCTCGCTCCGGCGCGACCCCGACGAGATGATGACCATCGCGATTCGCACCGACGGCGAGCTGGGTTCGCCCGCGCAGTGCCTCGTCCACCACGACGGGAATCGAAAGCCCGACCGGACCCGCAAACCCCACCGCAGCACCCGTGACCTCACGAACCACTTCTGGCCCGGCGAGCTCGACCACGCCCGCGCCGAGCAACGTGCGCAGCGCCGGCTCGTTGAGCTCGTGGTCGCCACGGATCACGGCCGCGACGGGCTGGCCATCCGCGACGACGATCAGCGTCTTCGCGAGGCCCGTGGGCGCGATCCCCAGAGCAGCGCAAACCTCGTCCACAGTGCGCGCATCGGGCGTAGGCACCTCGCTGCGCGCCGTGGCCACTGCGGACTCGGCCGCGCTCGCGAGCGGCGCCAC
>CAYUSL010000459.1:0-2517 GCA_964447125.1 uncultured bacterium | reverse complement strand
CGCCCGCTCTCCTTCCACAGCTCCGCAGGTTGGACCGCTGGGAGGAGCACTTCCTGCGCGCCCGCGCGCGTCATTTCTTCGCGGATGATCGCTTCCACCTTGCGCAGCACTTTCAGGCCGAGCGGCAGATAGTCGTAGATGCCCGCGGCGAGCTTGCGGATCATGCCGGCGCGGATCATCAGCCGGTGGCTCACGACCTCGGCGTCCGACGGATTCTCGCGGACGGTGGGAATCAGCAACTGACTCCAGCGCACGGGTAGCTCCTTTGGGGGCGAGAGGCGACGGTATACCCGCGCACGCCGCGCTGTGCCAGACTCGATCAGATGACGCGTCCGCGGCAGCCCACGCTGGTGGTGAGCGAGGTCGCATCCGTCGCCGATCCCATCGCCTCGGCGATCCTCGCACGCCGTCACTTCGCCGTGATCTCGGTGCCGGAGTCCGCCGGCAACTCTTGGACCCTGAGCTGCGGCTTCCCGTTGCTCTCGATCGAGTGCCGAACAGGCGCCGTCGTGTTGCACGCGCCGGAGTCGAGCTACGCGCTGCCCGACGGTCCGCTGACAGTCATCGACCGACTGCTCGAGCGGCTGCGCTGCCGTGACACGCACGGCCTCCCATTCGAAGGTGGCCTGGTCGGTTACCTCGGGTACGAGCTGCTCGATCGGTCGGACGTCGCGCGCCATGCGTGGCCCGATTTGTCGCTTCTCGCGCCCACCCGCTTCCGGATCCAGTGGTGCGGCGCGGAACGCGCGCTCGAAGTGCGCCTCGCGGATCTACCCGATCCTGACAAGCTCGCCCTCGATCTCGGCGGCCACGCGGTGCCGCGCGCGCGCGACGAGCCTGCTGCCGAAGCCGCGGCATGGTCGCACGTGCGATCGGGACCTCTCGCTCCGTCGCTCACCGAGCGCGACTTCTGCAAAATGGTGGAGCGCTGCCTCGGCTACATTGCCCGCGGCGACATCTATCAGGCGAATCTCTCGCACCGGCTTCGAGCGCGCTTCCACCGCGGCGCATTCAAGCTCTTCGCGGAGCTAAACGAGCAGCATCCCACTCCGCACGCGAGCTTCCTGCATGCCGGTCCAGGGCAGCTGGTGGGAAGCTCCCCCGAGCTCTTCCTGCGCCGACGCGGTGAGCGCGTGACGACGCGTCCCATCAAGGGTACGCGGCCGCGCGGCACCAGCGCCGCGCTCGACGCTCGGCTGTCGCGGACTCTTTCGACCGACGCGAAGGAGAACGCCGAGCACGTCATGATCGTCGACCTCGAGCGGAACGACCTCGGGCGCATCGCCCGCACCGGTACCGTGGAGGTCGAACGGCTTGCGGGCATCGAGAGCTACGGCACGGTGCACCACCTGGTGTCCACGGTCTCCGCGCAAGTGGATCGCGACCTGAGCGTCGGCGGGCTGCTGGCCGCCACGTTCCCGGGCGGCTCGATCACCGGCGCGCCCAAGATCCGCGCACGCGAGATCATCCGCGAGCTCGAGCCCGGCCCACGCGGTCCGTACACGGGGGCGACGGGCTGGCTCGACGCGCGCGGCGACGTGGAGTTGGCGATCGCGATACGCAGCGCGTTGGTGCGGGGCTCGCGGGTGGAGTACGGAACCGGCGCCGGGATCGTCGCCGACTCCGATCCCGAAGCCGAATGGCGCGAGACGCTCCTCAAGGCGGAGGCGCTGAATCGCGTGCTTGCGACTCCCAGGCCGCCACTTTGGCGCGAGCGATCCCGCGCCCGTCGTCTCACGCGGGGAATGAGGATCGAATGACAGATCCCTTCGTCTGGTGGAACGGGCGCGTGATGCGTCCAGAGGAAGCCCGACTCGATCCCCGCGATCGCGCCGTCCTCTACGGCGTCGGCATCTTCGAGACGTTGCGCACCTACGATGGCGTGCCCTTCGAGCTTGCGGCTCATCTCCAGCGACTGCGACACTCCGCCGCGCGGCTGGCGCTTCCACTCGACCTCCCCACGGCTCGCGCACGGCGCGCCATTCGCGACCTCGTCGCAGCCTGCGGCCTGGCGCACGGCGATGCGTTCGTGCGGATCACGGTCACGGGTGGTCTCGACGGTGGCGGCATCGATCAGGCCCCCGCGGGGCCGCCGTCGGTGCTGATGTACGCACGCCCCGTGGTGCGCCGGCGTGCACCTGCAGCGCTGCGCGCGTGTCGCGCCGGTCCGGATGCCCACCGTGCGATCCCCGGGCTCAAGTCGATCGGCTATCTGCCGTCCGCGCTGGCACGACACGACGCAGGTGTGCGCGGATGTGACGAAGCGCTGGTGATCTCCGAAGCGAACGAGCTCCTCGAGGGAGCCAACTCGACGATCCTGATCCGCTCCGCCGCGAGCCTGGTCACCCCGCCGCTCGACGGCAGACTCCTGCCCGGAATCACGCGCGCCCTCGTGCTCGCACTGGCCCGCGGTGAAGGTTGGCGTGTGGAGGAACGGAACGTTCCGTGGGACGAGCTGATGGCCGCGCGCGAGGTGATCTCGGTGGCGTCGGTGCGCGAGATCGCCGCCATCGTTTC
>CAYUSL010000458.1:0-5261 GCA_964447125.1 uncultured bacterium | reverse complement strand
AGAGCAGATTCGGCGGGTGCGCATGCGCAAGCTGGGTGAGATCCTCGTTCAGGAAGGGCTCGTCGGACCACATCAGGTCGATCGCGCGTTGCTCTGGCAGCGCGACGACGGCGGGCGCATCGGCTCACTGTTGATCCGCCTCGGTTACCTGGAGGAGCGCGAGTTCCTGCGCTTGATGGCGGCACAGCTTCGCACCCGGCCGGTGCTGATCAGTGAAGCGCATCCCGACTCCGAGCTTTTGAAGCTCGTTCCCGCCGAGCTGGCTTGGCAGGCGAATGCGATTCCCGTCGCGTACCACGGCGACAGTCTGATCGTGGCGACCTCCGACCCCCACAACCTGCCAGTGCTGCGCGAGATCGAAGCAGCCACCGGGCACGCTGTCGAGGCCTGGCTTGCCGCCGACCCCGCGGTATCCATCGCGCTGGAGCGCTATTACCCACGAAACGCCAGAGCCGACGCGACGGGGGTGGCGACGCTGCCCGCGCGCGTCCGATCGCTGCGCGAATTCGATCCGCGAGCCTCGCTCGACGCGCTGATCCACGGCTGGATCGACCAGGCACTCGCGCTCGGCGCCGGTTCGCTCTCGATCCAGATGACTCCCGGCGGCCTCAAGGTGCGCGGTGAGACCGCCGACGGCGGATTCGTGATCGCCGAGCCGCACGCGTCGCTCTACCGCGAGCTGATGCGGAAGCTCCGCCAGAACGCCGCGCTGCGCCCGCCCACGGGCGCGGCCCGGCGCGAGAGCGGCATCCTGCCACACGTGTGCGAAGGCCAGCGGCTGCGCCTCGGTCTGACGCTGGTACCCGACGGCTACGGCTGTGCGGCGCGATTGAGCTTGAATGAGGCGCGCGGGGTGTTGCTGGAGGCGGCTCGCGCCCGCCAGCGGCCGGCGGGCGCCGAGCACCTGGAGCGCCTCGCGAGCTGACGGTCGCGCGGCACGACCCGCGCGGGCGGCGTGCGGGTCACTCGCCGAGCACCACGTCGCCCGTGAGCCGCGTCCCACTCGGGATCCGCGCCTGGCCGCCGCGTTCGTTTCGCACCGATACGCTGCCGCTCGCCACCACACCCGCCTCGAACACGACGTCACCTTGGACGGTGAGGCGGTCGCACTCCGCGAGCGACGGCATGCCGGCTGGAAAGCGCGCCTGGAAATCACGAATCAGCTTGTAGTAGCGCCCATCGAGATCGACGATGGGTGCGGGCTTCGAACGCGCGGGGTTGGGTACCAGATGGTGCTCTTCGTTCACGACGTATGCGTCCGAGCCGACCACCACCAGATCCGAGCAGGTCTTCACCGCGGCGAAGCGCGTGCGCGGCACGCGCACGGCGCGCGCACCCGGGAAGAGCGAGATCGCCGCTCCCATCGCGGTCTCGAGCTGGATCACCGGCGCCGATTTGGGATCGGCGGGATCGAGCGTCTTTTCGTTGCGGATGACGGGCAGCGGCACGATCTGATCGTGGGCCGTGAGCTCGGCGCGCAACGCCACGAGATCGAGCCACAGGTTGTTGGTGTTGAAGTAGCGATGACGATCGATGTCCTGGAACGAATCCAGCGCATCCGGCGGGGTCTGGGCGATCTCGCGCAACGTGAGGCGACCATCCGGCAAGAGCGCCAGGTGCCCGCCCTTCCGGTCCGCGGACGTGCGATCGGTTACCTCCATGAGGAACGGGATCGACTCGCTGGCGAGATAGCCGAGCAGCGCGGGGTCCAGAACCGCTCCCAGGTTGTCGACGTTGGACACGAACACCCAGCGCACGCCCGCGCGCTCGAGATCCTCGAGCACCCCCGAGGTCACGATCGCGGCGTAGAGATCGCCGTGCCCGGGTGGGCACCACTCGAGCTCGGGATCGCCGGAGGACGTGGCGGGCGCGAAGCTGCGCGCGTCCACCTTCGGCACCTTGTGCTGAAGAAAGCTGAGCGGCACGGTGCCCGAAAGCTCGGGGTAGGCGGCGAGACGAGCGAGGCTCTCGGCTTCGGTGTGGAAGCTGTTCATCAGCACCAGCGGCACGTGCACGCCGTACTTCCGGTCCAGCGCTTGGACCTGCCGCGCCACCACGTCGAGGAACGTGAGGCCAGGACGCACCTCGATGAGCGATTTCGGGCCGGTGAGGCCCATCGACGTGCCGAGGCCGCCGTTGAGCTTGATCAGCGCCGTGGCCCCGAGATGTGCGCGTCCTCGCTCGCGATACGCCGCCAGCTCGTCGAGGGACGGCACGCTCTCCACGGGGCGGATGTCGTTCTCGCCCACCAGCAGCTTGGCGCCGGAGCGCAACAGGCCGTACGAGCGCTCGAACGCCCAGATCGCGACGTCGGGCAGACCGGCGTCGTGCATCTTGCGCTGAAAGGCTGCGAAGCCCTCGGGGGTGACGTGCGGCCGGTGGACGACGGCTTCTGTGCTCGACATGCGGGTTGACCTCGTGGTCGTGACGATTTCGCGGGCGCTCACGGTGGCGCGCGACGAGCGTGCTTCAACGCAAGCGCGTCGCCAGATCGAAAACCTGTCCGGTGCCGAACGAAACGTTGAGCCGCGACTCGTCCTCGGTGGAGTTGAGGGCAAAGCCGACGTCGAGGCGAAGCACTTTGCCGATGGCGGACGCCGGCAATCCCACGCGCAAGCCCACGCCCACCGATTGGCGTAGCTCGTGGATTCGGATGGGGGCCTCCTCGTCGATGGGCAACGCGGCGTCGTAGAACGCCACCGCGCCCAACGATGCGAGCCCCAGGATGCGCTCCCAGATGAAGACTCGATCCTCGACGTGGACCAGCGAGCCGCCGTCGCCGTTCACGAAACGATCCGGATAGCCGCGCAAGCCGTTGAGACCACCCACCACGAAGCGATCCTCGGGATCGCGACGATGGCTGGCCTCGCCGCGCCACTGGAAGGCGAGGGTCTGGCGCGGCAGGCCGGTGAAGTACCCTTCGAGCCACCACGAGCCCACCAAGTTCTCGGTGGATGCGTCGCGAATCCGCGACACGGCACCGAGATCGAGGAGCACGATCCAGCGGTCGCTCGCGAGACCATGGTGCCAGGTGGCGGCGAACGACTGGGTGTCGTAGCGCGAGCCGAAGATCTCCGGTTGAACGCCAAAGCCGACGCTCGAGCTCCAACCCAGTGCGTAATCTTCCTGGACGCCGAACGAGCGGACGTTCCGGCGTGTGACGTAACGGTCTTCGACCCATTGCCAGGTGAGGCTGAGCCCGCTGCGACGACGGTCGTCGGGGAGCTCGCTCGCGGGCGCCGCCTCGAGCTCGCCGAAGCGGTCCTCGTGATACGAGTAAGCGCCGATCAGACGGTGCGCAACCGGGCCGGCGGGGTTGAGGCGCAAGCCGTAGGTCGCGGTGACGCCGCGCTCCAGGTGACGCCATTCGCGCACCGTGCGACCGAGCTCGTAGAGGTGATCGGTGCCGGCAGAGTCGAAGGTGCTCGTGCCGTACGACTGACGGGTGTCGTACGAGTAGAAGGGCTTGTCGAGTGAGGCGTAACGAAAGCGCCCGTCGCTCAACTGATCGAACTCGAGCGCCGTGCGATAGCGCGAACGCAAGATGCGCGAGTCGGCGTACTGGAGCTGGATCTCGTCGCGTTCGACGTCGTGGGTGAAGAATGCGCGCATCTGCTTGCCGAGCCCGAGGAAGTCGTTCTCCTGTAGGCCCGCGGTGCCCACCACCTCGCCGCCGCCGCCAGCGAGGTTGAACTGCGGTTGGAACGTCCAGGTCTCCTGTGCGACCACCAGCAGGTCGACCACACCCGGCTCCACGGGGACGGGTGTGATGTGGACCTCGCGCAGATAGCCGAGGAGGCGGATGTTGCGCTCGCTCTCCCGCAGTAGCCGCTCGTCGAAGACGTCTCCCGGGCGCAGCAGCACCTCGTCGCGTACCACGTAGGCGTAGGTGGGGATCTTGAGAGCATTCACCCACGTATAGGGTGCGTCGTCGAAGAGCTCGTCGTCGGCGACGTCGAAGATCGGGCGTACGCGCACGTCGACGCGGCGGATTCGCGGCGCTGGCTCGACAGCGTCGGCGCGCGCGACGCTGCTCACGAGCGATGTCGCAAGGCCGGCGAGCAGCACGACCGCGAGGGCGAGCTGCTTGCGCCAGTGTCGGGTGCATGTCATACCGGGGCCGCCATGGACATCGTGACCACGGATGCAGCACCTCGCGCCATCGGCCCTTATTCGCAAGCGGTGAGGGCAGGTGGCTTCTTGTTCTTGTCGGGGCAGATCCCGCTCGATCCCGTGACCGGCGAGCTGGTGGCTGGCGACGTGCGCGCGCAGGCGCGTCAGGTGTTCGCGAATCTGCGCGCCGTGCTCGCTGCGGCCGGCCTCGCGCCTGCGGCGATCGTGAAGACCACGATCTTCCTGACCGACATGGCGGATTTCGCCGCGGTCAATGAGCTCTACGCCGAGCTGGTCGGGGATCACCGCCCGGCGCGTGCCACCGTCGCCGTTGCGGCGCTGCCACGCGGCGCACGCATCGAGGTGGAAGCGATCGCGCTTGCTGCTTGAGAGGCCGCTGGGAAGCGAGGCCCGAACGGTGGGTGCTGCCTGGATCCGAGGCTCGCTCGCCACAGCGCCGCGAACCGTCAGGCGGCTTTCTTCACCCGTCCCGAGCGGATGCAACCGGTACACACGCGCATCCGCACCACACGAGCGTCGGCCTGCACACGCACGTTCCGCAGGTTCGGCTGCGAACGCTTGATCGTTCGGATGTGGGAGTGGCTGACCTGCCGCCCCTTGAGATAGCTCTTGCCACAGATCTCACACGCACGCATGTTTCATGCCTCCGGAAAAAAGCGAACGCGGACCCTAACATACGAATGTCTGGGGCGCCAAGGCGGGACGTGCATCCCGCGCCGCCGCGCTTCCCGTTCCGGTATCCGGCGCCCGCCGGACCACGCCCCAGACTGCCACGACCGACCGATATCCCACGAGGAGCAACGATGAAGAGCGACGAAGACAAGCGATTCGACGTACGGATCCTGGACCGCAACCTGAAAGATCGGGTGATCTCGCAGGCCGACATCGACAAGACGCGGGCTGCGCTCCCCGATCTGGCCGAGGAGTTCGATTGGGTCAACTACGCCCAGCTCACCAGCGCTCACGTCGGCAAGCTGGCTGCCCGCGGTGAGGGCAGCGAAGGCGAGAGCGGGGCGTCGAGCGCGCTCGACCTCGACGACTGAGTTGCTACGGGGGGCTGTTCCAGCCCCCCGCCCGCTGCGGCAAAGCCGCAGCAAAGCCGCAGCGGGACCCACCCCCGAGGCGCT
>CAYUSL010000457.1:3654-5286 GCA_964447125.1 uncultured bacterium | reverse complement strand
GGTCCCACCCCCGAGTCACTCGCTTCGCTCGTGGCTCGCCTTCCGGCTCGCGGAGAGATGGGCAGCGCGCGTGGAGCCTGGGACGCCGAGCGTTCGGCGCGGCGCTGGCGCGCCTCGCTCCGGCTACGGGAGCTACGCGAGAATGCAGCACTCGCTCACTTCGGAGCCGAGTCAGCGGTCGGGATTTCGATCGATCGCGGCGCACGGAACCGTACCGTAGGGCGCGGGCTCGTCCCGCGCCGCAAACCGTCGCGGTGTCGACGAGCGTTGCCCGCATCGTTTGCCGGTGGTCTGGCGGCGTCTCGCTTTGGCCTCGCGCGCGAAGGATCGCGCGCGCTCCAGCCTGTCGAAGCGATCGTCGAGATCAGGCTTTGCGCACATGTCCGGCTGGAGGGCCGAGCCCCGAAGGGGCCATGTTCTCTCGGCGGCTCAGCGAACGAAGCTGAGACACCACCGGTGTTTTGGCTCGTCACGGCGTGCGAAGGCTGCTGTGATAATGTTTCGCGCCGATCCGTTGGTTCGTCGCGCGCTCCGCCCCCACGCGCACGGGCTCCGATCACGAGTGCCGCATGGGTGAATCCCGGCTGACGCGCGTTCTCTACTTCGTCCCCGAGATCGCGATCTTCGTGTTCGTGGCGGTGTGCATCGCCGCGGTGGCCCTCAAGCACGGCTCGCCCAAGGCGCTCATACCCACCGTCCCCATCTTCATCGCCGCGATCCTCGCGATCGTGAAGGTGGTGAAGCGCCGGAGCGCCGCATGCTCCTGATGCTGCCGGCGACGCTCTGCCTCGCGGCGCTGGTGATCCACAGTCTCTTCTTCCGGTCGTTGCACGCCACCAAGCTCTTCTTCGGCATCGCGCTCCCCGCTTCGGCGCTCTACGGCGGGCGCGATTTCTACGTTTTCGACACGAAGATGCCGCACATCCTCGGCTTCCCGGTGATCCACGTCATCGGCTTCACGTTCGCGTTCTATTGCGCATTCAGCCTGTCCGTGCACCTCTGCGAGCAGCAGCGGGACGGCCGCCGCGTGGTGCCTTTCTTCCGCCTCCTGTGCGCGACGGTGTTTCTCACCAGCTTCGTCGGCATCGCCATCGAGTACGTGAACTTCGAGGTCGGCTGGTGGACCTGGAAGGTGAAGACGAGCTGGTTGCAGATCTGGGGTGCGTGGGCGTGGCGGCCGTTCATGGCGTTCCCGCTCTTCCTCCAGTCCTTCGTGCCGCAGCCCGCAGGATCGAAGAAGGGTCTCAAGCTCGCGATCGGCTGGATCGTGTTCGCGCTGCTGCTCTTCAATCTGATCGACATCCCGCCGTTCTCGCGGGTCTTACAGCAAGTGATCTTCTACGTGTGGTTCGCGCTCTTGCTGTCGGCCCGCTTGCGCAAGCCGCTGGTGCTTCTCGACGAGCTCGACTATCCGGCACCGCGCCCGTTCCCGCGGCCCGCGCCCGCCGCGGACGTGGCTGTCGCTCCGGGAGGCTGAGCGCGTGAGCCCGCCGACGCGGCTCGGCCGCGCCTTGCACGGCATCCCGGCGCTGGTTGCGTATCTCTTCCTATGCATCGTCGAGACCCTCGCCATCGGGGTCTTCATGTTCGTGGTGACGCTCTCGGCGAGCGGGCTCGTGTTCACGGCGCTGG
>CAYUSL010000457.1:0-3554 GCA_964447125.1 uncultured bacterium | reverse complement strand
ATGCCCGCCGAATGCCTCGATGCGAAGCGGCTGAGCAACCCACCCAAGACGGTCGATCCCGGCACGCTCACGGTGGCGCTCCTCGGCGATTCGTCCACGGAAGCGATCCTGCTGCCGGGGACGATGAGCTACGGCGCGGTGCTCGAGAATCAGCTCAACGCGACGCATCCCGAGCAGCGCTACCGCGTGGTCAACTGCGCGTTCAGTGGTGCGGCCACCTCGCACCTCGCGGAGCAGTTCGAGCATGCCGTCGCCTATCAGCCCGCGATCGTCACGATCTACATGGGTGACAACGACGAGTGGGCGCAAGGCTCGTACGAGCCGGATCTCCTCCGGCCGCGCTACCGCGCGCACGTGGAGGACATCCTGGCGAAGTCGCGGGAGCGCGGCATTCGCCCGATCCTCGTGACGCCGCCGTCGGGGCGCCCGTGGGGCATTCGCTGGATCCACGACATGCAGCAGCTCTCGCTCGAGATTGGGCGCGAGCACGGCGTCGAGGTGGTGGATGCCGAGGGCGAGATCGGTTCGCGGCTCCTGCCGGCGCTCTACTTCGTCGCCGATCTCGGTCATCCCAACGCGCTCGGTCACGCGATCGTCGCGCGTATGCTCGCAGCCCAGATCGCGTCCGGATCCCCGCCGGCGCGGTGACGCGTCGCGCGCTGACGTCGTCCGGGCGGCGTTGCGGGGCCTCGCTGGGTATGCGGCGCCGATTCGCAGGCGCGCGAGCTGCCGGGGCGTGTCAGCCGCTCGCCGCGGCAAGCGCCGCGTCGACGTCGATCCGGAAGATGCCTGCGCTGCTCACGACGTAGAGCGTGCCATCGTCGAGGGTCAGGTTCTTCGGTTTGAGGCCGACGAAGAGTCGTTGCCGGAGCGCACCCGAAGCGGGATCGAGAATCCACAGAAAGCCGAGATCGTCGAGGAGGTATGCCAGCCGCCGCGTGGCGTCGTAGCTCACCTGGCGCAGGAACGGGGTGAGGCGGCGCTCGTGCACGAGCCGGCCGCCCCAGTCGAAGATCTGCACGAGACCGAGCACGGTGGTGTCGATGATGCGCTCGCCGGGGATCGTGAGGCCGCTCCACGATCCGCCGCGGCCCGTCATCGCCGGCGGCGTCACGAGGAGCTCCCGGGTGCTCCCATCGCTGAGCCGGTACGACCACACACGCAGCCGGCGATCGGTGGTGCGCGCCACCAGCAGCAGCTCGTCGCCGGTGAAGTCGAGCGAGCGCGCGGAATCGTTCGGGGTGCCGGTGAGCGCGTCGAGCTCGAGGTCCACGGCGTGCTCGAAGCGGCCGGGGGCGATGCGGTTCAGCACCGTCACCACGCGATCGCGGCCGCTCACCAGCGCCAGGTGGCGCCGCCCCGAATCGGCGGTGAGCAGATCGTACGCGAACGGCTTCACCGGGATCGTGTGGGTGCTGCAGTCGACCGTGTCCACCACCAGCAGCTCGCCGTCGAGGGTCGGCGCGTAGCAGGTGGTCTGGTCGTCGGGATCGCACACCGGCTGATCGCCACGTGCCGAATGGGCGCGGAAGAACCGGCACTCGCGCACCACGCCGTCGCGTGCGATCCAGGCGCGTCCGCCGTTGGTCTGGATCATGTGGCCGTCGCGGACGCGTGCGATGCCGCGCGCGCCGATGATGGGATCGAGCAGCAGGTGGCAGCCCGGCTGGCGCAGCACCCAGGCGGTCGCCCAAGGCGCGGCCGCGCCCTCGCCGTAGAACACGAGCGCAGGCTCGAGGAAGAGCAGCGCGGCGACGACGAGCGGCATCCGGCGTGCTCGCGTGCTCGCACCCTGGGATGCGGTGCGTGCGAAATAGACCGCGAAACAAGCGCCGATCGACACCAGCGAGCTGCCCAGGATCGTCCACGTCCGCGGCTTCTCGGGCGGGCACCCCGAGATCACGGCGACGACGACGGCGACGACGAGCAACACGACGAAGCGACGCTCGGCGCCGCGTGCCAACGCGACTCGTCCCGCCACCAGGAGCGTGGCGAGCATCAGTCCCGCAGGCACCCAGCACAAGAACACCAGCAGCACGATCGCTGCGAGACCGAGACGAGCAGCACCCATGCGCCACGCAAAGCTCGGGCGTCGTCGCTCGACGCTCGCGGCCACTCGGCCGAGCAGCGCGTAGCCGAGGGCGTGGCTGATGACTGCGAGATAGCGGGCATGCGCCACAGACAACAGCACCACCATCGCGACGAACACGATCGGCACGAGCAGCTCGAGGACGAGCCTCGGTGGCGCCAGCGTCCCGAGTGGTTCGTCCGCGCTCGGAACCACCGCCGTTGCGTCCGGCCCGTCCGAGCAGCTCTTCGCGGTGGTCGAGTCCGCGTCCGGTGGCGGGGCGCTTCGTACGTTCATGTCAGCGCAGATGCGCCTTGTAGTCGTTCGAATGCACGAAGAGGTCGTGCCAGACGATGGCGTTGAGGACGCACCACAACGCGCGCCCGTTGTCCTTGCGACGCGCGAGGTGGTCGTTCCAGAGCGTGCGCACGGTGTCGGGATCGAGGAACGGCACGCGCGCCACCGCGTCCCGCGCGAAGTAGCGCTCGCCGAGCGGGCGCAGCTCGCGCAGGAACCACGTGGAATGCGGCATCTCGAGGCCCATGTTCGAGCGGCGGTAGATTGCCTCCGGGACGTGTCCCTTCATCGCCTGTTTCTGGATGTAACGACGGGTGAGGCGACGGATCCGCAGCTCGGGAGGCACGGTGGCCATGAGCTCGAAGAGCAGTCGGTCCATCCACGGAAATCGCGCTTCCACCGAGTGCGCCATGAAGGTCCGGTCGTTCTTCACCATCAGATCGCCGATGAAGTAGTACTTGAGGTCGATCAGTGAGATTCGATTCAACTCGTCCGGGAACGGATGGGCGTCGAAGCGCTCGCGAAAGAGCGTCGCCGTGGGCGGGACGTGCGCGCTCGCGGGCATGAGCGCGCGTTGCTCGTCGGGCGCGAGGGCGTGGCGCCAGAAGTAGTGCGCCTCCGGCGTGCCGAGCTCCGCTCCTTCGGTGAAGCGCTTGGCGAGGAAGTCGAAGCTCAGCTTGCGATACGAGCACGGCAGCCGTCGTGCGCAGGCGCGCGCCAGATGGCGCACTGGCGTGGGCACCCAATGGCGATAGAGCTTGCGGACCTGGAACGCGCCATGAGTCTCGTACGCGTTGAAGACCTCGTCGCCACCCTCGCCGGAGAGCAGGACCGAGACGGTCTTGCGCGCTTCCTTGGCGAGCACGTACGAGGGAATCGCCGCGCCGTCGCCGGTGGGCTCGTCCAGGAACGCCATGTGCTCGACGAGGTACTCGAGCACCAGCTCGGGGCCGAAGCGGATCTCGTGGTGGATCGGGTGGGTCGCGTCCACCATGATCCGCTGGTAAGTGGACTCGTCGAAGCTCTCGTCGGCCATCGCGATGGAGTAGGTGTGGATCTCGCGATCGCCGACGATCTCGCGCGCCAGCGCGAGGATCGAGCTGGTGTCGAATCCGCCCGAGAGGGTGAGGCCGAGCGGTGCGTCCGAAACCAGGTTCCGCGCCCCGCTGTCGCGCATGGCGGCGTGGAG
>CAYUSL010000456.1:0-5286 GCA_964447125.1 uncultured bacterium | reverse complement strand
GCTGTTCCAGCCCCCCGCTCGTTGCGGCCAAGCCGCAACGGGGCCCACCCGAGGCGACTCGCGTCGCCCGTCGGCTCGCCACCGACTCGCGGAGAGGGGGAAGCGCAAGCCGGGAGACCGCGGTGCAACACGTTCGCGGGGAAGCTCGTGCGGGGCTGTTCCAGCCCCCCGTCGTGTCCGCGAGCTCGCCGAGGTGACTCACCGGGCACGTGGTAGCCTCGCAGCCCCCGTTTCGAGTCGATACGCGCGATGACCGTTCCGGCCGTCACCTCTCGCCCCAAGCGGCTTGCGTATCTGGTGATGCGCTTTCCAGCCATCACCGAAACCTTCGTGCTGCGCGAGATGGTCGAGGTCGAGCGCCAAGGCTTGCCGCTCGAGCTCTACGTGGTCATCCCGCAGCGGGAGAAGGTCGTCCATCCCGATGCGCGGGCGTATCTGCCGCGCATGCACACGTCGCCCTATCTCTCGCTCGGCGTCGTGCTCGCCAACCTGCGCTGGATGCTGCGAAAGCCGGCGACGTATCTGCGGCTGTGGCGTGAAACGTTCCACGACCTGTGGGGCACCTGGAACTTCCTGATTCGCGCGATCCTGCTCTTCCCCAAGGCGGCGACGTTCGCGGCGCGCATGGAAGAGCAGGGCATCGGACACGTTCACGCCCACTTCGCGACCCACACCGCCTTCATGGCGTACGTGATCCACGAGCTGAGCGGCATCACCTTCAGCTTCACCGCCCACGCCCACGACATCTTCATCCGCAAGGCGATGCTCTGCCGCAAGGTCGAGGCAGCGCGCTTCGTCGCGGTGATCTCCGAGTTCAACCGCGAGTGGATCGCGAAGCACTGCGGCGACGCGACTCTCTCCAAGATCCACGTGGTGCGCTGCGGCGTCTTCCCCGAACGTCACGCGCCCCGCGTCGGAACTGGCGCGCCCCGAGACAGCGGCGCGCCCTTCCAGGTGCTGACGGTCGCCAGCCTGCGCGACTACAAGGGCATTCCGGTGCTCGTCGAAGCGTGTCGCGTGGTGCGGGACCGCATTCCCGGGCTGCGCTGGGAGGTGATCGGCGGCGGGCCGGACCGTGCGCAGCTCGAGGCGCTCATCGCCGAGAAGGGTGTAGGCGACGTGCTCACGCTCGCAGGCCCCAAGCCCGAGGACCAGGTGGCGGAGCGCCTCGCCAGCGCCGATGCGTTCGTCCTCACCAGCGTGATCCTGCCCGACATGCGGATGGAGGGAATCCCGGTGGTGCTGATGGAAGCGCTCGCCACCGGATTGCCCACGGTGGCCACGCGCATCTCGGGCATCCCGGAGCTGGTCATCGACGGCCAGACCGGCTGGCTGGTGCCCGAGCGCGATGCGAACGCCGTCGCCGAGGCACTCGTCGAGCTGTACAATGATCCGATCGAAGCGCTGCGCCGTGGCGCCTGCGGGCGGGCGCGGGTGCTCGACGAATTCACGGTTCCCGGAAACGCCGCCCGCTCGAGGGCCCTCTTCGAGTCGGCGCTCGGCTGACTCGCCACCCCACGGTCATCCCGCAACCCACGGCGCGAACCCGAAGACGACCCATGCTTCTCGATCTCGTCATCTGGGTATCGCTGACGGCGCTGGTGTACACGTTCGTGGGTTATCCGCTGCTCATGGCGGTGTGGGCGCGGGTCCGCCCGAACCCGGTGCGCAGCGCACCGATCACTCCACGGGTGACGCTGCTCATCTGCGCGCACAACGAAGAGGACGTGCTCGAGCGCAAGCTCGAGAACGCGCTCGCCCTCGACTATCCGCGGGAGTCGCTCGAGATCCTGGTGGTCGACGACGGTTCCACGGACCACACCGCCGCGATCGCGCGGCGCTTCGCCGCCCGGGGCGTGCGGCTCGAGAGCCAGAGCCCACGTCAGGGGAAGAGCCTCGCCGTGAACCTGGGTGTGGCACGCGCCACCGGCGAGCTGGTCGTGCTCTCGGACGCTTCGCCGGATTACGCCGCAAACGCGCTCGGCAACGCCGTACGCCATTTCGCCGACCCCACGGTCGGCGTCGTGTCCGGCCGCATTCGCCTGAAGGACAGCGCTTCGATGGTCGAGGTTCCCGCAGGGCTCTACTGGAAGTATCAGGAGCTCCTGTGCGTGTGGGAGAGCGCCACCGGAACCACGGTGGGTGTCAACGGCAATCTCTTCGCGTTTCGCCGCGAGCTCTTCACGCCGCTCACCGCAGACACCATCAACGACGAGTTCACGGTGGCGATGGACATCGCCAAGCGGGGTTACCGCGTCCTCTACGACCCCGAAGCCATCACCCACGACATCGTCTCGTCGTCGATGTCCGATGAGGTGGCGCGGCGAGCGCGCATCAACGCGGGTCGCTACCAGGCGTTGCTCCAGACTTCGTTCCTGTCGCTCGACAACGTCGGCCTCACGTTTCGGCTCGTCTCCCACAAGCTGAGCCGCCCGCTGGCCCCGCTCTTCATGATCGCGCTGCTGATCGCGTGTGTCGCGGAATCGCTGCGCACCGACGACGTCGTCGCGGCCTCGTTGCTGGGAGGCCAGGCGCTGCTCTACGGGACGGCCTGGATCGGCTGGATCGCGGAGCGGCGTCGGTGGCCCAAGATCCGGATCGTCGCGGTGCCGTATTTCTTCGTGAGCGGGAACGTCGCCGCGCTCATCGGTCTCTATCGCTACGTGACCGGTCGACAGAGCGTGACGTGGCAGAAGCGCTCGGTCGCGAGCGTGTGACGGCGCGCACTGCGCTCGCGGCCGCGCTGGTGTGCGCGCTGGCGTCGTGCGCGCCGGGAACGCTGCGGCCACCGCGTGACGCCGCCTCCACGATGGCGCGCGCCGACGAGCGCCAGAGCTCGCAAATCCGCACCGTGTTCCAGGGCGGATTCGATTCGAACGCCGAGGACCAGATCCGCTTCGTGGCCAGCCGCCACGAGCTCTGGGTGCTGAGCAGCGGGCCGGCGAAGCTCGTGAAGCTGCGAGCCGCGAACGCCGGCGCCCTGGCTCTGCGCTACACGAAGATCGGCGGCCTCCATTCACCCGAGACCCGTCCCCCCAAGGGCGATCCCGACTGGGCCGAGATCGAGCGCCGCGATCTGATCGCCCGCGACGACGCTGGGCTCCCGGTGCGCAACACCGAGAACGGTTGGTACTACGTCGACATCCTCGACCCCACACGCCGCGCGCAGTGGAGCGAGCTCCTGATCGCGCGGCTCGCCGTGGACCTCGAAGGCTACGACGGCGTCATGCTGGACAACGCGGGCGTGGTTCACGCGTCACTCATGAGCGCCCGTCCGGCGGGCTACGACGATGCGGATTACTTCGAGGCCGTCCACGATCTGCTGCGACGCGTGCGCGCGGCGCTTCCAGGCAAGACGATCGTGTTCAACTCGTACTCCGGCTTCGCCGCCGAGGGTCTGCGCGGTCCGGCGCTCCTGGACGCTGCAGACGGGCTCTACTTCGAGGGATTCTCCTCGAAGGTGAACGGCGGCGCGTTCGGCCGCGCCCGCCTGCTGCAGCAACTGGGTGACTTCGCCGCAGTCGCCGCCATGGACAAGATCGCGGTGGCGCTCGACTACGTTCCGGCCGGGGACGTGGACGCACGGCTGCGATCGCTGGCAGCGTTCCTGCTCGGTGCCGGCGAGCGTTCCTTTCACTTCGTCGTCGATCCGCGCCTCGACACGGCGGTGCAAGAGTACCCCGAGAGCACCCTGGATCTGGGTGCGCCTCTCGGCGGGCTCCGCGCACGGCCCGACGGGCTCGTGAGCCGTCGCTACGAGCGCGGGCTCGTGCTGCTCAACGCCGACGACTCGCCGGTGATCTTCGACGTGCCCGGTATGCGGCCAAGCGAATCGCTGCAGCTCGTGGGCGGCGGTGCCTTCCCCAACGCCGGCTCGCTCGCGTGGGTGACGGTGCCTCGCCGCATCACGCTCGCGCCCAAGACCGCCGCGATCATCCGTTGAAGCGATAGGCGCGAAACTCGGCGTTGCGGAACGTGAGCTGGAACCACTCGGGGTGGCGAGCGACGATGCCGCCCAAGCGGTTCTCCTCGTCGAGGCCATCCACCACCCAGCGAGCGTGGACGGTTCGTAGGTAAGCGGCGAGCTCGTCGTCCGGCGCCACGTGTGGCACGACGGCGGGACGTCCAGTGAATAGCGAGATGGCGCGCGCCTTGCGAAAGGCGATCACGTCGTCGGGCGCGGTACGCGTGCGCAGGAACGCGAAGAGCTCGCGCGCGGACGGCGTCGACACGCCGTTGGTGAGCGGTCCGAAATCGAGCGTCGTGTAGCGGGCGCCGTAGCTCAGCACCGCGGCGGCAACCAGCAGCGCCGGCAGCGCTCGATGCACGCGTTCCAGCGTCACCAGCGCGTAAACGAAGAGCAGCGGCAGGATCGGCAGCAGGAAGCGCGTGCCCTGCTCGCTCGGCCACGCCAGCACGATCCCGAGGTACGGCACGAGGAACACCTCCAGAATCGTGACCCCGGCGCGCACTCGTGTGACCCAGCCGACGAGAGCCAGCACGATCGTGAGCCCGGTCATCACCGCTCGCGGTGTCAGCCAGTAGCCGTTGTGCCAGACCACCGAGAAGGCGCGCGTGTACACATCGAGGTTCCGCAACACGACCAGCGGATCGTTGCGAAGCTGGTCGGTGTAGCTCGCTTCGGGCGGTAGGAAGCGCGACTGGATCACGAAGCCCACGGCGTAGACCAGCGACGCGATCACCATCACTCGGGTGATGCGGCGCTCGCGCAGTAGCTCGGCGAGCACGAACGCCGCGACCAGCGTGATGCCGACGGTGCGCGTGGCGGTGGCGAGAAACGCGCTCAGCCCCACCAATGCCGCCGTCACTGCCGCGGCGCGCGGCCGCGTGTCGGGGCGTTCGAGGTGCTGCGCCAGCGCCAGCGTCGCGTACACGAACGCGAGGAAGGGCAGATCCGAGAGCACCTGATCCTTGAAGTCCCAGATCCAGGGGTTGAAACCGATGAGCCCAACGGTGGCGTAGCGGAGCCACGGCCGCGCGACCGCGCGCAGCGTGCGCTCGATCAGCACCAAGGCCACCAGCAAGAACGCGATGCACTCGACCTTCATCGCCGTGAGGTTGAGCTCTGGCCACGTGGCGGCGACGACGGGAGTCAGTAGCAGCGGAAAGAGCGGCGGGTAGGCGCGCGGCCCGGTGGCGGCCGTGGCCGGGTTGTAGACGTAGCCGGTCGCAGCGTACGGACGACCCTCGACCAGGTTACGAGCGTGCTGGACGTACTGCGCGAAGTCTGCACCCCAGTCGTGGCCGTCGCGGATGGTCGCGAGC
>CAYUSL010000455.1:0-5296 GCA_964447125.1 uncultured bacterium | reverse complement strand
ATCGTCACGAGATCGGCAGGGCCGCCGCCGGGCGCCGAGGGATGAAGCGTGGGCAGCGGCACGTGGATGGTGGTGTCACCGGCGACGAACGAGCCGGTCTCGCCCATGCCCACCGTGTTGCCACCGGCGGTGGCGTAGAAGTCGTAACCCACCGGCGACCCGAGCCCTTCGACCACCACGAAGTTCCGCTCGCTCCGTGCCGCGTCCTTCTCGGCGTCCAGCGAGCGCTCGTTCACCAGCAGGTGATTCGAGATCCACTTGAGGAGCCGGCGGTGCTGATCCATGCGCTCGCCGTCGGGCGCCGTCAGCGCGAGCACGTTCTCGTGGGAATCGCTGCCAGCCGTACCCGTCACGTGCAGGCCCGCAGCCGTCAGCGTGTTCCACTTCTCGAAGTAGATCGGCGACAGCACGAAATACGAGAGGAACGAGAGGTCCGGCACGGGAACCGACGGAGGGTTCAGGATGTAGGGCAAGAGCGCCAAGCCGCCGTCGAGCGGCGGTAAACCGAGAAATTCCTGGCGGATGTCGGGATCGAGGTTGGCGTGGATGTTGTAGATCTCGATCGAATCCATCCCGAGGCCGAGCAAGTAGTCCGTTGGTTTGCTCTCGGTGTGGGCGATGCCGGCCGCTGCATCCGCCGTGCTCTGCAGCAACGCCACGGTGGCCGCGCTGGAATCGTTGTAAAGCTGATCGCGGGTGGGCTGGTCGGGTGCGAGATGTTGCACCATGCCGTACGGCATGAGCTCGTCCTCGAATCCCACCGTCAGGATGGGCTCAGCGCCGTTGTCGCACGCGACGTGGTTCGCCACCGGACCGAAGGTGCCGTTTTCGATGACGTCACCGGTTCGCGGCAGGAGCAGTTCCGGAAACTCGAACTCGTCCATGTGCGCCGGGTGATCGGTGAGATTCGCGAAATCGAGGCGCAACGTGCACATCGCGTCGCGCAGATCCTGGTAGCACGCCTCGTTCACGACGCCGCCCGGAAGCCCGTTGCCGTCGCAAGCATCGTGCGAGAACGGCGAGTGCAAGTGGATGATGCTGCGTGCGATCTGATAGCCGCGCGGGGAGCCCAGCTCGTCGGAGGGCGGCAAGTCCTTGGGGAAGGTCCGCGGATCGCACGCAGCAGCAAGCAGCAAAGAGGCCACGGAGATCCAGCGTAAATAGGGGCTCGGCATGGGGCTACCTCGGCGGGCCCGCGACGACGGACCCACGCATGTCGGTGAACGCGATCACGCTAGCACAGCGCACGTGCCGCGCGCTTCACCCCCACTGCGGGCATGCGATCACCGCGGCTTTCGAACAGCGATCAGGGTGCCGTGGAATCCCAACGCGTCGTCGCCCCGATCTCGAAGTTGTCGAGAAAAACGTTGGTGCACTGCGGGATGCGGAATGTGCCGATCCGAGTCTTCCACGAGGTCGTCGAATCCGAGGAGTAGTACTCGTTCGTGTAGTAGAAGTCGCAGTCGTTCGAGGGATCGACGCTCATGGTCGTGTAGTCGCCCCAGCGATTCGATCCCGTCTGCGACCCGCCACCGTCGATGAGCGTGGCTTCCGCGCCCAGCGTCCCAGCGGTATCGCTCACGAGTCGCGTCGCGTAGCGAATTCGCGGCTTCACGGAAGCCGACGACTCGCTGAAGCCGAGCGCCAGGTTGCCCTGGTTGTCCGACGCGATCGAGCCCATGTAGCGCCAATTCGAATCGGGCGCGTACGTTCCTTCCTGAAAGAGCGTCCACGTTCCCGAGGTGGGCCGCTGGAGCTCGAACCAGCGCGGCGCGGCGACCGCCGCGTTCGGTACGGTGAAGTTCGCGACCAGGCTCTCGTGATCACCAAAGTTCCGGTAGTTGAGCCGCCACATCGGCCACTCGGTGAGCGCGTCGACCTTTTGGCTCGTGCCGCCCTGGGGCGCGCAGTCGAAGTTGAAGAACCCACACACGGTGTACGTGAACGAGGTGAGGGGAACCTCCGCCACACTCAGAAACGTGGAGTTGGCTGGCGTGGTGAAGTCGGCGTCGAGGGCATACACGCGAACGCGGTCGGACGCGACCGAGTGAAACGAGTCGTCCAAGAAGGTCGCGAAGAATCCGGGCGCGCCTGCGGGTGGCGCCACCTGTCCCACCACGTGCGCCGGCAGCAGGAAGTTGGGGACCGTCGCGTGCGATGCGTCGGTGGTCGTCGTGAAGCGCTGCAGCGTGGACGAGAGCCCCTGCAGCATGCGGCTTCGATCCACCACCATCGCCGAGTAGTTGTTCTGATTGGCGGTGATGTAATAACCGTCCGCCCAACCGCCCATCTTGAAGTAGTCGGGCGCACCGCTGCCTGCCGGCACGGTGAAGGTGTAGATGTAGTACGAGCCGAGTGGATCCGAGGTCTGTGCGACCGCAACGCAGATGTCGCGCGAGGGATACGTGAACTGGGAGAGAACCCAGCGGTCGGCGAGGGTGTCGTAGAAGAGCACCGGATCCCCGGCGTTCCCCGTGCAGTTGCCGCTCGACCAGAAATCACCGAGGTCGCTCGGACCCGAGAGCAGCGTCCCCGCCTTGTCGTAGATCGCGACCTTGGTGGCGTTCACGATCTGCACGTAGTGGTTCCAGCCGATGTCGCCGGCGACGTCCGGTGGCGTGCATCCACCGCAACCGGTGGGGTTGCTGGTCCCATCCCACTGGGCCGTAGGCGACGGAGTGCGATGCGCTGGGTTGAAGCCCAACGCCGCGAGCGGATCGATCGGCGTCGTGGCGCGGTTCCAGGTCCCACGGCGCCCATGGTCGGGCTCGTCTTCGAGTGGGTTCTCGCGATCCTCGGCCTTCTTACGCGGGCTGGTGAGCTCGACGCTCACGCGCAAGTTGCGCAGCGGGATGGACACCTTGGGCGTCACCGGCCCGCTCACCGTCACTCCGTTCGCGTAAGTCGTCGTTCCATCGCTAGCACCGGCCGAAGCGCTGCTCGCGCAGGCGACGACACAGAACACGACGGCTACGAGAACGGCGGCTACGCAACCTAGACGACGCATCGACGACCTCGCGCGAGGCAAGCGACGAGCGGGAGAGCTCGCGCCACGTCGCCTCGTTCGAGCGAAGTGTGAGCGACGCGCCGCCGAACCGCAACCGCGAACCATTCTTCGCGGCGCGACTGCGGGACCCGCGCGGGCGGGTGCGAAGTACGCGAAACGGCCATCAGGCCGTGTACCGCTTCACGCCCGGTGCTGCGAGGTGCTCCTCGTAGACCACTCCGTCGATGTACTCGCCGTTGGCGCCGGCCATCCACACGCGACCTCGGATTCGCGCACCGCTCGCCGTCAAGCGCCCCGACTGGGCGATCACCGGCCACTCGCGTACCGCCGTGTACTCGAGGCGGGCATTCGCGCCGCGGGCGCGAACGGTGAAACGCGACGGCACCTCGATCGGACCGCCAGCACGCGCCGTGATCCAGCTCGTCTCGTCGACCGTCATGTCCCAGTCGAGCAGGCGCTCGTGCCGACCATCCGGCAACACCAGCTCGCCTGCGCGGAACGGCTCGAAGTTCCCGAGGCGGAAGCAACCGAGCGCGAACGTTCCCACGCTGGGCAAAGTCCCGAGCTGGTAGTGGAAGACCGTCGCAGGCACGCGCGGCGCGCCCGGCAAGGCCAGCAAGTTCTTGCCGGTTGCCGGCTCGAGCGACACCGGATGGCGGACGGGCGTGCGGCGACCGCAAACGACCACCGAGCCGGTCGCTTCGCCGAAACCCGAGTGGTGAACGTAGACGCGCGGCGCGTACGCCCACCACCGCACCGGAGGCAAGCAACGCACGCGAAGCTCGCACTCGAGCTCCGCGGTCGGCACCACCAGCCGCTGGCGATAGTCCGGCCACCGCCCGCCGATCTCGAGCGTGAAGGATCCCGGCACCTCGACGCGAAAGCCGTCCTCGAGTGCCTTCACGTGCTCGCGGCGCGAGAAGAGCAGCGTCTCGGCCACGCTCGCGCCGCCACCGAGCGCCAGCACGGCCACGTGGCCTTCGTCGCGTGCGGCGTCCGTCGAGGCGATGTGGGCAGGATCATCGTCGAACCCGGCAACGCCCACGCGTCCGGCGATCAGGTTGGTGAACACGAGCTCGACGTCCCCGGCGCCGGGCATGGGCAGGATCAGCGTACGCACGTGCCACGGTGCGCTGAGCCGCGCCGCGTACTCGTCGAGCCGCCGCGGCACAACCGGCGCCGAGCTGGACACGCGCTCGACTGCGCTGCGGGCGAGCTTGCCGAGCGGCTCGAGGAGCAACCCCGCGGAGCGGGCGCTGTTCGAGGTCACGACAGGAACCGGTCGAGCCACGGATCGCGCTTGAGCGGCTTGCCGAGCATCGCTTCCTGCATGCGCTTGGCAGCGGCGATCCCGGCGCTCTGCCCCTTGCCGGCGACCAGCTCGCGGATGCCTTCGGTGAGCCCTTCGAGGGTGAGCGGATACATGGCAAATAGATTCGAGACCATGCGGATCGTGGGTTGATCCCAGTACTGGACGGGCTCGGGGTTGAGCCAGAGCGTGCGCTGAAAATGATCGGCGAGCGCCTTGAGCCAATAGATTCCGGGCTGGGTGTTGCGGTGGGTGTAGTAGATGGCGCCGCCCGGCTCCAGAAGTTCCGCCGGGTGCATGAGCGCGTCGCCGACGAAGATCAGCTTGTAGCTGCGCTGGGTGGTGTGGATCAGCTCCTCGACCGCGATGCCCTCGCGGAACGACGCGTCGAAGTAGAGCTTCTCGTAGACGCAGTTGTGGAAGTAGTAGCAGCGCAGCTCACGCAGGTGATGGGCCTGCTTGGCTGCCGTGAGCAATCGGCTCACGGTGCGCGCGTGCGGCGTCATCGATCCGCCCACGTCGAGCAGCAGCACCACGCGCACGTTGTTGCGGCGCGCCGCGCGCAGCACGACCTCCAGCTCACCAGCGTTCCTGCAGGTCTTGTCGATCGTGCCGTCGAGATCGAGCTCGTCGGTGCTGCCCTCGCGGGTCAGCTCGCGCAAGCGGCGCAGCGCGGCACCGATCTGCCGCACGTCGAGCACCAGGTCCGCCCGGTAATTCTTGAAGCGGCGCTCGCCGGCGATCTGCATCGCCGAGCGGCCGCCTCCCTCGCCTCCGAGACGCAACCCGCCGGGATGCTGGCCGCTGTGGCCGAAGGGGCTCGTGCCACCGGTGCCGATCCACTTGTTGCCGCCGTCGTGGCGCTCTTTCTGCTCCTTCAGCCGTTCCTCGAAGAGTCGGATCAGCTCGTCGAGACCGAGCTTCTGGATCTCGGCGAGCTGCTCGGCGCTCAGGTTGAACCGCTTCGGGTCCTTGAGCCA
>CAYUSL010000454.1:0-5307 GCA_964447125.1 uncultured bacterium | reverse complement strand
CGCCCGAGCTGATCCAGTTCATGAACACCCGCGGCCAGGACAAGATCCTCTTCGCCTCGGATCATCCGGTGCTGGCGATGGATCGCTGCCTGGCCGAAGCGCGCGAGCTCAAGCTTCGCGACGGAGTGATCGAGAAGTTCCTCTACGCGAACTCCCAGCGGCTCTTCTTCTCGCGCAAGAAGACTTGAGCCGCGCCAGATGGGAACGTCAGTCGGGGACGGGGACGATCCGGAATACGTCGCCGTCCACGTAGTCGAGGACGTAGAGCTCGCCGCGCGCGTCCTCGCCGAAGGCCGCGACCGAGTCGAGCCCTTGGTCGCGGAAGATCGGTGACCAGTCCTGCTCGTCCGTGACGTTGCCCTCGACGTACCGGAAGCTCCGCACGAAGCCTGCACAGAAGTCGCCGTAGAAGTAGGTGCCGGCGACGTCCGGCATCGCACAGCCGCGATAGACGAAGCCGCCGACCACGGCGCACGGACCGCCGGGCGGTGCACCGCCTGGCTCGACGTGCTCGTACTCGAGGACGGGCGGCGTGAGTCCGCTCGGGTCGCAACCGGCTTCGGTGTCGAAGCAATGCGTTCCCTCGAAGCGATTCCAGCCGAAGTTCTCGCCGCCGGGATGGCCGGCTCCGACGTGGTCGATCTCCTCGCGCGAGTCTTCTCCGACGTCGGCGATCCAGAGGTCGCCGGTGACGCGGTCGAAGCTGAGTCGCCAGGGATTGCGAAGACCAAGCGCGAAGATCTCGCCACGCACGCCGGCGACGCCGATGAACGGGTTGTCGCTCGGTACGGCGAACGGGTCGCCGTGATCGACGTCGATGCGCAGGATCTTGCCCGAGAGCTTGCTGGGATCCTGGGCCTTCTTCGCGGGATCGCCGAGAGGGCCGCCATCGCCCACGCCGAGGTAGAGCTTGCCGTCGGGACCGAAGGCGAGACTGCCGCCGTCGTGACCGAGGGTGTCGCGGCCGATCGCCACGAGCCGCCGAGCGCTGGTCGGATCCAGGCGCGTGGAGTCGCCCGCCACCGTGCGGAACTCGTCGAGCACGGTCTGCAGCGGCGCGTCGATCGAATAGCGCACGAACACGCGTGGATCACGCGGAAAGTGCGGATGGAATGCCAACGCCAGCAGGCCGGAGTCACGATCGTGCGTGACGCGTGCGCTCAGGTCGGCGAAAGGCTCGGCGCGCAACGTCTGGCCGTCGAGCAGCGTGATCCGTCCCGATTGCTCGGCGATCACCGCGCGCTCGCTCTCGCCGGGTAGCGCAGAGAAGTCGACCGGTGCCGCGACGCCCGTGGCGATGCGTTCGAGCCCCAGCGCGGGCGTTCCTCGGACCGATGGCACACCGACACAGGAATCCGGTCGAGGCGATGCGCGATCGCTCGACGAACAGCCGAGCGCCAAAGCCAGGCCCGCGATGCCCGAGCACGTGAGCAGCGCGCACCGGCGGATCGACACGACTCGTCGCAGTCGCCGCCGACGGCGAGTGGCTCGCAAGGCAGCCTCGATGGCTGGATCAGAATTCGAAACCGATCTCGAATCCGAGATCGTAGACCTGCCCCTTGGCGGTGAGCGGGCCGAAGCGCGAGTCGCCCGTGTTCGCCGTGCTGCGCTCGGTGAGCAGGTGAGCCTGGAAGAGGAAGTCGTAGCGAATCTGGAACTTCTGAAGGATGCGCGTGCCGATACCAAGACCGGCCGAAACCACATGCTGGTCGCTGTCGAGGATGTTCTGGCGGCCGTCGAGAGTCGCGTCCCGTTCGGGGCTCGGCTCGTAGTAGTAGCCGAGCCGCACGGTGAGCGCATTCAGGACCGTGGCGGGGAGCGCCACGGTCTCGTTGAGCTGGAACGTGTACTCGCCACCCAACCGGAACACGAAGACGTTGTCGAAGTTGGGCTTGGGTGGTTGATCGAGCCAGTAATGGAAGGCGCTCCACTGTTTCTGGGTGACGTCGAATCCCAAGACGAGGCGTTCGGCAGGAGTCACGCCTACACCGAGCGTGAACTGCTCGGGTGCGAATCCGCTGGCGTTGAACACCTCGGCGTTGAGCGGCGGTAATGGGTGAAAGACCCCGTCTTCGCCGACGGTGCCGTAGATGACCTGCGTTGGGCCTTGCCCGAAGACGTTCTTGATCTGACCGCGGTACGAGAAGCCGACGCTCAGCAGGTTTTGCAGGTCGAGGAACTGTGGACGAATCAGGATGCCGGCGATCGGCGAGATCACGACGCGGCCGGTCTGCGAGATGCCGAGATCCACCGGCGTCCCTTCGCCGTTCAGGGTCACCTTGGTGACGTTCGACTGCAGACTGTTGATGGTGGGCAGGATGCCGGCGCCGACGGCGACCCAGTCGTTGATGGGGTACGCGAACGACAGCGCGATCGACAAAACGTCCGGCGTGGTGTCGTAACGGTAGAAGTAGGGCTCGCCGATGTCGGGGTAGCTCGAGAACGCGTTGAGATCCGGAAGGGCGAGAAGCACCGACGCGCCGAACGTGAGCGGCTCGAGCCAGGGCAGCTTCGCGTTGACCGCGTCGTAGTCGAGATCCGCGATGGTGTTGATGGTGATCGCGGTGAGCGACGGCGAATCGAAGGTCACGTGGATGTCGCGCTGCGTCCCCGCCGGCGGCACGGGCTCGGTGATGCCGAAGGTCGGGCACGCCCCATAACGCACCACCTTGCAGGTGGTCGAGTAGCTCGTGACGGGATCGACGTAGCGGAAGCCCAGTGACGTCCGCACGGGGGCCCACGCGAGCCCGGCGGGGTTGTAGTAGGCGGCAGAGGGGTCGTCGGCGATGCCCGTGAACGCCTGGCCCATGGCCGTACTGCGCGCGCCGGCGCCGTACTCGTCGAACGGGATGCCCGTCTGCGCGTAGACCCGTTCGGTCGACGCGCCGAGGGCCAACGTCACCAACACCGCGCGGACCCAGCGCGTTCGGCGGCGCGACTCACCAGTCAACGCTGCCCTCCATTCCAACGCTCCAGACGTCGCCGCTGATCGTGTAGGGGCCGTGGGCTGGGTCGTCTTCGTTGGTACGCGAGCGGTCTTCGAGCAAGTGGTACTGGTAGAAGAGATCGAGGCTCAAGTTGGCCGCCTCGACGAAACGGGTGCCGATTCCGAGGCCGCCCGCGATCACGTGCTGGTCGGAGTCGAGCACGTTCGTGCGTCCGCCGAGCCCTGGGTTGGGGCTCGGTTCGTACGTGTAGCCGGCGCGAACGGCGATCTCGCGCAATCCGAGCAACCCGTTTTCGACGACCCAGGGGATGCGGTACTCGACGCCGACGCGCGGCACGAAGGTGTTCTCGAACGCCGGATCCGGCTTGGTGCGGTGGAACATCCGAAACGTCTCGTAGAGCTTGTAGCTGCCGTCGAGATCGAGCGTGAGCGCACTGGTCGGATGAATCGCGACGCCGAAGTTGAAATGCTGAGGTGAGTAACCGATGAAGTTGATCACCGGGATGACTGGCGGGGCCTGGCCCGCTTTTGGGATCAACGGCACGAAGATGCCGGTTTCCGGGTCGCGGTAGCCGAACGAGGTGGTCTCCGGCCCCGTGCCGAAGTCGTTGCCGATCTCACCTCGCCACGAGATGCCGAGTGAGCTGTCGGCGGCAAAAAATGGTGTGGGGATCTTGACGAGGATGCCGACGAGCGGCGTGAGCTCGAGCGGCAGACGTTGCTTGAGCGAGAGGTCGAGACCCTTGGTGGGATCGGGCTCGTCGGATTGGCACTGCGGCGGCGGGTTCTCGATCACCGCACAGATCAGCTCGGGTAGACGGACGTTGGCCTCGGTGGTTTGGAAGCTCGACACCGTGCCCATGATTCCCACGCCGATGGACAGCCAATCGAGCGCACGCCAGCCGGCAGAGATCGCGAGCGAGATGACGTCCGGACGCGTGTCGTACCGGAAGAAATAGGGCGTCGTGTCATCCGCGTAGCTGGTGAAGCTGTTGATCTCGGGAAGGCTCAGGAACACGGCGCCGCCCCAACGGAACGCCGACAACCAAGGGAACTCGTCGATCACGCTCTGCGGAGCCAGTGGGCTTGCCGCGCCTACCGAGAGGCCGCGCGTAGCTGGAACGTCGAAGTGCACGTCCGCTGCTGCCGGATCCGCGTAATCGAGCTCGAGGCGCGGCTTGGCGTAGTGCCAGCCGATGTACGTCTGGTCCGCAGCGAAGCCGAGACCGCCAGGATTGTAGTAAGCGGCCGATGCGTCGTCCGCGAGGCCGGTGAATGCTTGACCGAGGGCACCGCTGCGCGCTGTGGCGGCGAACTCGTTGAAGAACGGACCAGTCTGTGCGGATGCGACTCCGGTGACGCACATCGCGAGTGTGCCGACGAGGACGGCGACGCGCGCGCGTCGACGAGCCGCCTGCGTGAATCGTGCGCGATGACCGGAGGCGTTCGAGAGTGGACGTTCGGGACGCGTACGAGCGCTCATCTCGGCGAGAGTGCGTGCGATTCGAGTCGTGCCATCACGTGTCCTGCGAGCGAAGGAACCGTGAGGGCGCGCTCTTATAGCAACGCACGTAACCGATGTCACGCGCATTGAGCGAGAGGCGAAGCGCTCAGATTTCGATCTGCAATCCGAGCTCGATGACGCGACCTGGTGGCAGCCCGAAGAAGTCCGACGGCGGTCGCGCGTTGCGCGAGATGAGCGCGAAGAGCTCCTTCCGCCATCTCGCCATCGGACCGATGGAGCTGGGACGAAGTGTCTCGCGGCTCAGGAAATAGCTCGTGAGCATCGGCTCGGTGCGCAAGCCCAGCTTGTCTGCTCGCTCGACGATGTCCGGAACGTTGGGCGTCTCCATGAAGCCGTAGTGTGCGATGAGCCGGAAGAAGCCTTCACCGAGGGGTTTGAGCTCGAGGCGTGCGTGACCCTCGACCTTGGGAACGTCGGCGACCTGGATGGTGAGCAGCACCACCTGCTCGTGAAGCACCTGGTTGTGCTTGAGGTGGTGCAACAGCGACGGCGGAGTGCCCGCGCTCAACGACGACAGAAAGACCGCGGTTCCGCGCACGCGGTGAATTTCCTTGCGATGGATCTCGCCGAGTAGCAGATCGAGCGGCAGCAGGCCGTCGCTGATGCGTCTGCCGAGCTCGGCGCGACCTTCCTTCCACGCCGTCATCGCCACCAACAGGATGCCGCCCATCAGGATCGGCACCCAGCCGCCGTCGATCACCTTGAGCAGGTTCGAGCCGAAATAGGTCATGTCGAAGGCGAGGAAGAGCGCCACGGGCGGAAGCGCCTTCCAAAGTGGCCAGCGCCAGTTGCGCGTCACCACCACGAAGTAGAGCACGGAGGTGATCCCCATCGT
>CAYUSL010000453.1:0-5311 GCA_964447125.1 uncultured bacterium | reverse complement strand
ACCTCGCCGGGAAGATCCTCGGTGACCTGGGCGCCGACGTCATCAAGATCGAGCCCCCCGGCGGCGACCCGCTGCGCATGCGCGGGCCGTTCGTGGGTGGCGAGGTGCATCCCGAAGCGAGCGTGCCGTGGCTCGCTGCCAACACCAGCAAGCGGGGCATCGTCCTCGACTTGGAGAGCGAGGCGGGACGCGCCGATTTGCTGGATCTGGTGAGCGCCAGCGACGTGCTCGTCGAGTCGTTCGACCCAGGAACGCTCGACCGGCTGGGAGTGGGCTTCGCGACCCTCGCCGAGCGCAATCCCGGTCTCGTCCATTGCGCGATCACGCCGTTCGGCTCCACGGGGCCGCGAGCGGCGTGGCACGCCCACGACCTGGTGATCGTCGCAGCAGGCGGCAACGCGGCGCTGACGGGCGACCCGGATCGCGCTCCCCTCGTCTGCTCGGCACCCACCTCCTACCTGCACGCGGCGCCCGACGCCGTAGTGGGGATCCTGTTCGCGCTGCGCACCCGCCGTCACAGCGGACAGGGCGACTTCGTCGACGTGTCGATGCACGAATGCCAGCTCGCTACGCTCATCTCGGCACCGGGCCAGTACGCGCTCTCCGGCAAGCTGCGCCAGCGCGCAGGCGCCAAGATCGGCAGAACTCGGGAGATCTGGCGTACTCGCGACGGCTGGATCTCGTTCGGTCTGCGCGGCGGCCCGGCGCGCGCCGCCGGGCTCGACGCCATGGTGCGGCTCATGGCCGAGCACGACGCGGCACCCGAATGGCTCACGCGTTTCGATTGGTTGCGCTTCGACGCCAATCGCGTCGAGGAAACCGAGCTCGCACTGCTCGAATCCGCCTTCGCCGCGTTTTTCGCATCGCTCGGCACTGCGGAACTCTACGCCGAAGCCGTGAAGCGACGGCTCATGCTCGCTCCCTGTCAGGACGCAGCGGCGACGCTCGCCGACCCACAACTTCGGGCACGCCGCCTCTTCGTGCCGATCTCGACAGGCCCATTCGGCAGGGGACGCATGGAGGTGCCTGGCACCTTCGCGACCACGTCGGATGCGGCCATCGGCGTGCGTTGCCGCGCTCCGGGGATCGGCGAGCACACGTCCTCGGTGTGGGCCGACGTGCGCGCGACGCTGGCTGCAGCGCATCGCCCCCACCCTGGCGCCGGCACGCCGGCATGCGCACCCGAGCTGGGCACAGGGGCAGAGGCGCTTTTCGGGGACCTCACGTTTCTCGAGTTGGGCGCTGGCGCTGCCGGGCCCGTGGCCTCGCGCTACTTCGCCGAGCACGGGGCAACCGTGATCCGCATCGAATCGGCGCTTCGGCCGGACTTCATCCGGCTCTTGCACGTGAGCGGCGGCGGGTCGAACGACCCGGCGGTGCTCGACCGGTCGCCCATGTTCGCGCTCTTGAATGCGAGCAAACAGAGTCTGGCCCTCAACCTCGCCAAGCCCGAGGCACGCTCGATCGTGCAGCAACTGGTCCAGCGCGTGGACGTGGTGACCGAGAATTTCACTCCCGGTGTCATGGACAAATGGGGGCTCGGGCCGCGGGCGCTCGTGCGACTCAATCCGCGACTGATCGTGGTGTCGAGCTCGCTCTTCGGCCAGACGGGACCACACCGCGACTATCCCGGCTTCGGCGGCCAGGGTGCGGCGCTGGCCGGCTTCAACACCCTCACGGGCTGGCCGGAACGCGAGCCGATCGGCCCGTACGCGACGATCACCGACTCGCTCGCGCCACGCTTCATCGCCGCCGCCATCGCCGCGGCGTTGGAGGAGCGCGAACGCACCGGGATCGGGCGCGTGCTCGACGTATCGCAAGTCGAGGTGGGCGTGTACGCGCTCTCCGCGGCAATCGCCAGCGCCAGTGCCTGCGGAATCTCACCGCCACGGCTCGGCAACGCGAGCCCCGACTTCGCACCCCACGGTATCTATCCGTGCGCCGGCACCGATCGCTGGATCGCAATCGCCGTCCGTGACGCCTCTGCATGGTCTGCGCTCACCACCATCCTCGGCGACCCGGCGTGGTGCAGGAACGAGCGCTTCGCCGACGGCGCCGCTCGCCTCGCCAACGTGGCGTTGCTCGATCGCCATCTGGCCGAATGGACCCGCAGCCAGGAGGTGGAGCCTCTGGTCGAGCGACTCCAGGCGGCGGGCGTCGAAGCGGCGGTCGTCGCCACGTGCGCCGACCTGCTCGCCGATCCCGCGCTCGCCCATCGCGGCCACTTCCAGCGCCTGCCGCACGCGGCGCTGGGCGAGATCGCCGTCGAGCGCACGGGCTTTCGACTCGCCCGCCATCCCGCGGGCTTCACCCGCGGCGGGCCACTCCTCGGCGAGCACAGCCGCGCGATCCTGACCCGTCTCGGCTTCGCAGAAGCGGACATCGAGCGCCTCGTGCGCGAGCAGGTGATCGCATGATCGGAATCTCGGCGTACGGCGCCTACGTGCCGGCCACGCGCCTGCCACTCGCGCTCGCCGCAGGCCGGCCCGCCAAGAACGGCGAGCCGGAACGCGCCGTGACCGCCCACGACGAAGACGCGCTCACGATGGCCGTCACGGCGGCGATGGATTGCCTTCATGGGAGCGATCGCGACGAAATCGACGCCCTCTACCTCGCCACCACCACATCGCCGTATCGGGAGAAGTCGGGTGCCGCGTTGGTCGCGAAGGCGCTGGCGCTGCGACGAGACGTGGCGACGCTCGAGCTCGGCGGCTGCCTGCGGGCGGGACTGAGTGCGTTGGCTGCCGCCCGCGACGCGGTGGCGAGTGGTGCTGCACGGCGGGTGCTCGTGATCGCCTCCGATGCGCGCCTGGCGGCGCCGCGCTCGCCGCTCGAGCGCGACCTGGGTGATGGCGCCGCCGCGTTCGTGGTGAGCGCCAGCGACGTGCTCGCCTCCTTCGACGCCCGGCACGGCGTGAGCGACGAGATCGTGGACGTGTGGCGCACCGAGCACGACCCCTTCCTGCGTGCCTGGGAAGACCGCTTCGTGACCCAGCACGGCTACCACCGCAACGCCGTGGACGCACTGCGCGGCTTGCTCGTTACAGCGGGCGTCGAGGCCAGCTCGATCACCCGCCTCGCTCTCGCGGGACCGGACGCCCGCAGCGTGGCGGGGGTGGCAAAGGCGGTCGGTGTCGCCGCCGAGCGCCTCGTGCCGCTGCTTTTCGGGCGCCTCGGCCATACGGGCGCCGCGTTCGCACCGATGCTGCTGATCCATGCGCTCGAGCTTCCCGGGCTCGCCGCCGGCGAGCGCATCGCCTGCCTCGCACACGGCAGCGGTGCCGAGGCGCTGCTCCTCGGTGTGACGGAATGGCACCCGCGCTTCGCGCCGCACCGTGGCCTCGCCGGTCACCTCGCGCGGCGGCGTGCGCTCGCGAGCTACCAGACCTATCTGAACGCGCGACAGCTCGCCCCCACGGAGCACGACGCCCGCGGTGGCGGCGGCGTGCCCGCCACGGTCGCGTATCGCGAGCGCGATGCCGAGGTCAGTCTGTTCGGCTTTCGTTGTACGGGCTGCGGCACGGTTCATTTCCCGCGCCAACGGGTGTGCTACCGCTGCCACACGCGCGACCGCTTCGAGGCGGTGCGCCTCTCCGATCGCAGCGGGCGCGTGCTTTCGTACACGTTCGACTGGTTCTTCCCCACTGCCGAGCCGCCCACCATCGCTGGCGTCGTCGAGATCGAGGGCGCGCGACTCTACGTGCAGATGAGCGACGCGACTCCCGACGAGCTCCGCTGCGATCTACCGGTGGAAATGGTGTTCCGCCGCATCCACGAGGCCGGCGGCCGGCCCAACTATTTCTGGAAGAGCACGCCACTTCGCGACGCGCGCGGTCGCGACGCCGCCGGAGGTGCGCCGTGAAGGATGCGATCCGCGACAAGGCCGCCGTGGTCGGGGTGGGCTGCTCGGCGTTCGGCGAGCGCTGGGACGCCGCGCCCGAAGACTTGATCGTCGAGGCGGCGTACGAGGCCTACGCGGACGCCGGGATCGACGATCCCCAGCGCACGATCGAGGCCGTGTTCTGCGGCGCCGTCTATCCCTCGCGGGGCAGCGCCGAGGTCGCCGAATCCCTCAAGCTCTTCGGTCGCCCCGTGTCGCTGGTGCAGAACTACTGCGCCACTGGCACCGACGCGTTCCGCTACGGGGTGCTGTCGATCGCAGCCGGGCTCTACGACACCGTGCTGGTGGTCGGCTTCGACAAGCCCAAAGACCGCGGTGTCTCGGGACCGAGCGTGAACCTCACGGGAGTGCGCGGGCTGCCGGCCACCCCGGCATCGTGGTTCTCGCTCTGCGCCGCACGCTACTTCGACACGTACGGCGCCTCACGCGAGGACCTCGCGCGCATCGCGGTCAAGAACCACCACAACGGGACCCTCGCCCCCAAGTCGATGCTCAAGCGCGAGATCACCGTGGAGGAAGCACTCGCGGCGCGCATGATCGCCTGGCCGTTCGGGCTCTACGATTGCGCGGCGCAATCCGACGGCGCAGCAGCGGCGATCCTCACCCGCCGCGACGTCGCGCGCTCGTTTCGCAGCGACCCGGTGTGGGTGAAGGCCGTGACCGTCGCCCTCGCGCCGAACCCGCAGAACGATCCGGACTTCGACTTCTTGCGCTGGAAGCCCACCGAATACGCAGCACGCGATGCGTATGCGCAGGCCGGCATCACCGATCCTCGTCGCGAGATCCAGCTCGCTCAGCTCCACGACTGCTTCACGCTCACCGAGATGCTCTCGTACGAAGACCTGGGCTTCTGCGAGAAAGGTGCCGCGAAGGAGCACGTGCGCGCCGGAACGTTCGCGCTGGACGGCGAGCTGCCGGTGAACACCGACGGCGGGCTCAAGACGTTCGGCCATCCTACGGGCGCCACCGGCGTGCGCATGATCTACGAGAACACGTTGCAGCTTCAGGGACGTGCCGGGCCGCGTCAGGTGAAGAACGCAACTCGGGCGCTCAGCCACAATCTCGGCGGTGCGCCGCAGACCTGTGGAATCGCCATCTTGGGCATCGACTGATCCCGCCTGTCGGCGCGTGACGCTTCCCGCATCTCATCCGATCCGGTTCGGAGACCCCCATGACCGATTCCGTTCGCGAAGTGCGATTCGACGATCTCGATGGCCTGCGGGCGCTGGTCTCCGAGGAGTTCGGCCCGTTCGGCGAAGCCATCCCCGTGACGCAGGCGATGATCGATCGATTCGCCGAGATCACCCTCGATCGGCAGTGGATCCACATCGACGTCGAGCGCGCCAAGCGCGAGAGCCCGTTCGGCGGCACCATCGCCCACGGCTTCCTCGTCCTCAGCTTGCTCCCGGC
>CAYUSL010000452.1:0-5316 GCA_964447125.1 uncultured bacterium | reverse complement strand
TCGCGCTGGAAGCGCTCCTTCAGGCCCGCATCCTGGGCGTCGAGCAAGAGCTTGATCGCGACAGGGAAGCCGAGCCGCTCGTGCTTGCCGACGAAAACCGAGCCCATGCCCCCGGCACCGAGGGCTCGCTCGACCCGATAGCGATCGAGGACGCGCTGGCCGGGCTCAAGCACCGAAGCGAGTTCCCGTGCGCGTCTTGAGCCGCGGCGACGGCGGCATGAGGGCCACCGGCCGATCGGGCACGATCATCTGCGTGCCCACGAGGACCTTGGGACGCAGCGGATCGCCGCTCGCGCCGTGGTCGATCACGATGCCCGCTTGCCCGTCGGCGAGCGTGACGTGCGCGCCGAGCGGGATCTCGCCGGATGCGTACACGAGCGTCCGCACCGAGCGTTCGTCGAAGCCGTCGCCCATCTTCGCCGCCGCTTGCGCGAGCAAGTCGGCGTAGGTGAGCGCGAAATCCACGTTGCCCGGGATGCGGCCCTTCTCCAGGTCGTAGACGAGGTGAATGAGCGCGGGCAGCCCTTCCCAATCGCGCGGATCCACGCTGGTGTGCGCGATCTCGTGGAGCAGCGCGCACACCTTGAGGCGGTGCGGCGCGATGCGGCTCGCCTTGCCGCCCGAAGGCGGCACCATCTGCGGCAGCGCCGCGGTGGCGGCCTTGGGGGTGGTGGTGCCGCCGATCGCGGCAAGCCCGTGGCAAGCGAGCCCGAGGGCTGCATGCGCCGCTGCGCGCGCCGACTGCTTCTGGACGCCGAGTGCGCCCATCGCGCTCAACAGCCGATAGGTGACGCTCACCGCTCGCCGTGCCGGCGACCATTCACCGGGTGCCACTTCGAGCGCGCGCGCCATCCCGTCGGCGCTGCGCTCGACGGCGTTCTCCAGCCGCCGCACCACGGCCATGCCGTGGCTCCAGTTCCACGGCATGCGATTGCGCGAGATGAGATCCTCGGCGCGTGCCACCGCGAGCGAAAGGTGCGTGGCGCAGAAGATCTCGGGATCCACGTCTTCGGCGTCGCGACCCGCACGTGCGCTCGGCAGGTCGCGCCAGGTCACGCCGCGGATGCTCGCGCTCGAGGGCGCGGCCACGCCGCGCGCGCCCGCGGCCAGGAGATCGCCGAGGCGGATCAGCTCGGCGGCGGGTGGTGCACTTTCGATGATGAGCTCGGTGGCGCCCATGCCGATGGCGGCGCTCACCAGCTCCTGGATTTTTCCGTACTCGTCGAAGTCGAGCGGCACCAGCGCACGATCTCGAAACACCGCGCGTCCCACGAAGTGCAGCTCGATCGGAGGTGCGGCCTTCTTGATGCTCTCGGCGACGAGGTTCGCGCCCTTGGCGGTGAGCGGATGGTCGGCGCCGTGCGTGCCGATCGTCTTCATCAGCAAGAAGATGTCGATCAGTAGGCCGCGTGTTCCCTGGGGATCGTGTGCGGGCATCGTGTCCTCAGGGGAGCGCGCCGTGGATGTGCGCACGCGCGAGTGTGCGGGCGCGACGGTCGAGGCTCATGGCGCGTTCGGGGTCGGCGATTTCGGCTTGTTCCCGGGCTTCTTGGTGGTGCTCGGCTTCGATGGCGAGGTGCTCGGCGCAGCCGGCTTCGTCGATCCGGTAGCGGGCGCAGCACTCGGGGCCGCCGTTGGTGAAGGTGCGGGCTCCGAAGCCGCTGGTGTGCTCGCTGGCGTGCCCTTGATGCGCGCCAGAAGCCCCGCGAAGTCGAGGCCCTCCTTCTTCATGTACGCGAAGGTGCCGCCGCCTGCGACGAGCACCACCACGACCAGCGCTACCACGACGTAGACCACGGGACTCGTGCCGCCGCCGCGCACCGAGTCGAGCCAGGCCTTGACGGCCGCGGGCTCGGAGCCGTCCGTCATGCTGCGCTTGATCGCCTTCGCGAAGAGCGCGGGCTCGGCGCGCAGCGCTTGATAGGCCACCAAGCGCGCTGGGGGATCGACCTTGCGATTCTTGGCGAGGGGAAGCACGAGCCTTTCGCCGTGCCCTGACGCCATCAGTGCTTTGAGCAGCGGCTCCACCGTTTGCTTGCGCCAGCCGGCGCCATCGCGTGCCAGCGCGAGCTCACCGAGCATCGTGATCGTCTCGGCGTTGCCCGCTTTCACCAGCGCGTCCACCACCGGCTCGGCGGCGCCGTGGTCGGCCTTCTCGAGAAAGACCTTCACCTCGCCGATCAGCGGCATGAGCGCTGCCGCCGGCATGGCGGCCAAGAGCGGCCCGGCGGTCTTGGCGTTGCGCAGCAAGTCGCGGGCGATGGCGGGGTTGGGATCGCACTTGGGCAGTACTTGCACCAGCCCGCGTTGCGCAGCCGGCGCGAGCTTCGCCAGATCGATGTGCTTCCACAGGCTCTTGAGGCCGATCTTCTGCGCGAGGGCGATGGCTGCGTCGAGCGCCGCGCGGTCGGCGCCGGCGCGCTCCATGAACCCGTGCACGAAGCCCTGCGAGATGCGGCTGCGCTCACCTGCGAGTAGCCGCTCCACCTCGGGCTTGGTGATCTCGTTGAGGCGCACGCTCGCCGCGATGGTCTCGCCGATGGGCTCGCGTTCGATGGCTGCGGAGAGCGCCACCGCGAACGGGTCCTTGCGCTGCGCCAGCTCGCCCAGCACCGCGACCAGGTCGAGGTCCACGTCGTGCTTGAGGATCTGCACCACCGAGATCGCGAGCTTGCGCGGGTCGAGCGACGGGGCGAGTGCCGGGTGCGCCGCGGCGAAGTCCACCTGCGCCTTGACCCAGAAGGCCGCGTCCTCGCAGCCGCGCTTGAGCTCGGCGCGACGCGCGTCGTCCACGTCGAAGCCGTGCTCGCGGGCGCTGGCCAGCAGCGCGTCCAGCGGGAGCTGGAATTCCTCGCGCAACGCCGCGGCGTCCAGATCTCGGGAGTGAACGGCGAGCGTCGAGTCGCTCAAGCTCATCGCCGCGTCGGAACGCAGCGCGAGCAGCTCCTGCTTCGCGGTCGTGGGGTCGACGAAGGCGGCGTCGAGGGCGTCGGTGAAGCTGTCCTCGCACACGCACACGAAGCCTTCCGCGCCGTCCATCCACAGCCAGTCGCGGAACGCTTCCACCGATTCCGCCTGCGGTTTCAGGTGCGCCAGCTCCTCGGCGAGCCGCATCATGTCGTTCACTTCCGGACCGACCTCGTCGATGCGGATCTCGCGCAATCCGGCCATGAACGCAGGCAGCACCCAGCGGCCTTCCTTGGCCTTGGGGCCGAGCGCGTCCTGACCGTCGATGAGCAGCGACGTGCCGTCGAGCGTGAGCGTGGCGTCGGGTGATGCGAGCCAGGCGTCGATCGCTTGACGCGCCATGCCTTCGAGATCGAACGCGCCCTGCTGCATCGAGTGGATGAGGCCACCCAGCGCGAGCGCGATCGGTGACGCCGCCACCGGTGCCTTGCTCGCCGTGCCGCGAGCGGTGTCCTGCGTCGTCGCCATGGTCGGGATCTCGAGGACTCCGGGTGGGCTCCGCTGGGGCGATCGAGCGGGAAACGCCGCTCGTCGCGCATCCTACCGGCCCGTCATCGCCGCGTGCAACGCGTTCTCACGCGTTTGCGCGTGACGGCGGATCAGAGAAAGAGGCGGAGGGCGAAGGGGTAGCGATACCCGTCGCCGCGGGACACGGCGCGCCCCGCCTGGATCACCAGCACTGCGTCGGCCACGGCCAGCGCCACCAGCAACGGCAGCCCGATCCCGACCAGCGAGAACCCGGCGCACGCCAGGCCCGCCAGCAGCACGGTGATCTGGAAATTGAGCGACTCTCGCGCCTCCGCTTCGACTCGCCGTGATTGGCCCTTGAACGAGGCCCAGATGGCCGCCGGGACGATCACGTTGCCGAACGGGATGCCGAGAAAGATCGCCAGCGTTCCGACGTGGCAAGCGGCGGCCCAACAACGCTCGCGCTGCGCGGGCTCGCGGCTCATCCCACCCCGCGGGCGATCAAGTCCTCCTCGCTGAGCCCGAGGTAGTGACCGATCTCGTGGACGAGGGTGATGGCGATCTCTTCCATCAGCTCCTCGGTCGAGTGGCTGGTCAGCTCGAGGCAGCGCTGGTAGAGCACCACCACGTCCGGAGTCGAGCCCGCGTCCATCACGCTCTTCTCGGCGAGGGGCACTCCACGGAAGAGTCCGAGGATGAGCGGCGAGAGCGGCGGAGTGGAGGCGCGCAGCTCGTCGAGGGGTGGAAACTCCTCGATCTGGATGCTCACGTTCTCGAGCGCGGCGCGGATGTCGTCGGGGAGCTGCTCCAGCGTGTCGTCCACGACGGCGTCGAACTCGCCACGGCCGAGGGGGGGGACCGTGCGATAGGTCTCGTCGCGGTCGGCCGCGAGGGCGTAGAGGGCCTGCGCGTCGGCGTGGCGGCCTTCGCGCTCCGCGATCACCGCGCACAGGAACGCGGCTTCGGCGTAGTCCGCGGGCTCGCTGGCGAGCGGCTCGAGCGCGCGTCGGGCGCCGTCGAAGTCGCAGCTTTCGAAGAGCGTGGCGCCGAGGAGCGCCACGGCACCGCGATCGTCGGGATCGAGCTCGAGCGCCTCGCGGACGTTCTCCGCGGCGCTCTCGGGATCGTCCATGCGCAGCAGGATCTCGGCGGCGAGCAAGTAGCCGTCCGGCTGCTCGGGCTCGTGATCGATGGCCTGCTCGCATACGGCGAGCGCCTCTTCGAGCTCGCCTTCTTCCAGATAGGCCTGCGCGTCTTCGATGAGGCGCGACCAAGAGTTGGGGCCGGTGGGATCGGTCGACATGAACGCGGCGCGGATCGCTTGCGAGTACGAGAAGCGAAAATCGTAGCGTTTGGCGCGCCTCGGCTGCAACGACGGGTATCCTCCTCGCGCGATGGCCACGCCGCGAATCCGCCGCGCACGCGTGGGAGTGATCGCGGACACCCACGGCTTGATGCGCCCCGAGGCCATCGCGGCGCTGGCTGGTAGCGACTGCATCGTGCACGCGGGCGACGTGGGCTCGCCCGAGGTGCTGGATGCGCTGGCGCGGCTTGCAGCGGTGCACGCGATCCGCGGCAACAACGACAGCGGGCGCTGGGCGCGTGCGCTGCCCGACGAGCGGGTAGTGGAGGTGGGCGGAGCTCGGATCTACGTCATCCACGCGATTCAGGAGCTCGCAGTCGATCCGCTGGCGTGCGGATTCGCCGTGGTGATCGCAGGGCATTCCCATCGCCCCTCGATCGAGCGGCGCGACGGGGTGCTCTACGTGAATCCGGGAAGCGCTGGTCCGCGCCGGTTCCGCTTGCCGGTGGCGGTTGCGATTCTCGAGGTGTGCGACGGGGTCGCGGAAGCATCGCTCGTCACTCTCGCGGTCTGACGGC
>CAYUSL010000451.1:0-5318 GCA_964447125.1 uncultured bacterium | reverse complement strand
GGAGCAGCGCGTGCGCGACGCGCTTCTCGACGCAGCACAGGCACTCGCTGCAGCGGATCTGGAGGGGCTAGGAGCCGAGCACGTGCGGCTCTTCGGTCCCGCAGGCCCTGCGCCGCTCCACGAGACGGCTTATGGCGACGCGGGGCGCATGCTGGGACGCGCGTCCCAGCTCGCCGACATCTCGGGCTTCTATCTGGCGTACGCACTCGAGCCGAGCACGCGCGCGCCCCTGCCTGAAGACCACCTCCAGCTCGAGCTCGAGTTCGCGAGCATTCTGGCGCTGAAGGAAGCGTACGCGCGAAACGAGGAGCTCGACGAGGCGCTCGCGATCACGGTCGATACCCAGCGGAAATTTCTCGCCGAGCACCTGGGAACGTGGCTTCCTGCGTGGCTGGCGGCGCTCGCGCGCGCTGGCGCCGATCGCTTTTACGGGCGGCTCGCGAGCGCGATTCGCGACGTCGTCGCGATCGAGTGCGCGCGGCTCGAAGTGATTCCGCACGTGGTCACGAATCGCATCGTCGATCCGGACGTGGGCGGTGACGAGCTGGCGTGCCCGCGCGCCGCGATGGATCCGGAGTGACACCCGCGTGGTGCACACGGCTGCAGCTCGAATCCGGTCGCGCCCGCGAGTGGCGCAACCGAGTGGGGGGACAACGTGAAGACAGGGCGACCGTGTGTGCTCGGTGGATGTGCGAGGGCTCTCGTCTGCGTGCTCGCGGTGCTGGCGACCGCGGTCGCGACGCGTGCGGACACGAGCGGAGCTTCGCCAGCAACCGGTGCTCAGCCCGCCGCGGCAGCGCCGGCGCCAGCGCCAACGACGTCCAACCCGGTGGCCGCAGCCGCCGAGAAGCTCGGACTCACGTTGAGCGGCCAGGTGCGGATTCGCGGTGAGGTGGACACCCGCGACTTCGCCAGCTCGACCCAGGCCGACATCGTGGTGGGCGAAAGAGCCCGCCTCGGCCTTTCCGCGCAGCCGACCGCCGACGTCACGGGGTTCGTGCAAGTCCAAGACGCGCGGGTGTGGGGGGAAGAGCAAAATTCGCTCACCGACGTCGATGCCGACGGCTTCGATCTGCACCAGGGCTATCTCGAGGTTCGCGATCTCTTCGTTCCGTGCCTGGAGCTCAAGGCCGGACGCCAAGAGATTTCTCTCGGCGAGGAGCGCCTGATCGGGGCGGTGGACTGGACGCAGAACGCGCGCAGCCTCGACGGTGCCTCGGTCACGTATCGCTGGGACGGCGGCTGGGTGAAACCCTTCTGGGCGCTCTTGAGCGAGAAGGACGCCGTGGCCGTGAAGGGGGCGTTGCGTCAAGCCGACACCAACCTCGACGAGGGCAAGGACGACGACGTCTGGATCGCCGGCCTCCACGTCCAGCAGAAGCTCGGTGACGCGCTGGCGCTCGACCCGCACGTCTACTGGCTCGACGATGGCACTGCCGACGTCGATCTCTACACGCTCGGTGCGTACGCGAACGGCAAGGCGGGGCTCTCGGACGACGTGGCGCTCGTCTACAACGCGACCTTCGACGCCCAGCTCGGTGACGTGAACGGTGACGACGTCCACGCCTACCTGGGCGTGATCCACGGCGGCGTGAAGGTGGGGGCGCTCACCGCCACACTCGGTTACGAGTACCTGAGCGGCGACGACGACACCAAGGACCACTCGCGTGATGCGTTCGACACGCTGCTCGCCACCAACCACAAGTTCTACGGCGAGATGGACTACTTCCTGAACAACGCCGCCGACACGGCGTCGCTCGGGCTCGAGGATTTGGTCGCGAAGCTGCGCTACAAGGTCGCCGCCTCCACGTCACTCGCCACGGACCTTCACTACTTCCAGACCGCCGTCACGGACCAGAGTCCGGGGGTTGCCCCCGACAAGCGACGCTTCGGCGGCGATCGCGATCTGGGCGAGGAGCTCGACGTGTGGGTGATTCACACCTACACCGCGAACCTCGATTTCCGCGCTGGTTACAGCTTCTTCGTGCCTGGCGACGGGATGAAGGCGCGCTTCCGCGCGCAAGACCTGGCGCGCGGCGTGACGGCGGAGAGCCACGGCTCGGTCGCCCACTGGGCGTATCTCCAGGCGAATCTCGTCTTCTGACCGGCACAGCGTGCGCACGCGTCGATGTGCCGGCATCCGGTGCGTCGAGCAGCATTCCGCTCAGTCGACGGCGCCGCCGGTGACGGTTTCGTGGATCATGCGCGCGCAGGTCTCGACCAGATCCTCCGGTGAAGCCTCGAGACGGCGCAACACCTGCTTGTGTGCCGACAGCCGCTCGAGGAGCGCCAGGATGCCGGCTGCCGCGACACCGGGATGGACGCGCGGAGATACCCGGCCGGCAGTCTGTGCAGCGCGGATCTTCGCCGTGAAATGATCGACGATCGGCCGCAGCGTGTTGCGGCGAACGTGCTGGAAGCGGGCGTCGCCGCGGTCGGCGGCCAGGTTGCGCAGCGAGAGCACGGCGTGGTGCGTGTCCCAGTGGGCGATGAAGCGCGTCACGATGGCGCGTGCGCGCTCCAATCCTTCGCGCCCTTCCCACGGCCCGTCGATCAGCTCCACGACCGCGGGCATGTCGTCGCCGGCGCGCTCGGCGAGCTTGAGGGCCGCTTCTTCGACGTCCTGGAAGTAGTGGTAGAAGGTGCCGGGCGAGGTGTCGGCGCGCCGCGCGATGTCCACCACCGAGAGGTCGAGGACACCGCGCTCGGCGAGCAGCTCCGCGGTCACGTCGAGCAGCCGCTCGCGGGTGCGCAGCGCTCGCGGCCCGAGGGGGCGCCCGGTTTGCGACAACGCCGCGCCGCGCGCTCGCTTCGAATCCCGCTTCGATGCCTCGACGTCGCCCATTCCCTCGCCCCGCTCGTGCGGCGGCCAAGACGGCCGCGCGCCCGAGGTTGCAGCGTTTTTGACGATGTATCAAATTCGCCTGCGACCCACCACGCCTCGATCATGATTCACGAGGACTCCCCATGGACGTCGAGCTCACCGACGAGCAACGCATGCTCCAGACCAGCGCACGGGAGTTCCTGGCGCGTGCCTGTCCGATGTCGTTGGTGCGCGAATCCATGGACGATCCGAAGCCCGCGTGCGCGGCGCTGTGGCCGACCATCGCCGAGCTCGGCTGGCTCGGGCTGGTGTTGCCGGCGAACGTCGGCGGCTCGGAGCTGGGCTTGGTCGAGCTGGTGCTGGTGCTGCAGGAAGCCGGGCGCGCGCTGCTGCCGGCGCCGTTCTTCTCGACCGTGGCCCTCGGCGCGCAGGCGATCGCCCTCGCCGGTGACGAGGAGCAGCGGGGGCGGTGGCTGCCGGCGGTGGCCGAAGGAAAGGCGCGCGTGACGCTCGCGTTGCTCGAAGCCACGGCGCGCTGGGACGAAGCAGGAGTTCAGCTCTCCGTCACCACGGACGGCGATGGCTACGTGCTCGACGGTACCAAGCTCTTCGTGCCGGATGCTGGACTTGCCGATTGGCTGGTGGTGCCGGCCCGCGGTGTGGCGGGTGTCACGCTCTTTCTGGTCGATGCGAATGCACCTGGCGTGAGCGTGCGTGCGCTGGATTTCGTCGATCAGGTGCGCAAGGTCTACGCCGTCGAGCTTCGTGACGTGCGGGTACCGGTGGACGCGGTGCTCGGGGATGCCGGCGAGGGCTGGCCGATCCTCGAGCAGCTCTTCGATTTCGCGAAGGTGGCGCTCAGCGGCGAGATGTGCGGCGCCGCCGAGCGCGTCCTCGAGATGGCGGTGGACTACGCCAAGGTCCGTGAGCAGTTCGGCAAGCCCATCGGTAGCTTCCAGGCGATCCAGCACAAATGCGCCGAGATGCTGGTGCTCATCGAGAGTGCCAAGTCGGCGACGTATTACGCGGCGTGGGCGATCGCCAACGGCGAGCCGGACGCACACACCGCCGCATGCCTGGCCAAGGCCTACACCTCCGAGGCCTTCACGAAAGTGGCGGGCGAGGGGATCCAGGTGCACGGCGGGATCGGCTTCACCTGGGAGCAGGATCTGCACCTCTACTTCAAGCGCGCCAAGTCGGCGGAGCTCCTTTTCGGAACGCCGAGCTGGAACCGCGAGCTCGCCGCGCGGATGCTTCTCGACCGCTGAGATCCTCCGCCGGCGCGCGTGGTACGCGTCGCGCGGTGCTCAGCCGTTCAGGAGCGCGAAGAGCGGCTTGACGATCGGCTTGCGCGAGAGCCGCGCCAGCCAAGCCAGATCCTCGGCGAGCGGGATCAGCGCATCGCTGCGCCCGGCGTGGCGCGCGATGCGTTCGCGGTACTTGCCACCCAGCTCGGTGAGGGTGGCGTCGGGATCGGCGGCGGTGCTGAAGACCGTGAACACGTGGCTCCTGGCGTCCTTCTCGCGATCGGCGTAATCGTCGACGGCTTGGACCCAGGCGCCGAACCAGAAGAGCGCCTCGTTCATGCCGTCCGAGATCGCTTCCGGATCGGCGACGTGGACGAGACCGCGAGCGAAAGCGCCGGCCTTGGTCTCGGCGGCTTCCAGCGTGGCGGCCACGCGATCGGAGGCGAGGCGCGATTCCACCACCACCTTCTGGCTGTCGAAGCAACGCTTGGTTTCGGTGAGGTACGCGTCCCACCACGGCGTGCTGCGCACCGCGTCCTGGACGGCCTTCGCAGCGCGCGCCAGCTCGCGCACCAGCGGATGGCTGGATACAGGCTCGCGCTGACCGAGGATGATCGCGAGCAGCTCCTCGTCGCTGGCGGCGTCGGGGTGCTCGTCCTGGACATCGTCGACCAGGAGCCACATGCGCCCCCAATCCATCACCAGCCGGCGGCGCTCGGTCTCCGAGCGGCGATAGCGGAGCGCCGGCGAAGCACTGTCGAGGACGGCGAGGAGGATCGCGTGCTCGAGGCCTTCGAGTCGCGCCTGCAAGAAGCCACGCCCCGGATAGCCCGGAGTGCTGAGCGTGACGAACGACGAGAGCAGTTGCCGTCGGTACATGTGCGAGCCTCGCGCGCGGCGCTCCGCGGGAGCGCGTCAGCGCGGCGCGAAGAATAGCCGAGCGGCGTTCCCGTACAGGTAGGCATCCATCGCCGGTTCGGGGAGGTCGAGCTTCTTCGCCTCGGCGAGACAGCGGGCGAGGGGAATCGCCGGATGGTCGCTGGCGAAGATCACCCGTTCGCGACCGCGGGTGCGCATGAAATGCAGCAGCTCGGCGGGCAGGTACTTGGGCAGATACGCCGACGTCATCAGGTGAAGGCCGCGGTACTTGAGCATGAGCCGGATCGCCACGTTCCACCATGGATCGGCGCCGTGGGCCATCACCAGCGTGAGCTCGGGAAACGCGAGGCAGACCTCGTCGAGGTGCA
>CAYUSL010000450.1:0-5329 GCA_964447125.1 uncultured bacterium | reverse complement strand
TCAGATCACCCCCGGACTCGACCACCTCGATCAGCTTCGGCAGCGCGCGCTCCGCTTCTCCCGCAATCGGGTAGTCCGCCTCGGGGATGCTGTCCACGACGCGCTCGCGGAAGCCGGAGACGTGCGGTCCACCCACGCACGTGCGAATTCCCGGTCGTGCCCGGCGTGCCTCGGCGAGATAGGAGCGCGAGCGTCCGACCGAATGGTCGAAGACCTTGCAGCCCACCCAGTCGGCTTCGAATTGGCGAACTCGCTGCGTGACCGTGAGCTGGATGCCGCGGCTCTCGTCGTAGTCGAGATCGTCGATTCGCACGTCGTGGCCGGCGCGACGCAAGGCGGTGGCGAGATAACCGAGCCCGATGTCGGGACCGGCGTTGGCGGGCAGGGTCTTGAAGAGCAGAACTCGCACGGTTTGACCTCGAAACGTCGGTCGTGGACTTGCGAGAGGGGCGGGGAGCGCCACAATAAGGGCGGCCCAACGAGTGGGTCAAGGAACCATCGTCCGCATTGCGACGCTCGATGACGTGAACATGCAGGACGAAGGCATCACCCTTCGCGAAGCGCTCGCGCGCTTCCTGCTCGCGAACGATCTCGGCGATGGCGGATACGACGCTCGCTGGGTCGATCTCGGCGCGCGGCCCGTGCCGATGGTTTTTCCCAACACCGCCGGCTATGCGCGTGCCATGCGCATTCACGATCTGCATCACGTGCTCACGGGGTACGCGACGAACCCGCGCGGCGAGTACGAGATCGCGAGTTGGGAGCTCGGCTCGGGCTGCGCCGGGCATCTCGCCGCGTGGGCGTTCAATCTGCTGGGGCTCGGCCTCGGTGGGTTGCGCTGGCCGCGTGCGACGCTGACCGCGTTTCGAGCGGGGCGGGCGAGCCGCAACCTCTTCGCGGAGCGATACGACGATCACCTGCTCGACCAGCGGGTTGGGGAGACGCGCCGTCGGCTGGGATTGCCGGTGGCTCTCGGTTCGCCGGCAACGGGCGACTACGCGCGGTTCGGCGCCACGTTCCTCGCGGGATTCACCCTCGCCGTCCTCTTTCTCTGTGCCGTCGCGCCGGTGCTCGCGGTCACGGCCACGCTGGTCGCGAAGCGTCGCTCGCGCTGAATCCGGTCGTGAGACGCTCGGCGGCGTCCTGCGCTGCGCACGTCTTCCTGGCGGCGCGGCGGCGACGTGCTCGGTGTGCTTGACAGCCCACGCTGGTTCGGGCTACGAAACCGATTGACGAATCAATCACCCGAGAGTGGGGTTGATCGTAGGGGCGCGAGCAATCCCGCTCGGCCGTTCACTGGTAGGTCGTACGAGGAGAAGGGGCCATGTCGAAGACTTGCAAGGACATTTTCGAGGGAGACATCGCGGGCCGCATCGCCAAGGATCCGGCCAAGTCGAAGACCGTGAATGCCGTCTATCTGTTCGACGTCAGCGGCGACGGCGGCGGCAAGTGGACGGTCGATCTCAAGGGTGAGAACCCGGGCGTCTGCGCCGGCGACGCGGGCAACGCCGAGTGCACGATCACGGTTTCGGCTCAGGATTTCCTGGACATCGACACCGGCAAGCTCAATCCGCAGGTCGCGTTCATGTCGGGCAAGCTCCGCATCAAGGGCGACATGAGCAAGGCCATGAAGCTCGGCCAGGTCCTCAAGGGCTGAGACGAGCGTCGCGAGAGGGTCGCGCGACGAGACCATGGCGCGGGCAACCGATCCGGGCCATGGCTCTCACGGCATCGGCGGCGCGAGCCGCCGTACGCCGAGGAAGGCACGGACCTTCGACGGCTCGGACGTGCGCCGGGCTCGTCGAGGGATTCGGAGCCGGGGGCGCTGGGTGCCCCCATCGTGAGAGGGCGGGGCGGAAACGTCCCGCCCTTCGTCGCTCCTGACGGTCGCCACACGGAATCGGGCTCGCGTGCGAGCCCTCGGAGAGTGCTTCGCATGTCCAAGCCAGCGCCCATCTCGACCCAGCCCGGTGCTCTCGCGGGCGTCCGGATCCTCGATCTCAGCCGGCTCCTGCCCGGCCCATTCGCAACGCAGCTACTCGCGGACCTCGGCGCGGAGGTGCTCAAGGTCGAAGACCCGATCAAGGGCGACTACACGCGCATGACGCCGCCCTTCGTCGGAAGCGAGAGCGCCCGTTTCATGACGCTCAACCGCAGCAAGCGCTCGATGACGCTCAACCTGAAGCGGCCGGCTGCGCGGGAGGTGCTCTTCAAACTGGTCGAGCACTACGACGTTCTCATCGAGCAGTTCCGTCCGGGTGTGATGGATCGTCTCGGTGTGGGCTACCAAGAGCTCAGGAAGCGCAATCCGCGACTGATCTATTGCGCGCTCACGGGCTACGGACAGGATGGCCCCTGGCGCGATCGCGCCGGACACGACCTCAACTACCTGAGCCTCGCCGGCGTGACCGGGATCTCCGGCTGGGCGTCGAGCCCGCCGCCAGTCTACGGCGTGCAGGTGGCCGACATCGCCGGTGGCGGTTTGATGGCAGCGGCGGGCATCCTGGCGGCGATCGTGAGCCGCAATCGCACCGGCGAAGGCCAGCTCGTCGACATCTCCATGCTCGACGGCTCGATCTCGCTCCTCGCCATGACGGCGGGTGCCTATCTGGCGGATGGCGAAGTGCCGACGCGCGAGGGCTACACGCTGAACGGCCAGGCGATCTGCTATCGCGTGTACGAAACCAAGGACGGCAAGGCCGTATCGCTGGGGGCGCTCGAGCCGCAGTTCTGGACGGCGTTCGTGAATGCCGTCGGCAGGCAGGATCTGATGGGTGAGGCGTTCGCATCCGGCGAGCGGCGCGATTGGGTGCTCGGCGAGATGGACACGCTCTTTCGATCGAAGACTCGCGACGAGTGGGTGGAGTTCCTGAAAGACGTCGATTGCTGCTTCGAGCCGGTGCTCGACATCGGCGAGGCGTTCGCCCACCCGCAGGCTGTGGCCCGCGAGATGGTGTGGGAGCTCGACCATCCCGAGATCGGCCCGGTGCGGCAGCCCGCGTGTCCGATCAAGCTCTCCGGCACACCCGCGAGCGTGAGTCGCATGCCGCCGAAGTGGGGCGAGCACACTCAGGACGTGTTGCGCGAGATCGGATTCGATGCCGAGCAGATCGCGGCCTTCGAGAAGGAAGGCGCGTTCGCGTGAGGCACCGCGCGACGGTGGCGCGCTGCTGCGCGGTGGCGCTCGCCGTCGCAGGCGCGCCGAGTTGCGCCTCCCGAGCCACTGCGCCGGAAGCGAGTGCCGCAGGCGGCGTGACGGCGGCGCCGGTCTCGCGAGCCGCTCTGGATTCGGCCGATCGCGACGGCTGGCGCGAGCGGCGCGATCTCCATGCCGGGCGTCTCGATCGCGGCGGGGTCGCGGAGTGGCTGGAGGCGGCGCGCGCGAGTCGCAGTCTGGCGCTGGCGCTGGGAGCGCCGGAGGAGCGAGGTCGCGAGCTGGCCCGCGCCGAGAGCTGGGCGCGCGGCGCACTGCGCGCAGCACCCGAGGATGCGGCAGCGCGCTACCTGGTGGCGCGTTTGCTGCTCGATCGTCATCGGGTGGGGGCGGTGGGCGGGGAGGTGCTCGCCGAGGCGCGACAGCTCCTCGCCTCGGTGGTCGCAGCGGATCGAACGTTCGGCTCCGGTGCGGCACTCGAGGCTCTCGCCGAGACGTATGCGCTCGCCGGGGTTGGGCGCGCCGATTCGCCGGAGCTCGAGCGCGCGGCGCAGTTCTTCGAGGCGGCACTCGACGTCGACGCGCAACTCGCGAGCGCGCACCTCGAGTACGCAGAGCGAGTGCTCTGGCCCTGGCACGATCGCACGACGGCGACCGAACATCTGCGCGCCTGCGCCGCAGCGTTGCTGGTCCCTGCTGCAGATGCGACGCGCTTCGCGGATGACGATCGCGCGCAACGGCGCTGTGTCGAGCTACTGCAGTCTACGGATGCGACGTCGGGCACAGCACTTCGTTGACGGGTCCGGGGGCCTCCGCTATGTTCCGCCGCTCTTCGCTTCCAGCGGAAAATCGGGCGCTTAACTCAGCGGGAGAGTGCCATCCTCACACGGTGGAAGTCCCGGGTTCGAATCCCGGAGCGCCCACCACCGAGTCGCCTCGCACGGCGTTGCAACGGCCGAGCGACGCGTGACGAAGCAGCAAGCTGGCTCGCGCACTGACGCGAGCCGTTCGTACGCGAGCAGGCGGCCTTGAGCAGCACGCCGCCACACGCCACTCGCCAGGACCTGTTGGTCTCGGTCCTGCGCGAGCTGGACGCGTGTCGCGCGCTGCGCCCCGGCGAGCGCGTGCTGGTGGCTTGCTCGGGCGGTCTCGACTCGACGGTACTACTCGACCTGTTGGCTCGCGTGGCCGAGCGCCGCGCGTTGGCGTTGCGCGTGGTGCACGTCGATCATGCGGTGCGCGCGGACTCCCCCGACGATGGGTGCTTCGTTCGCGAGCTCGCGCTGGCGCGCGGGCTGGATGCGGCGATCGTGCGTCTCGCCCCAGACGACCTGCCGGCACGAGGCTCCCCGGAGGAGCGGCTCCGGGTCGCACGGCGGCGAATCTTGCTTCGCGAAGCCGAGGCCTGGTGCGCAGACTGGATCGCCCTCGGGCACCACGCCGACGACCAAGCGGAATGGGTGCTGCTGCGCTTGCTGCAAGGCGTGCCGAGCGACGGCTGGTGGATGGAGGCGGCGAGCGCGCCCTGGGTGCGACCGCTCTTCGGTGTGTGGCGCGAGCAGTTGCGCGCATATGCCGCGATGCGCGGTCTCGCGTGGCGCGAGGACGCCACCAATCAGGACCTGAGCGTGCCGCGCAATCGGATTCGCCACGAGGTTCTGCCATGGCTCGAGGCCCACGGAGCGCCCAGCCTGCGGCGCTCGCTGGTCGTCCTCGCCGCGGAGTCTCGCGAGGACGCGCGGCACTTCGAGCGCGAATGCGAGTCACGACGGCCGCGGGCCGTGCGCTGCGAACCACCACGCCTCCCGATCGAGGCGCTTGCCGACGCGTCACCGGCGCTGGTGCGGCGGATCGTGGCGCGCTGGCTTCACGTCGATCTCGGCATCGAAGCGCGTCGCCCGGTGGTGCGGGCGCTCGTCGCGCTGCTCGCGAACGACGTGAGCGAGGGCCGTGGCGTGGACGTGGAAGGCGGCACCCGCATCGAGCGCACGGCCGTCGCGCTGGTTGCGCGCGCCCCCTCGGCAGTGCCGGCGGACGCGACGGGTGCCGCGCACCTCGATCGGGTTGAGGGTCCCGATCCCTTCTGATAGGGTGGTTTACGGCATTTCAGCGAAATCAAACGAGAAAAGGTCGTGGGTCTCGGGTGACTTCACAAACCGGCAAGAACATCCTGCT
>CAYUSL010000449.1:0-5331 GCA_964447125.1 uncultured bacterium | reverse complement strand
ACCGGCGAGCGGCTCAGGATGAAGAGCGTCCACTGGAGGCTGTCGGTGACCACCGCGTAGTCGTAGTCGGCACCGAGGGCGACGATCCAGTACTCACCCTCGAAGAGCCCGCCGAACACCGACGGGAAGCGCACGGCGAGCTTGGCGTTGCTGGCGGTGTCCACCACACGCGCGATGCCCTGGATGGTCTGCTCAGTACCGGCGGGGGTGTTCTCGAAGCCGCGATTCAGCACGTCCACCTGACCGTCTGCGCGCGCCGTGTAGGTCGCGGATACGTCCACGAGGTTGTTGTTGAAGCCGGCGGCATTGCTGGCGATCTCGTACCAGAGCCCGGTGTAGCGGTTCAGGTCCACGAAGGGCACGGTCTCGGGCACCGGACCGCGAGCGCACCCCGCAACGGCAGCGAGGACCACGACGGCGAGGAGGCGGCGAGTCGTGAGCGCGGCGCGAGAGCGAGGGTGATCGGCGAGTCGTGAGGTCATGGCGGGCTCCGTGGGTTGCGAGGGTTGCGTTCACCGATGGACGGTTCATTCGCGCATCGGTTCCACGACTCAGGGTGCCCGCTTGTATATATTTTGTCAAGATAATGTTTCTATCATGACTCGATTTCGGCGATCGCGCCCGCTCCACAGCCGTCGGTGATCCGCTGGCCCGTGAGCCAGATCACCCCACGCGCAAGGGCACGCGACTTGCGGAGTTTTCACTCGGAATTCGTGCTGCGACGGCGAGGACGCATTCACTCGCCTCGGGGTGTTCGCGATGGCCGCGCGCCCCACCTTTCTGGCGCATCTTCCGCTCGCGAGGCCGGCGTGGTTCCACCTTCCTCGCGGCACGTGGCATCGGCGTGCGACGCACCCGCGGGCGCCGCTGCGGCGGCAGCGGCTCGTGCTCGCAGTCGTCGCCGGGCTCGTCACGCTGGTGTTGACGGTCGTCACCGTCGCCTTGCTGGCGCGGAACGTGATCTTGGAAACCCGGCTCGTGCCGCGCATCGGGCCGCTCGTGGGCGGCACGTTCACGGTCGAGTCGGCGCGGCTCGCGCTCTTTCCGCCCGTGGTGACGGCGACCGGCGCTCGCCTCGAGATTCCCCAGATCCGCGGCACGATCACCGCACGCACGATTCGCGTCGTGCCGCTCGCAGGTGATCTCAGCGTGGAAGGTGTGGTGGTGCAGCGCGCCGAGCCGACGGAGAAGCTCCCCATCCTGACTCTCGGGCAGATCACGGTCCACGCCGACCGCCACCGCATCCTGGCGGCGCCGTACGTCGTGGACGAGGTGCGGATCGACCAGCCGACGCTTCGTTTGCGTTTCGTCGGCACCGGGCAAACCAACCTGCAGGCCCTCTTCGCGAGCTCGGGCAGCACGGCAGCGCCGCCCGCTCGAATGCCGGCGACGAGCGTCCTCGCGCCGGAGTCGGCGCGCGATACCCACCGCGTCACCGTCTTCGAGCTGCCGCCACCGCTCTTCCTGCTCACGAGCGGCCAGATTCGCGGGGGCACGATCGTCTACGACGATCCGCTCTCCGACGCCATCCAGCCGGTGCACCTGGAAGTGCGCGGGATCGACGTCGACGTCCACGACTTCCAGGTGCATGGAGCACCCCTCGCCGGCGCGCTGGCGGACGTGCGTCTCGACGCACGCATCGATCAGCTTCTCGCCCCTGCGCGCATCCACGCGCGTGCGTGGGTCGAGCCGTGGCGCGAGCGACCCACGCTGACCTTGCTGGCCGCGATCACCGGCTTCGACGTCCGCACCATCCGGCCCTACGTGCCGAGCGCGGGACGCATGGCGCTGGGCGGAAACTGGTTGCACGCGGCGCTCGAGGTACGTGCCCGTGCCGCCCAGATCCAGCAGGGCGCGGTGAAGGTGACGGTGGCGGAAAGTGGCGACGAGATGGCGGCGTTGCTGAGCGGTGACCTCTTTCAGCCCACCATCGACAAGAACAGCGCGCTGGTGTCGGCGTTTCGCCTCCCGCTCGGTCAGTTCTTGCGCTTCGGCGACGTCAGCGTCAGTGTCGCCGCCGAGCTGGCCCTCGCCGGACTCGACAGCGTGCTTCGGATCGGCGAGGACGCGCTGAGCTCGGGCACGACCTCCTCGCCCCCGGCTCCAGCGAGCGGCCCACCGGCGAGCCGCACCGACGACGACATCCTCTCGCAAATCGCGCGCGGCCTGACCGCGTTCGGCTCTGGCGTTGCCGGCACCGCCAAGCGAATCTTCGAGCGCGGGCAGAGTGGTTACGAAAGTGCCACGGCACCAGCACGGCCGATGGAAGACATCCTCGCCGAATTCGATCCACGCCATCGGCAGCTCGTGCGCGCGTTCCTCGGTGAGCGGATCCACGTCGCACGGCGCGTCGATCCCGAGCGCGTCGCGGCGCTGGAGGCCGAGCTGGCAGCGATTCCGCCAGGAGCGCGACCGGCGAGCGTCACCACCCGCGGCGCCGAGCTGGGGACAGGCAAGCTCGCGCCGTGACCGAGATCCGCAGCGCCTCGACGGCGCGCGCCAAGAGGCGAACCGACCCCGGGCGGCCCCGCGGCGTGTTCTCCTCGGCCAAGCAAGAGGGCGGGGTTCCCCCCGCCCACGAGCAACGAGCGCCGCTTCGTGAGCGATCGGCTCGCTCACGAGGCGGATGAGATCACATGTCCTTCGCGCACCTGAATCCCAGCTCCACCGCCGCCGGTCCCTGGATCTTCGGGTCACGCGCCTCGCGGCTCGCCGAACGCAGGTGGTCTGCGCCGTCCTTGAAGGAGCCGCCGCGAATCACTTTCTCGGTGCCGGCGCGCGGTCCCTTGTGGGTGTAGTCGCTGGCCTTGTACTGGTCGGCGTTGTACCAGTCGTCGACCCATTCCGAGACGTTGCCCGCCATGTCGAGGACACCGGACGCGCTCGTTCCCGAGGCCTTGCTGCCGACGGGCCACGTCGCACCCTTGCCGCAGCCCACGCCGCTGTCGTCCGACATCACCGCCTGGGTGCAGCTCGGCTCGGGCTGGTCACCCCACGGGTAGATGCGGCCATCGTTGCCACGTGCCGCCTTCTCCCATTCGGCCTCCGTGGGCAGGCGCTTGCCGGCCCACCCGCAATACGCGGCCGCGTCACCCCAGCTCACGCAGTTGATCGGGTAGTTGTCGTGCTTCGCCAGGTTCCAGTTGCAGCCTTCGCCCTGGAGCGGCGTCTTGCACTTTCCCGAATCGACGCAGCGTGCGTAGTCCTGGCGGGTGACTTCCTTCTTGTCGATGTAGAAGCCCGGCACCTTCACCGGGTGCGGTGGCTGCTCGTCGCCCTCGGTGCGGTCGTAGACCCACAAGAGCTTGTTGGGCTGCGATCCCATCAAGAATTCCCCGGCAGGCACCGGCGCCATGTCGGGTGGCGTGAGATCCACGGGCGCGGGTGGGGCGACCGGCAGGGGCGCGGGCGCAGGCGCCTTCTTGGCACAGCTCGAGAGCGCAATCATCGCGATCGCGGTGAATCCCAGAATCCAACCGATTCGCGTACGCATGGCGTCCCTCCCATGGTTGCGGACGAAGGCTTCGTTCGCGTCTCGACCTTCGACACGAAGCCATCGGCCGATGGAGATCAGGGTTTGCCCGAAACGACATCAAGATCCGTGCCTCTCCCGCTCTGCGGGGTGGCGCGTGCGTGCGGTGACCGATCGGCGGGCGCCGTGACGTAGGTCACGACCACGCGCAGGATGGCCGCGGGACACCACGTCCACCCACGCGCCTTCGACGCATCGGGCCGCTTCTTGCAGCGAGGTTCGAGCGTGCCGTTCTTGCTCAGCTCGCGCTCGACCCGTCGCGATCGGGCGCGCACGAGGCGCGTACATGAAAACACCGCGGTGGTGGATCGTGGCGGGAATCCTGGCGCTGGCGTTCGGCGGCGCGTGCGGCGGTGGGGGCGGGGTATCCTGAGCAGCGTGCACGACCTGCGGTTCACCACGAGTCGAGGCACGCCGGCCGAGCAAGCGCGAGGAGCGACACGATGCGAACCAGTCGTTGGCTCGTGAGTGTCTTGGTGCTCGTCGCCCTAGCCGCGGCGTTCCCCAGCTCGGCAGCGGAGACCGCACCGCCGGCGGCGCGTAGCGCGACGAGCCGCGGCGCCAGCTCCACGTGGGATGCTCGTCAGAACTTCCTGGCGTGCGTGAACGGTGACGCGGGGCACTGCGACGTCGCACGTCTCGCACCCGCGGAGCGCACGCTGGTCGAGAACGCCGCGTCCCAGCGGAACTACGTCTCGTGCGCGAACGGCTGGGCGAGCGGCTGTGATCCGCTGCGACTGACGCCGGAGCAAAAGCGCATCGTGGATGCGAATGCCGCGCAGCGCGCAGCATCACCGTGTGGCAGCAAATGGGGGCTCGGCTGTGGAAGTGCCACGGCCGCGGAAGGCGCTGCCACGGAAACACGCGAACGGCGCACTTCGGTGGAAACGGGTCCACCGCGCTACAGCGTCGGCACCCAGCGCTCGTACGCCGAGAACTACCCGGCGTACGCGTGGGACGAACCGCGGCATTCGTGGTCCACGGCGTCGTGGCTCGTGCCCACCGCCATCGTCGCCGCCGCCACGTGGCCGCTTTGGACCCAGAGCTACCACGACGATTGGGCGGCGGGCTGGTACTACTACCCCGCGTGGTGGGGATGGTACGGGTACGGCGATTGGAATCATCACGGGCACCACGGTGGCTCCGGTGAGCATCACTGGGACGATGGCGATTCGGGACACCACCACGGCGATCACCCTGCCTACAGGCCACCGCCGGCGACCGAGCACCCGCCCAAGCGGCCGCCCTCGCGAGCCCAGCCCCTGAAACGCGACTGGCGCTGAGCGCGCGCCGAAGCAAGCGCAAAGCGCTTGCTTCAGGGCTTGATGATGTTGTCTCGGGGGGCTTTTCGAGCCCCCCACCCATCGTGGCAAAGCCACGATGGGTCCCACCCCCAAGTCACTCGCTGCGCTCGTGCGGCGCCACTGGCGCCGGGAGTGAACGATGGCGAGCGTGGAGACCGGGACGCTGAGCGTTCGCTAGCGGTGCGTGCTCGGGGCTGCGCTCATCTCCGACGTAGCCTGTCTCTGGCCGAAAACGAAAACGGCCGCCCAGACGGGCGGCCGTGAACTACGCTGGGCGCAAAGCGCCGACTACCGTTGGTCATTCCTCATGTGTGTGTCCTCCTTTTCTTCGTGGCCGGTTCGCTCGCGTTGCGGGGCGGGCCCCACGCGAAGGTTGCGTCACGTGAACCCCGCTTCGCGATCTCCCGTCGGCCGTTCGTACACCTCGACCCGGTGGGGTCGTGTGAGTTCCACGGCCGAGAGTAACACGGCGCGAAAGCACTCGGTTGCGATCGT
>CAYUSL010000448.1:0-5339 GCA_964447125.1 uncultured bacterium | reverse complement strand
TCGCGCTCTCGCTCGTTGCCGGCTTCGTGCTCAAGGACCGCTTCGGCGTGACGCTCTGAGCGACCCTCGATGACGTGGATCGAAGCGATCGTTCACACGTAGTGGCGAGCGAGAGCTCGCCCGCGGATGCGCGGCCGTGGCGGCCGCTGGTGGCCGCGAGCCGGGTCCGCCACCTGCAACATCGGCGACGCTTGTCAGCTCGCTCGGAAGCCGAAGGCGCTCCCGAGCGAGCGCCTCGACGGCATCCTGGCGTTCTCGTCCCAACCAGCGTCTGAGGCTCGGACGTGGCCCTGCACGAACTCTGCACGACCGTTCCACGAGCGGAGCACGTGGCCGTGGTTCGATCGCGCCCGCTCGCTGGACGAAGAAAGGACTGCTCATGCAAAGCCAAGCGCAGCCGCGCGATCGCGCCACCGCTTTACGCCCCCACCTCGGCACGCGGAAACTGGCGTGGAACGACCGCTTCGCCGGCGAGGATCTGATGGCGCGCATCTTGGTGGTCGACGACGACGGCCACACCCGCGAGGTGATCCGCTTCGCGCTCGAGAAAGCGGGGCACCGCTGCGTCGAGGCGGCGGACGGCGCCGAGGCCATCGACACCTTCGTCCTCGAGCCCATCGACCTGGTGGTGCTCGACATCGTCATGCCTGAGGAAGACGGGCTCGAGGTGTGCCGCCGCATCCGCGCCAAGAGCGCCGGCGCCCGCGGGCGCGTGCCGGTGCTCTTCCTGTCGAGCCGCGCCGACGAGGTGGATCGCATCGTCGGCCTGGAGATGGGCGGCGACGACTACCTGACCAAGCCGTTCAGCCCCCGCGAGCTGGTGGCACGCGTGAAGGCGCTGCTCAGGCGCGCCTATCCCGAGGACGCGGCGCATACCGCAGCCACGCCCGAGGAGGCAGCGCGCCGCCCGCTGCGCCACGGCGATCTCCTCCTCGACCCCGAGCGCCATCGCTGCACCTGGCAAGGCAAGGACGTGCCGCTCACCGCCACCGAGTTCAGCCTGGTGGAGGTACTACTCACGGCGCCCGGCCGGCTTTACGCACGCGACGAGCTGATCGAGCGCGTCTATGGAGACGCCGGCACGGCCGAGCGGACACTGGACAGCCACGTGCGTCACATCCGCGCCAAGTTCCGCGCCGTCGGTGGCGATCCCATCGAAACCGTGCACGGCCTGGGTTACCGCATCGCCTCCTGAATGAGCGGCCGCGACGACACGCCAACCAGGCTGCTGAGAAGGGCACGCGCCAGCGGCGCGTCGACGAGCGCAGCGAGTCGCCTTGGGGGTGGGGCCCCACGAAAACCGCGTTTTTCGTGGGGCGGGGGTCTGGAAGAGACCCCCGGGGAAGCATCGGCAGGCGCAAGCAACTCGCCCCCACGAGTTTTTCAGCAACCTGTTAGCACTCGCGGCGACGCACGCCCCACGCTGCCGCGGAAATGGCCGCGGCTGCGGCCCAACATCCTGCTCCTGTTGCTGGGAGTGGCGGTGACGGTGCTGCTGGCGCCGGCGCTGGTGATCGCCCAGCTTAGGCTCTACTCGGACGCGCTGGTGCACGAGACCGAGCGCAGCTTGATCGCCGAGTCGGTGCAGATCGGCGAGTCGTGGCGCCAGAGCTGGGCCGAGGCGTTGGGTCAACAGCTCCCCGACGAGCCGCTCATCGATCCTGAGGCTGCCGGTCCCGGCGACGACGGCGGTGAGTCGGTTCGTTCGATCCCCTACGTGAGCGGCAAGCTGCCGGTGCTCACCTTCGCGCCGGTTCAACCCGAAATCGACCTGCGCAAAGGAATCGCGCCGCGCATGCCGCCGCCCACCCGCTTCGCGCCCGACCGCAGCGGCATCGAGTGGCAGATCGGCCAGCGCTTCAGCCAAATCCTTCGCCGCGCCAAGCAGATGAACCTGAGCGGTGCGCGAATTCTCGACCGCAACGGTTGCGTGGTCGCGACCAGCGGCACCGAGCTGGGTGCTTGCTTCGATCAGCTCCCCGAGGTGCAAGCGGCCTTGCGCGGTGAATACGAGGCCGTGCCGCGGCGCCGCGACAGCGACCGGCCGCTGCCGCCGCTCGGCAGCCTGCGGCGGCGCGGCAACGTGCGCGTCCACACCGCCATGCCGATCCGCTTCCACGACGAGGTGATCGGCGTGGTGTCGATGTCGCGCACCAGCCTCGATCCGCTGGAAGCGCTGTGGCACGAGCGCCACTGGATCATGGCGGTGGGTGCCGTGACGCTGGCGGTGACGATCGCCATGAGCTTCCTGAGCGCGCGTGCGATCGCGCGCCCGGTGCGCAAGCTCACCGCCGCGGCTCGCGAGGTGGCGCGCGGTGGCGCGCGGCGCATGCCCGTCTTCGGGCGGCTCGCACCCGCCGAGATCGACGAGCTGAGCGTGGCGATGGACCGCATGACCGCCGAGTTGGGTGCGCGCGCCGATTACGTCCGTGAGTTCGCCGCCGACGTCACCCACGAGCTCAAGGCGCCGCTCACCAGCATCGGCGGCGCCGCCGAGCTCTTGCGCGAAGGCTGGGCGGAGATGAGCGACGAGCAGCGCGCGCGCTTCCTCGACAACATCGCCGCCGCCACCGCGCGCTCGGAGCGACTCGTGAGCCGGCTGCTGGAGCTCGCGCGCATCGAAAACCGCCGCGCCACCGAGACTCCAGCGCCGCTCGTGCTCCTGCCGACGGTGGAGCAAGTCCTGAAGCCGTACGGCGCACGCGTACACCTCGACGCCAGCGATGCCCCCGCGACGCTCGCGATCCAGCCCGAGCTGCTCGCCTCAGCACTCACCAACGTGATCGACAACGCAATCCGCTACGACGGCGGGCAGCCCGTCGAGGTTCGGGTTTCCCGCGAAGGTGCTGTGGGCGGAGCGAACGGTGCCGAGCGGGTGCGCATCACCGTCCGCGACCACGGCCCCGGCATCAGCGAACGCAACCAGATTCGCATCTTCGAACGCTTCTTCACCACCGAGCGCGACGGCGGCGGCACCGGGCTCGGCCTCGCGATCGTGAAGGCCATCGCCGACGCCCGCGGCGGCGCGGTCGCATTCGAGACCGGCCCCGACGGCACCACGTTCACGATCGTGCTGTGACCGGCGAACGCAGGCGTCACCGCCGACACCGCCGTCACTTCTCGAAGAGCGCGCGGTATTGGCCGTAGCCCGCCTTCTCGAGCTCGTCCTTCGGGATGAACCGCAGCGACGCACTGTTCATGCAGTAGCGCATCCCGGTGGGTGCGGGTCCGTCGTTGAAGACGTGTCCCAGATGGCTGTCGGCGTGCTTGCTGCGTACCTCGACCCGGCTCATGAAGAGGCTCGAGTCGGTGCGCGTCACGATGTTCTCGGGGACGAGCGGCTGCGTGAAGCTCGGCCACCCGGTGCCGCTGTCGAATTTGTCCTTGGAGCTGAAGAGCGGCTCACCGCTCACCACGTCCACGTAGAGGCCCTCGGCGTGGTTGTCCCAGTACTCGTTCTGGAACGGCCGCTCGGTGCCTTCTTCCTGAGTGACCTTGTACTGAAGCGTGGTGAGCTTCTTCTTGATGTCGGCGTCGCTCGGCTTCGCGTACTCCGACGCCTCGGGAGACGGCTTCTTGGGAATCATGACCTCGGCGTCCTTTCCCCACGTCTTTTCGATGAACGCGTCACGCCCGGATCCGGCGCGATAGCTGTGATACCGAACCGGGTTCTTCCGGAAAAAATCCTGGTGGTACTCCTCGGCTGGCCAGAAGCGCACGTAATCGACGATCTCGGTGACGAGCGGTTTCGAGAACCGGCCGCTGCGCGCGAGCGCCTCTTTCGAGGCTTGCGCGAGGCGCCGCTGCTCGGCGTCGTGAACGAAGATCGCGCTTCGATACTGCGAGCCGCGGTCGACGAATTGGCCGCCAGCGTCGGTGGGATCGATCTGCCGCCAGAAGACGTCCAGGAGCTGCTGGTAGCTGATCTTGGTGGCGTCGAAGTGGATCTGCACCGACTCGGCGTGGCCGGTGGTGCCCGACCCTACCTGCTCGTACGTCGGATTCTGCTCGTCGCCACCGCAGTAGCCCGAGATGACGGCCGTCACTCCATCGAGCTTTTCGAACGGCGTTTCCATGCACCAGAAACAGCCGCCGGCGAAGGTCGCGAGCGACTCGCCCGCCTTCGCCGGGTAGCGATCGGGATCGTTGCCCGTACGATCGCCGCCCGCAGCGCTGCTACACGAGACCAACGTGGCGAGTACTGCCACGCAACCCCACTTCCGCAACCCGAACATGTTTGCTCCCGATTACCGCCGGTTCCGACGGACGCCCGATCTACGAGCGCCAGCCCCGAGTGGATGCGCCGCGCGGCGCGATCCTTCGGCCCTGAAGCAGGGTACCCGATGGCTACTCGTCTCCGGTGTCGCGACCGGCGCGGACGTTACACGCCTCGATCGGGCTTCGGGCGCAGCCGATCCGTGGCGCTCAGGCTTCGGCGGCGGCCTTCATCGCCGCGAGCCCAGCCTCGAAGTCCTTGCCGACCATGCGATCGAAGCTCACGAACACGCTCATGATCTTGCTCACGAAGCGATTGGGCCCGTGCATCGCCCAGGTGACGTTCGTGGTCGCGCCCGCTGGCGTCAGCGTGAAATCCGCGATGTTGTGCGCCTCGAACGGCTTCAGGAAGTCGAGCTGGATCGTGACGCGCGACGGCGGCACGGACGCCGTGATCTCCATTCGCCCCTGGCCGACCTTGTTGTTCCCGAGCCAGGCGTAAACCGCGCCGACCCCGCTCGCGGCGCCGCTCAGCGTCCGCGTCATGGAGGGATCGACCTTCTCCCACGGCGACCAGCGCGGCCATTCGCGGAAATCGTCGATGAGACCGAAGATCCGGTCGGGCGGCGCGTGGATCGAGATCGATCGCTCGATGCGAAACGTGGCGGGCTTGGTCGATGCCAGCACCAGCACCACCGCAATCAGCGAAACGAGAACGATGAGAAGGGTCGTGACCATGGCCGAGTCCTCGCGGAGCGCGGCGGCTGCGACGGGTGTGCGTGATGGCGCGCTCGTCTCGCCTACCGTGAGGCGCAGTCTCGGCCGGCGCGTCCGCCATCGGCAAACGAATCGGAGCCTGCAGCGAGCGACCTGCTCACCGGCCGTCGAGGGACCGACGGCCCTCCAGCCGAACGGCGCCACGGTCTCCACGCGCGCCGTCGATCCCGCCCGGCGCCAGCGGCGCCGCACGAGCGAAGCGAGTGACTCGGGGGTGGGACCCGGCGCGGCTCGACCGCGTCGCGCGGCGAGCTTGAAAAGCCCACGATCACCCATCACGGCCCATCGCGCTGCGCCACGGTCTCCACGCGCGCCGTCGATCCCGCCCGGCGCCAGCGGCGCCGCAC
>CAYUSL010000447.1:0-5354 GCA_964447125.1 uncultured bacterium | reverse complement strand
CGCTTGTTCGGTCCGAGCTTCCCCACGAACAGGATGCGGTGCTCGGCGCCCGACTCGTCGATGAGCGTGTCGCCGTCCATCTCGCGCTCGAGCTTGTGGAGGTCGAGGAGGATCGGCAGCACCTGCGGGTCGCGGAAGCCGAAGCGCTCGAGCTCGGTGCAGTTGAAGCCCGAATCCCCCACCGCGACGTCCGTCACCGGCGCCAGGCTACGGAGCTCGTTCTCGCTGCGCTCGAGCACCGCGCGAATGTGCGGCTCGAGGCCGTCGTAGAAATGCGGCGGCGTGACGTTGTGGTAGATGAGGACCTTGCGCTCCCAGGTGAGCCGCAGGAACTCGCTCAGCGCGGAAGCCACGCTGTAGTGGTAGAGGATCACGTTTCGCGGATCCTCGAAGTGCGGGTAGTCCTGGTAGCGATGTGCCTCGCCGAGGAGCGAGGGGTCCACGTTCTCCGCGAAGATCTCGGAGGGATGGCCGAGCGCTCGGATCGCGTCGCGCATCGCGCGCGTCACGTTCCCGATGGCGTCGCCCGGGTTGAGCGTGGGAAGGAACTGGTGGATCGCGACCGGCGACGTCATCCGCCGTCCCGAGGCCGGGGTGGCGTCGCATCGCCGCTCACCAGGCTCTCGAGCCGTCCGAGACGTCGCTCGATGGTCTCGAGCTCGAGGGCGTGGCGCGCCTCGACCCGCTCCAAACGGGTGCGCAGATCCGCTTCCATGCCGACGATGCGTCGATAGACCTCGTCGGCGTACTGGATCGAGGCTTGGTCGAAGCGCGACTGGTGCTCGAAGAGCGCGGAGAAGGCCGGGGAGAGCAAGCGCCGCAAAAGCCCCTTGAAACCGACGATGAGCGGGCCGACCAGCGCCCGATGCGACTGGATGGGTAGCCTGGGATCGAGTGGTCCGGCGCGCTTCAGGAGCTCGAAGCTGCGGGCCAGCGACTCGTCGGGCAGCGTCGGCTCGCTCGCCGTAGGCGCTGCGATCGCTTGCGCTGGTGCACTCGGATCGCGCCCGCTCTCGAGCCGTGAACGAACCGTGGTGAGAAGTTGATCGACGTCCACCGGCGAATGATCCGCCGAGCGCTTCGCCGGCTCACGTCCGTCTTTGCCGACGGAACGCGTACCCGGACCTGTCGCCGCGCTGCGCTCGGAACGCTCGGTCATGATGGGCAGCGAAGCACCGGAAGCCGCTTCGGGACGATCCCGGATTCGCTCGGTGAAAAAGGGAGAAAACGCGCGCCGACGATCAATGGTAGAGGATGATCGTCGCGGTCACCAACCAGAGCGCAATCGTAGTGATGAGGGGGGGGTCCGTCAACAACACCTTGGATGGGTTTCCCCCCTGCCCTTTCTGGTGCACGAGATAGAGATAGCGAAAGATTCCGTAGAGCACGAAAGGAACGGTCAAGTAGAGGTTCTTGACGTGGAGCTTGTTCGCGACCTCGGGCGAGAGCGTGTAGAGGCAGTACGCCACCACCGTGGAGGCGGTGACCACCGAGATCATCTGATCGAGGAAATACGGGCTGTATTCCTCGAGGATCTTGCGGTGCTCCGAAGCGCGCTCCTCGAGCAGCACCAGCTCGTGTCGGCGCTTGCCGAAACCCAGGAAGAGCGCGAGCAAGATCGTGCAGATGACCAGCCACGGCGAAACTTCGACGTGGATCACGACGCCGCCGCCCACGGCGCGCAGCACGAAGCCCGCGGCCAGCGTCATCACGTCCAAGATGACGACGTGCTTGAGCCGGATCGTGTACGCGATGTTCAGGATCGCGTAGCCGAGCAACACCCCGCCGAAGGTGCGGTCCAGCGCACATGCACCGACGAGGGCCACTCCGGCGAGCGCAGCACAGGCTCGGCGCGCCACCGGCACCGGGAGCGTGCCGCTGGCGATCGGACGGCGGCATTTCTCCGGGTGGTGGCGGTCCTCCTCCAGATCGAAGAGATCGTTCCACAGGTAGACGGCGCTCGCCATCAGGCACCACAGCGCGAACGCGACCACCACCGTGAGCACACGCTTCGGCTCGCCGAGCTTCTGCGCGAAGACCAGCGCTGCGAACAAGAGGCCGTTCTTCACCCACTGGTGCGGGCGCATGGACGCGACCAGCGGGCGCTTCCAGTCGGCTGCGGCGGTGCTCACCGTTCCCTGCCTTCGCTCGCGGATGGCCCGTGGCGACGGGCACGAAGCGCAGCCACGACCTCGTGAGCGACGGCCATCTGGCCGCGACCCCGCCCCACGCTGAGCCCGGGCTTCTTGTCACCGTGGAAATCCGAGCCGCCAGTGGCGACGAGATCGAGCGCTCGTGCCATGTCGAGAAACCGCCTCTCCAGCTCGGGCGCGTGCGACGGATGCCAGACCTCGATTCCGTCGAGCCCCAGCGCCACCAAGTCCTCGACTACCGCCATCGACTGCGTGACGTCCTCGGACGCGATGAGCGCGGGATGCGCCACCGAGGTCACGCCGCCCGACGCATGCGCGAGCTCGATGGCCTCGGCGGGCGTGAGGCGATCGCGCTCGACGTGGGCCGGCCGCCCGCGGCTCAGCCAGCGCTCGAACGCCTCGCCGATCGAGGCGACGTAGCCCTTGCCGAGCATCGCGTGGGCAACGTGCAGCCTGCCCACCAGCTCGCCTCCGGCTTGGGCGCGCACGTCGGCTTCGGTGAGCGGCAGATCGAGACTCTCGAGGCGCTCGAGTAACCGCGGCAAGCGATCCGCGCGGCTCGCTTCGAGCCGCTCGAGCGCGCGGCTCATCGGGCTCTCGACGTCGAAGAGATAGACCAATAGATGCACCGAGCGATCTCGCACCACCAGGCTGATCTCGGTGCCTGCCAGATACTCGATGCCGTATCGTTCGGCAGCGCGGCGTCCGGCTTCGAGCGAACGAATCGTGTCGTGATCCGTGAGGCTGATGGCGCTCAGGCCGGCTTCGGCCGCCAGCGTCACCACGGCCTCGGGCGGCAGCGTGCCGTCGGATTGCGTGGTGTGCAGATGAAGATCGATGGTGCGCGACATGTACGGTGCTCGGCTTCGCGGCCCGGGTTTCTAATCGGTTTCCGGCGGGTGGTCCATGGGGTTGCGTGCGTTCAGCGCTGGGACCGCGGGCCTTCGAGGGCCCGTTCGTAGCTGCCGAGCACCTGCGAAACCAGTGGCGCGCGGCTCAGCTCGCGGCGTGCCCGCGCATGCATTCCTGCAGCCAGGTGCGCGCGTAGCCGCGCGTCGCCGAGCACTCGCACGACCGCGTCGAGCAGCGCGCGGTCACTCGTCGCCAAGAGACCGTTTTGCTCCGTTTCGATCACCTCGGCGGTGCCGCCGGTGGCGAACGCGACCACGGGCGTACCGACTGCACTCGCTTCGAGAAGCAGCCTGCTGAGTGGCTCCTGCCAGCGCGAGGGCAGCACCAAGCATTCGGCGTGGGCGAGCCAGGCGAGGACCTCCTCGTTGGCGACGTCGGTGTAGCGCGCGAGCGGCGCACCTCGCCCGCTTGCGTCGTCGATCGGCGCAGCGTAAGGCCCATCGCCGAGCACCACGAGCCGAGCGTCGGGGGGCAATGCGAGAGCCAGGGCTGGCAGGAGATCGGCCCCCTTCTCGCGGTTGAGCTTGCCGGCGAAGAGCACGTACGGCCCTGCGGGAGCCGCCGGCGGTCGCGCGAGCGGAGCGCGGAGCGCAGGCGGCAGGTTGAGGAGCACGTCGATCGGTGCCCGCACGCCGGCGTCGCGAAGCACCCCCGCGACGTAGCTGCTCACGGCGATCACCCGCGCGAAGCGATCGAGCGCCCGGGTGCGACGACGCGTGGCCCAGAGCCCCGCCGGCACCAACGGTACCAGCGCCCAGCCCGCGACGCCGTAGCGATCGGCGAAGCAATCGGCGAGGCGAATCGCGGAACAGCCGTCGCAGGGCGCGCCGCGGCGGAACCGGGTGGTGCGCAGGCACATGGGGGCGTAGTCGCGGACCGTGGCGACGGCAGCGATGCCTGCGCTCCTCGCCGCGTGCGCTACCGCAGCGAAGTTCGAGCCTTGTTGCGCGTGCACGATGTCGGGTCGCCAGTCGACGAAGCCGGCCACGAGCGCGGCCTCGAAGGCGCGATCGCGAATCAACGCCCGATGGAGATCGCGCAACACCGGCACGCCGAGCTCGGGCTGCGCCACGCGGCGAACGGGGATCCCATCCAAGGTGCTCAGGTGCGACGCCACTCGCGGCCCCACCACGCGATGGACGACGGCGACGTCGACGCCCTCGTCGTGAAGCCCACGCGCGAGCGCGGCGACGCTGTGCCCGCTCCCACCGCAGCGCGGCGGGAACGAATCGGTGACCAGCAGCACTCTCACGAAGCGCTCGTGTGCGAGCGGCGAGGCGCCGCGACCCTCACATCGAGCGCCGGTACTGGCCGCCCACGCCGTAGAGCACTTGCGAGATCTGGCCGAGGCTCGCCACCTTCACCGTCTCCATCAACTCCGCGAACACGTTCCCTCCTTCGAGCGCCACGCGCCTGAGGCGTTCGAGCGCCGGTCGCGCTCGTTCGCGGTGGCGGTGCTGGAAGGCGGCTAGCTCGCGCACCTGGCTGGCCTTCTCTTCGTCCGACGAGCGGATGAGCTCGCGTACGCCACCCACCGCTGCTTCGCGATCGGGGTGAAGGAACGTGTTGACGCCCACGATCGGCAGCTCGCCGGAGTGCTTCAGGGTCTCGTAGTGAAGGCTCTCGTCCTGGATACGCCCGCGCTGGTACATCGCCTCCATCGCACCGAGCACTCCGCCGCGATCGCTCAGGCGCTCGAACTCGGCGAGCACCGCGTCTTCCACCAGATCGGTGAGCTCCTCGATCAAGAACGATCCTTGCAGCGGGTTCTCGTTCTTCGCCCAGCCCAGCTCGCGATTGATGATGAGCTGGATCGCCAGCGCCCGCCGCACCGACTCTTCGGTGGGTGTGGTCACCGCCTCGTCGTAGGCGTTGGTGTGCAGGCTCTGGCAGTTGTCGAAGATCGCGTAGAGCGCCTGCAGCGTGGTGCGGATGTCGTTGAAGTCCACTTCTTGGGCGTGGAGGCTCCGGCCGCTGGTCTGGATGTGGTACTTGAGCATCTGCGAGCGCTCGTTGGCGGCGTAACGCTCGCGCATCGCCACCGCCCAGATTCGTCGCGCCACGCGCCCCAGCACGGCGTATTCGGCATCGAGTCCGTTCGAGAAGAAAAACGAGAGATTGGGCGCGAACGCATCCACGTCGAGGCCACGCGCTCGGTAGTACTCGACGTACGTGAAGCCGTTGGCGAGCGTGAATGCGAGCTGGGTGATGGGGTTCGCGCCGGCTTCCGCCATGTGGTAGCCGCTGATCGAGACGCTGTAGAAGTTCCGCACGTCGTTCTCGACGAAG
>CAYUSL010000446.1:3866-5395 GCA_964447125.1 uncultured bacterium | reverse complement strand
ACGTCGACCACCTCGCCCTACGCTGCACCCGCGACCGCCAGCACCGCCTCGCCCGGATCGGCCTGCTCACGAGCTGAGCGGCGGCCGTTTGGTCGTCGGTGGCGGGTAACAGGTCCCTCGGTCGCCCGCCGGTTCACCCTCGAGCACGGACCGGCGGGAGCCGGTCCCTCCTGCAGATCGTTGCGCCGCGGTTCGGAGGGTGGAAATCCCGCTCGGCCGCCCGTCACGAGTGCCCCACTTTGTCGCGCCTATACTCGGCGCGATGAAGCGGGGGGTGCGGCGGCTCGCCGATCTCGATCCGCGGCAGGTGCCGCTGCCGCACGGTACGGAAGTGGTGCTGCGCGTGGACGTCGTGCTCGGAGAGCGCACGGTGCCACAGGGCACCGTGGGGCGCGTCACACACACCGCGGGCGAGGATGTCGAGCTCGCGATCGTCGGCGTGGGCAGCATGCGTTGTGCTCGTGCGGACGTGCTCCCCCGGCGCATCGGGCAAACACTCTTCGCGCTGCGCCGCGAGGCGAGCTGGGCTGCCCTGGCGCAATGCGCGGTCCTCGAGACGGTCGTGGGCTCGCGAGCGTGGGGGCTCGCCGACGAGTCATCGGACGTCGACGTGCGCGGCGTGTTCGCGCTGCCGTTCTCGTGGGTAGCGGGGCTCGTGGAGCCGGCAGAAGACCTCGTGAACAGCGACGGCACCACGACGTACTGGGCCGTCGGAAAGGCGATCCGCCAGGCGCTGCGGGCCGATCCGAACACTCTCGAGATGCTCTTCGTTCCCGGCGCGCGTGCGCTCGACGAGATCGGCGCGTGGCTGCTCGCCGAACGCGATGTGTTCGTTTCCGCCGAGATTCACGGTTCGTTCGGGCGCTACGCGATCGCGCAGCTTCGCCGGCTCGAGCAAAGCGCGCGCCTCGCCGCGCACCGCGACGACGTCCTCGCTTGGCTACGCGCCGAGCCTGCGCTCGATCTCGACCAAGTTGCGGTGCGCATCGCCGCGCGCGCTCCGCGGGCGGCCGGCGCTGACGATGCGAGCCATCTCCTGCAAAGCAAGCAATGGGTGAAGCAGCTCTATCGTTCGCTCCACGATCAAGGCCTGCTCGCCGCCAACGACTTTGCGAGCCTCAGGGCATTCGCCAGCGAGCGCTCCTACGATTTCGAGCTGCCGCGTGAGCTGCGTCCCAAGAACGCCTACAATCTGCTGCGTTTGATTTGGACCGCGACCGAGTGGCTGCGCCACGGCGAGCCGGTCTTCGCGCCGAGCAGCGCCTTCCGTCAGCGCTTGCTGGCGATCAAGCGCGGTGAGGTGCCGATCACCGACGTGATCGCGGAGGCCGATGCGCTCATCCCTGCGCTCGACGCGGCCCGTGCAGCTACCCACCTGCCCCCACGCGCCGATCTGGCCCGCGCCGACGCGCTCGCGCGGCGAATCGGCGTCGAGGTGGCACGGCGCTTCGTGAGCGCCGCGCCAGGCCCGTGGGGACGCGATGCACCGCCGCCACCGACCGCGGAGTGGTCGACATGAGCCTCGACGC
>CAYUSL010000446.1:0-3766 GCA_964447125.1 uncultured bacterium | reverse complement strand
GCGCTTGCAGGAATCTTGCGCGGAAACGGCAACTTCCTGGAACGTGTCCTCGGTTGCACGACGTTCGCGGCGTCGCCGTGGCTCGAGAGCCTGCGGCCGATCGTGACGCGGGCGCTGAGCCGGCGCTTCCACGGCCACTATCGCGGGTTCGCGATCCAGCAACGCGCCCAGCTCGACGCGAAACCCACGGTGAAGCGGTTGCTCTACGTGCTGCGCACCGCAGCCACCGGGATCCATCTGCTGCGCACCGGGCGGCTCGTGATCGACTTGCGCGAGAACGCGCGCGAGCTGGCAATCGATGGCGTGGACGAGCTCATCGCGTGGAAGCGCGAAGGCGAGCGCGTGCCCATCCCAGCGGAGCGGATCGCGGCGTGGTCAGCCGCCCTCGATCGCCTCTTCGCCCTTCTCGACGAGGCCCACACGTCCTCACCGCTCCCATCCGAGCCACGGAACGTCGCCGAGGTCGATGCATGGCTGGTGGCGTTGCGCCGAGCGACACTCGCAGCGGCGCCCTGAACGCAGGCTGTCACTCGATTGTGGCGACGTCGGGGCGGCGCGTACCATCGACTCCAGCCGTAGCGTCGCGCGGTATCGCGTTGCTCGCCTCCGTTCGTGATGAGGGCTTCCCACATGGACAAAGTCGCGTTCCCGTCGTGGTGCTCGTTGCCTCAGCAGCCGCGATCGTGGGCCGAGGCGGTTGCGCTGAGCGCTTGCCTGACGCTTTCCGTGTCGCCAGCGGCGCGCGCAACCACGTACCAGGTCCACGTCACCGCGGATGACGCAGATCAGGGAGCGCTCGGCACCTGCGCGTTGCGTGAAGCGATTCTCGCCGCCAACGCGAATGCTTCCATCGACGGCTGCCCGGCGGGCTCACCGGGTGAAGACACGATCGTCCTCGACGCTGCGACCTACGCACTCACGATTGCGGGCGCGGGCGAAGACTCGGGCGCCACTGGCGATCTCGACGTCACCGAAGATCTGGTGCTCGCCGGACGCGGCGCTGCGTTGACCTCCGTCTCCGCCGCGGGGCTCGGTGATCGCGTCCTTCAGATCGCAGCGGGCGCAACCGTTCGGGTGCAGGACCTCACGATCACCGGCGGCAACCTCCTCGGCGGCCCGAGCGAGTCGGTCTCGGGCGGTGGGATCTCGAACGCCGGCCAGCTCACGTTGCGGCGCGCCAAGGTGAGCGGCAACGCGGCGACCGGTGGCGCTACGGGCAACGGCGGCGCCGCGCGGGGCGCCGGGGTGTTCAGCGCCGAATCCGCCGACCTCCACCTCGACAACGCCGAGGTGAGCGACAACCTGGCCAAGGGCGGCTACGGCGCTGCCTACTGCTGCACGAATCAGGATCCCTGTTACTGCTTCATCGTCGGCAGCGGCGGTGCCGCGAGCGGCGGCGGGATTGCCAGCCTCGGCACGCTCACCATCGAGCGCTCGATCATCGACGGCAACGAAGTGATGGGCGGCAACGGCGGTGAGTACCTGGGCGTGGACTGGGGTGTGCCGGGAGACGCGAGCGGCGGCGGCATCGCCGTTCTGGGGGGCGGTGCCGCCGTCACGGACGCTGCGCTCGGCGCGAACCGCGCGATCGGCGGCCACGGTGAGCCGGGCGGCGCAGGGCGCGGCGGCGCGCTCTATGCCGCCGCCAGCAGCACGACCATCGAACGCTCACTCGTCAGCGAGAACATCACGGTCGGGGGTAACGGCCTGGCGAGCATCCTGACCATCGCCGGCGGTGGCGCGGCGCTGGGCGCAGGCGTGTACGTGGCGGACGGTGCGACCACGCGCCTCACGAACACCACGCTGGTCCAGAACGCGGCCGACGGCGGCGACGGCCACGACAGCCCGATCGCCGTTGGCCACGGCGGTGATGCCGTGGGCGGTGGGCTTTACTCCGGCGGCTCGACGACCGTCGAGCATGCGACGTTCGCCGACAACATCGTCGCATCCGGGATCAGCGAGGTTGCAGGCGCGGCGACGGGCGCCGACCTCCACTCTGCCGGCGCGACGACGGTGGTCAACTCGATTCTCGCCGCGAGCTACGCGATCGCCCCTCCCGCAGCACCCCAGCTCAGTGCGTGCAGTGGGACGAGCGCCGCGGACTCGCTGGGAGGCAACGTCGAGAGCCCGCTCGCCACTTGCGGCTTCGCGGCCGCAGGAGACCAAGCATCCGTCAGCGTCGCGGCGCTGGCGCTGGCACCCCTGGCGGTGAACGGTGGTCTCTCGCAGACTCGCGCGCTCGGCGCCGGCAGCGTCGCCATCGATGCCGGCCGCGCGGCATCGTGCGCGGAGCGTGATCAACGCAACTACGTGCGGAACGCGGGCGACTGCGACGCAGGCGCCTACGAGCTGAACGCAGCACCGTGTACCGACGCCGACCGCGATGGATTCGCCGCCGAAGGCGGGGCGTGCGGTGCTGCCGACTGCAACGACGCCAACCCGAACGTGAGCCCGGGTCACGTCGAGATTCCCGGGAACGGAATCGACGATGACTGCTCTGCGTCGACGCCGGGGTGCCTCACGCCGCAACACGCCGAGGCCAGCGTCGGTGGCGCACCCGCGCGGGGCACCTGGGCCCCGCCCTTGGTCACGGGCGTGCTGATGTTCGCAGGACTGCGCGCATTGCGTCGCACACCACGGCGGTCCCGCGCGAGCTGAGACGAGCGCGGTCCACTTGGCACAGCCGCGCCGCGCGCACGTTCATCTCGGCAGCGGGGGAAGCCACCCGGCGAGCGCGATTCCTGCGCGCAACACCGCGATCAGCACGACGCCGATCACTGCGCCGATCGCCACCGGTCGCGCCAGCGAGCGGCGCTCGCCCAGCGGCCCTCGTGCCACGAGCTCGGGGAGCGGATCTTCGCCGCGGCGCGCGCGGGCGATCGAGATCGCCACCAGCCCGCCCACCGACGCCCACAGCGTGACGAGCGGCACGGTCGCGACCCACCAGTCGCTGCGAAGGGCCGACGGCCCGGCGGATCGGATCAACGCCAGACCGATCGCGGCGCCGATCGTCATTCCGGCGATGCCGGGCAGGTGATCGGCGGGGCGACGCGACGTCGCGTGTGTGTCCTCGCTTCGCGCCGCGCGCGGCTTCAAGGAACCGAGACTCGGGCGCGAAGCGCTCCGGGCACTGCGCCAGTCGCGCACCACCGGGCGCCGCGAGCGAATCGTAGGCGGCGGTGGCGAGCCGCCCGGCGGCGTCGCGTGCATCCGCGAATGCAATCCACGATGCAGCAACGCACGGGTGTCGTGATCGACGCCGTGGAAATGGCGCTCGACGCTGCGCACCGACGGGGTCCAGGGACGCATGTCGTCGATCGTTTCATGTCTGTGATGCATGCGGTGCACGTCACGCCCTCCGTTCGAACGCGGGGTTTGCCCCGGGTCTTGAGAACGGCGTGCCGGATCGTGACATCGCGAAGCCCGCGAAAGGATTGCGACTCACCTCCGGGCGGCGTCTCGACCAGCCCACCGGTGAGACGAATCCCGAGGTACAGCGCGAGACACGCCGCGGGTGCTGGGACGCGAGTCCCCAGCGCGACCAGCACCGATCGTCATGCGGTCTGCGTCGAGCAGCGGTCGTTCATGGACTGTGCGGGGGGGCTGTAGCAGGCCCCCGCGAAAACACAGCCCCCGGAGCAGCGACGAAACTCACCCGAGCACGCCGTCGCTCGCGAGCTGATCGCGAACGAGGCGAGCGATGGCCAGGCTCGAAGTGAGCCCGGGCGATTCGATGCCGATCAGGTTCACGAGCCCCGGCAATCCG
>CAYUSL010000445.1:0-5397 GCA_964447125.1 uncultured bacterium | reverse complement strand
GTGATGAACTGATCGCGCTCGATCACGCTCACCACGTCGCGAAGCTGAAACTCGCTGGTGGCCGTGAGCCGCATCAGCTCGACGGCGACCGACGGCAAGAGCGGCGCCTCGATCCGGTCTTCGCGAATGTCTTCCGAGACCTGACGCCTGAGCGTCTTGAGCAGCGCTTCGATGCGACGCTGTTCGCGGTCGATCTCGATCGACGACTTGAGCTCGGGCGGCGTCAGCACCGGGCGGGGAGGATGGCTCGAGAGCGTCGCGGTCATGCTGTTCTCCATCCGTTCTGGGGAGAGTGGGCGGGCATCCCCCGAAAGCGGCAGGCCGCCTCGTGCGGTCGCGCTATCGCTCCTTTCGGCAACCGATCGGGCAACTTGAGCCTTCCGCCCGCGCGGGCGTCTTTTGCCCGGTGAGCGGGCAAGGCTGGCCGGCACGCTGTCGCGCGACCGAGCGCGGACGCCCCTTTCTCCGCGCTTCTCGGCGAAATCGGTACGGCACGGCAGTTGCGTCGGGCCTGCCTGACGCGGCGTCCCCGTGACCCGCCGCGCGCCGGTCGCAGGCATCCCGCGGCCGGGAGCCGCCCCCCGCCCCCAGCGCACCCGCGAGAGGTACCGATGACCGAGCTCGACGCAGAGATCGTCAACGAGTTCCTGGTCGAAAGTTACGAGAACCTCGATCAGCTCGATCGTGACTTCATCGAGCTCGAGAAGGATCCGCGCGATCGCGAGATGCTGGCGCGCATCTTCCGCACCATCCACACCATCAAAGGAACGTCGGGATTCCTGGGGCTCGAGAAGCTCCAGAAGGTCACCCACGTGGGCGAGAACCTGCTGTCGCGGCTGCGCGACGGCGTACTGCTGCTCGATCCCGAGACCACCACCGCGTTGCTGCGCATGGTGGATGGCGTGCGCCAGATCCTGGCGTGCATCGAATCCGCCAAGAACGAAGGCGAGGTGGACTACGGCAGCCTGATCACCGAGCTCACGCGCCTCACGGACCCCGCGCAGCACGTGGTGGCGAGCGCGCCCGCGAGCGCCCCGGCCGCGGCGGTGCGAGACGCCGAGCCACCGATCGCCGCAGCACCCCTTCCCGTCACTCCCCCCGCCGCTGCCGAGCCGACGCCGCTTGCGCTCGATACACCCGCCGCCACGGCGGCCGCACCGCCAGCCGCAGCGAACGGCGTAGCCGTACCTTCGGCGGCGACGCTCGTCGCAAGCGAGCCTGCGCCCGCGCCGGCTCCCTCTCCCGTGACGACGGCAGCCGCCGCGGCCATCGCCGCACCGGGTTCGCCGGCTAGCGAGAGCTCCGAGGCGAAGTCGCAATCGGGCGGCGTATCGGAGAGCTCGATCCGCGTCGACGTCGGCCTCCTCGACAAGCTCATGAACCTGGTCGGCGAGCTGGTCCTGGCCCGCAACCAGGTCCTCCAGCTCAGCACCAGCGCCATCGACTCGTCCTTCCAGGCGTCCACCCAACGCCTCAACCTCATCACCACCGAGCTGCAGGAAAGCGTGATGAAGACGCGCATGCAGCCCATCGGCAACGTGTGGAGCAAGTTCCCGCGGGTGGTGCGCGACCTGGCCGTGATGTGCGGCAAGAAGGTGCGCGTCGAGATGGACGGCCAGGAGACCGAGCTCGACAAGACGATCCTGGAAGCGATCAAAGATCCCCTCACCCACGTGATCCGGAACTCGGTGGATCACGGGATCGAGAGCAGCGACAAGCGAATCGCCGCCGGCAAGCCGGCCGAGGGCCTGCTCTCCATGCGCGCCTACCACGAGGGCGGCCAAGTCATCATCGAGATCGCCGACGACGGCGGCGGCATCGACCCCGAGCGCGTCCGAGCCAAGGCGATCGCCCGCGGGCTCGTCACCCCCGAGCAAGGTGCCCGCCTCGGGGATCGCGAGGCCGTGAACCTGGTGTTCCTGCCCGGCTTCTCCACGGCCGAGAAGGTCACCAACGTCTCGGGCCGGGGCGTCGGCATGGACGTGGTGCGCACCAACATCGAGAAGATCGGCGGGACCGTCGACATCCAGAGCCAGTTCGGCCGCGGCACCACGATCCGCATCAAGATTCCGCTCACGCTGGCGATCATCCCGGCGCTCATCGTGACCGCGGGCGGCGACCGCTACGCCATTCCGCAGGTGAGCCTGCTCGAGCTGGTGCGGCTCTCGGGCGAGCAAGCGACCCACAAGATCGAGCACATCCGTGGCGCACCGGTGTACCGGCTGCGCGGCAACCTGCTGCCGCTCGTCGATCTCAGCCACGAGCTCGGGCTCACCTCCGCGACGAGCGGCGACGTGCCCGCGGACCCCATCAACCTGGTGGTGTTGCAGGCCGGCGACTGCACCTTCGGTCTGGTCGTGGAGAGCATCGGTGACACCGCCGAGATCGTGGTCAAGCCGCTCGGCAAGCAGCTCAAGGGCATCGACTGCTTCGCGGGTGCGACCATCATGGGCGACGGCACCGTGGCGCTCATCCTGGACGTCGTCGGCATCGCTCAACGCGCCAAGATCCTGGGTGCCTCCGGCGAGCGCGCGTGGGTCGACAGCGCCGACGCCGCGGTCGCGGCCTCGACCGATGCGCAGACGTTCCTGTTGCTGAGCCTCGGCGAGGGCGATCGGCTGGCCCTGCCGCTCTCGCTGGTGGCCCGGCTCGAGGAGGTCGAGGCGCGCTCGATCGAACGTGCCGGCGGTCACGAGGTGGTCCAATACCGCGGCGAGATCCTGCCGCTCGTCCACCTGAGCCAGTTCTTCGGCACGGCGGCACCCCAAAACGATCCGCTGCAGGTGGTCGTCTACACCGAGTCTGGTGCCTCGGTGGGAGTGGTCGTCGACCAGATCGTCGACATCGTCGAGGAGCGCGTCACGATGCAACGCAACGCGAGCCGCCCGGGTCTGCTCGGCTCTGCGGTGATTCAGGGCCGCGTGACCGATCTCGTGGACCTCGGCAGCATCGTGCGCTCCACCGATCCGACCTTCCTCGACGGGCGCGCCGAAGCCGCGTGAGCAGCACGTTCGCCGACGCCCACCGCACACCCTGGAGGTCACGATGGGAAGTACCCACGCATTCTGCACGTTCTACGTGGACGACCACTTCTTCGGTGTCCAGGTCGAGAAGGTGCAAGAGGTCATCCGCCACCAGCCGATGACGCGGGTACCACTCGCGCCCGCGGTGGTCCGCGGTCTCATCAACCTGCGCGGCCAGATCGTGACGGCGCTGGACCTGCGGCGGCGTCTCGGCCTGGAGCAGGCAAGCGCCGATCGCCCTCCGGCAAACGTCGTGGTGCGCAGCGAGGACGGCGCCGTGAGCATGCTCGTGGACGAGATCGGCGACGTCCTGGAGGTGGACGAGGATCATCGCGAACCGCCCCCCAACACCGTCGACACCCTCGGCCGCGACCTGATCCAAGCCGTCTACAAGCTCGACGGGCGGCTGCTGCTGATCCTCGACACCGAGCGCGCCACACGCGTGCACGGCGACGAGCGCTGTTGACCCACCCGATGAGCGGGCCGGCCTGGCCGCAGCGAAAGTCGCAGGAGATCGACGATGCTCAGCAGCCTTCGGATCGAGAGTATTCGGGCCCGACTTCTCCTGCTCTTCCTGGCGATGGGCCTCGTGCCCATGGCCAGCGTCGGGTACTTCGCGTTCGCGAAGACTCGTAGCGGCCTGCTGGAGAAGGTGGGAATCGCCGTGCAGGGCGAGGCCGCGCGCATGCTCGACATCGTCGATCGCAACCTCTTCGAGCGCTACGGCGACGCCCAGGCCATGGCGTTCAACCCGATGGCGCGTGGCTCGGCGGCTGAGATCACCGCGGCGGCGAACTACTACGTCGAGGCCTACGGCTTCTACGACGTCATGGTGATCGCCGACCGCGACGGCACCATCGTCGCGGTCAACGACCGGAGCTACGACGGCAAGCATCTCGACACGAAGCGGTGGATCGGCCGCAGCGTCGAGAGCGAGGAGTGGTTCCAGCGCTGCATCGACGGCTCCGTGAAGGCGGGCGAGTCCTACGCCAGCGACGTCGGGCGCGACCCGATGATGAGCGACGTCGTCGGCGGCAATCCGCTCACGCTCAACTTCTCCGCGCCGATTCGCGACGAGAATGGCGCGATCGTGCGCGTATGGTCGAATCGCGCATCGTTCGCACGCATCGTGAGCGCGATCGGCGCCGACTCCCGGGCGCACCTCGCCGCGGCGGGCTGGAAGGGCGTCCAGACTCGGCTGCTCACCAAGTCCGGGCTCGTCATCGACGACCACGATCCCAAGGCCGTGCTCGAGCTGAACTTGGTCGACGCCGGGCTCGCGGCGGCGAAGCTCGGGGTCGCCGGCAAGAGTGGCTACAACGTCGAGCCGCACGAGCGCACCGGCAAGCTGACGGTGAACGGCTACGCGCCCGAGAAGGGCTTCGGCGCGTACACCGGCCACGGCTGGGCGGCGCTCGTGCGTCAGGAGTCGTCGGAGGCGCTCGCGGCGGCGGCGGAGCTGCGCAACGACACGCTCATCGCCGGTGGCGTCGCGGCGGCGCTGCTGGTGGCGATCGCGCTCGTCGTGACGCGCACGCTCACGCGCCCCCTGATCGGCACCGTCACCGTGCTCGAGGACGTCGCTGCCGGCGACCTGCGCCAACAAGTGCGCGTGACCTCCACGGACGAGGTCGGACGAATGGGCGCCGCGCTCAACCGCGCCATGGCCGCAATGCGGGACGCGATGAGCGGCATCGCGGGGGCCGCCACCGGTCTCGCCAGTTCCTCCGAGGAGCTCTCGGCGGTGAGCCGGCACATGACGGCGAACGCGGAAGAGACGTCGTCGCAAGCGGGTGTGGTCTCCGCGGCAGCCGAGCAGGTGAACGGGAACATCGGCACCGTCGCTGCGTCGGTCGAGGAGATGACGGCATCGGTCCACGAGATCGCCAAGAGCGCGCAGGAAGCGGCGCGCGTCGCGTCGCAAGCCGTGGAAATCGCCCGTGGCACCAACACCACGATCTCGAAGCTCGGCGAATCGAGCAACGAGATCGGCAACGTCGTGAAGGTCATCACGTCGATCGCCGAGCAGACCAACCTGCTCGCCCTCAACGCCACCATCGAAGCGGCGCGCGCGGGCGAGTCCGGAAAGGGATTCGCGGTGGTCGCGAACGAGGTCAAGGAGCTCGCCAAGGAAACGGCCAAGGCCACCGAGGACATCGGCGGCCGGATCGAGGCGATCCAGGCTGATACCCGTGGCGCGATCGAAGCGATCGCGGAGATCACCCACGTGATCGACCAGATCAACGTGATCTCCACCACCATCGCTGGCGCGGTGGAAGAGCAGGCTGCGACCACCAACGAGATCGCGCGCAACGTCAGCGAAGCGGCGCGCGGCAGCGTCGAGATCACCCGCAACATCACCAGCGTCGCGCAG
>CAYUSL010000444.1:4311-5398 GCA_964447125.1 uncultured bacterium | reverse complement strand
CCATGGACTTCAACTTCACGCCCGAGCAGGAAGCCTATCGACAGATGATCCGCGCCTTCGTGAAGCGCGAGACCTCGCCCGAGCTGGACCGGGAGATCGAGGCCAACGAGCGCTTTCCCGAAGAGCTGATGCCCAAGCTCGCCGCCACCGGCATCTACGGCGTGTGCTTCCCCGAGGAATACGGCGGCACGGGCGGCAACGCCATCGACTTCGCGCTCACCGTCGAAGAGCTCGCCTACGGCAGCGAAGCCGCGGCGGCGTGCTACCTGCTGCCGGTCTTCTTCGCCGGCCAGATGGTGCTCTTGAACGGTAGCGAAGAGCAGAAGAAGAAGTACCTGCCGCAGATCATCGCCGGGAAGCTCAAGGGCTGCTTCGCGCTCACCGAGCCAGGCGCCGGCTCGGACGCAGCAGCGATCGTCACCAAGGGCGAGCCCGACGGTCCCGATCACTTCATTCTCAACGGCTACAAGCACTACATCTCGGGTGCCGACGTCGCCGACTACATCATGACGTGCACGCGCACCGACTCCGATCGCTACAACGGCATCACCATCTTCATGGTGGATCGGAAGTCGCCGGGCGTCTCGATCCGCAAGGTGCCCAAGCTCGGCTCGCGCTGCATGAGCCTGTGCGAGATCACCTACGAGAACGTGCGGGTCTCCAAGGAAATGATCATCGGCGGGCCCGAGGCTCTCGACCGCGGTTGGTACCAGATGATGTCGAGCCTCGACATGGAGCGGATCATGGTCGCGGCCTCGCACGTGGCGCTGGCGCAGAAGGCCTACGAGCAAGCCCTCGATCACGCCAAGGTGCGCGAGCAATTCGGGCGCGTGATCTCGAAGTTCCAGGCGATCCAGTGGCAGCTCGTGAACATGGCCATCGACATCGAGGCCGGGCGCAATCTGGTCTACAAAGCCGCGTGGAAAGCCGCCTCGGGCGATCGTATGTCGATGGATGGATCGATCGCCAAGGTGTTTTGCACCGAGATGGCCACGCGCGTGACCCAGTCGGCGATGCAGGTGGTGGGCGGTCAGAGCTACCTGATGGAGTCCGACCTGCAGCGCTGGACGCGCATGGCGCTGCTCGG
>CAYUSL010000444.1:0-4211 GCA_964447125.1 uncultured bacterium | reverse complement strand
GCGATCGTCACCGGTGGCGGTCGCGGGATCGGGCGCGAGGAATGCCTGCTGCTCGCCGCCGAAGGCGCCAAGGTCGTGGTCAACGACTTCGGCGGGGCGATCGACGGCAGCGGCAGCGATCTCACGCCGGCGCAGGAAGTGGTCGAGCTCATCCGCGCCAAGGGCGGCGAGGCGATCGCCAACGCCGAGAGCGTCACGTCGTTCGACGGTGCGAAGCGCATGGTCGAGACCGCGGTGAGCACGTTCGGCCGCCTCGACGCGCTCGTGAACAACGCCGGCATCATTCGCGACCGCATGCTCTACAACATGAGCGAGGAAGAGTTCGACTCGGTCATCGCGGTGCACTTGAAGGGCCACTTCAACTGCGCCCGCTGGGCGAGCGCCTACTGGCGTGACGAGTTCAAGAAGGGCAACACCGACACCCGCCACATCGTGAACACCACCAGCGGCGCCGGGCTCATCGGCAATCGCGGCCAGACCAATTACGCGGCGGCAAAAGCTGGCATTGCCATGGTCACGCGCGTGTGGGCCATGGACCTCGAGAGCTACAACGTGAAGGTGAACGCGATCGCGCCGCTGGCGCGCACGCGCATCACCGAAGCCACCTTCGGCAACTTCGAAGCCGACGACGGCGGCTTCGACATCATGTCGCCGGCCAACATCGCACCCCTCGCGGTGTTCCTGGCATCCGACCTCTCCAGCGAGATCAGTGGCGAGGTATTCGGGATCCGCGGCGGCGACCTCGACCGCTACTTCACGTGGAGCAACCCCAAGGCGATCAACAAGGACGGCCGTTGGCAGCCCGCCGAGATCGCAGGACGAATCGGGGAGTTGTTCTGAGCGCGCTGCACACTCGGCTGGAGCGCGCGCGGTCCCTCGCGCGCGAGGACTCGATCGGCCGTCACGATGGATGCCCGTCCGCCGAGGGACCGGCGGGCCTAAAGAAGCCCGAACGGAGCGCGCATGCCCAAGCGAGAGCTGATCGGTAAAGAAACCGAAGCGACCACCGTCACCATCAACCCCGAATCGAGCAAGGCCTTCGCGCGGGTGGTCGGCGAGATGGATCCGCTCTACCACGACGAAGCGGCCGCGCGCGCCGCCGGCTACTCGAACGTGCTGGCGCCGCCCACCTACCCGATCGCCTTCATGGCCGAGTCCATGAACCCCGAGCTCTTCTTCGAGCTCGAGCTCAACTTGCCTTCGATCGTCCACGGCGAGCAGGAGTTTCTGTACTTCCAGCCGATCGTCACGGGACAGGCGCTCACCATGAAGGGGCGTATCGCCGACATGTGGGAGAAAGTCGGACGCAGCGGCACCCTCGACTTCGTGGTGATGGAGGCGTCCGCCAGCGACGCCAAGGGCCAGCCCGTCTACACCTCGCGCCTCACGCTGATCTCGAAGCGCGCCACCGAGTGAGCACGGAGAACGACATGACCACGTATCGAGTCGGAGACGAGCTCCCGCCGATGGTCGCGGGCGAGGTCACGCGCGAGCTGATCACCGCGTACTCGCAGGTGTCCATGGATCCAAACCCCATGCACACCGACGAAGAGCTAGCCCAGTCCATGGGTTACCCCACGGTTTATGCCCAGGGGATGCTCGGCATGGCGATGCTCGCCAAGCATCTCGGACAAGTCGCGGGCATGGGGAAGCTTCGTCAGATCAAATGCCGCTTCAAAACCATGACCTGGCCGGGCGAAACCATCACCTGCCGCGCCAAGGTGACCGGCGTCGAAAGCGAAGGCAGCAAAACGCTGGTCAAGGTCGAGATCCACACCGAGAACCAAAACGGCGAGCCCAAGGTGCTGGGCGACGCAACGTTCGAAGCATCCTCGTGACGCGCGTCCACGAGCCCTGGAGGGTCGCGCTCCGTCGCGACCGTCCGCTCGCACGCGCTCCATCCCTGCGGCTGCGAGGGACCGCGGCCCTCCACCGCGGAATGCACGCCCCCGTGTCCGATCCGGAGATCTCATGTTTCCCGTAGACCGACGCCGTGAGCCCGTGATCGTGGGGTATGTCCGCACGCCATTCGGCCGTGCCGACAAGAAGAAGGGGCACCTGCGCAACCAGCGCTCGGACGATCTCGCCATCCACTTGCTGAAGGCGCTCGTCGAGCGCACCGGTGTGGCGCCCAAGGACGTGGACGAAGTGATCCTGGGCGCCGTCGAGCTAGTCGGCGAACAGGCTCACCCAGCGCGCAACGTCGGCTACCTCGCCGACTTCCCCGTCGAGGTCACCGGCCTCACGGTGGAGCGCGCCTGCGTGACGCCCATGTCCGCGATCCACATCGCGAGCATGAGCGTCGTGTCCAACATGGGCGACTGTTACATCGCCGGCGGGCTCGACAGCATGACCCACCTCGCCATCCCCGTGATGCGCGCGGACATGGACATCTTCGAGGTCATCAACGAACCCGGCACGCTCATGTCCACCCAGAACCCCAATCCCAAGCTATTCGACAAGGTGAACCCCATGGAGCTCACCGGCGGGGTCGCCGCCGAGCGCATGGCGGTGCTCTACGATCTCTCGCGCGAGGAGATGGATCGCTGGGCGCACCAGAGCCACGTGCGCGCGGTGCGCGCCCACGACGAAGGCCGGTTCCGCGACGAGATCGTGCCCATCGAAGGTCACCTCGACGACGGCACGCCGTTCCTCATGGACCGCGATCAATGCCCGCGCCCCGGATCGAGCTACGAAAAGATCGCGAGCCTGCCCACGCCGTTTCAGTTCGAGGGCGGCCGCATCACCGCCGCCTCGGCTTCCGGCCAGGCCGACGGCGCCGCGGTGGTGATGGTGATGGCGCGCGAGAACGCCGAGAAGCGCGGGCTCACGCCGCTCTGCACGATCCGCGGCATCGCCATCGCCGGCTGCGATCCCACCAACCTCGTGTACTCGGCCGTGCCGGCCTCCAAGAAGGTGCTGGCGAAGACCGGCATCCGCGCCGACCAGCTCGACGTGATCGAGGTCAACGAGGCGTTCGCGTGCGCGCCGATCATGGTCATGAAGGAGCTCGGCATCACCGACGCAGAGCGCGTGAACCCCAACGGCGGCGGCTGCGCCCTCGGCCACCCCGTCGGCGCGACCGGCGCGCGTCTCGTCGGCCACTTGGCCCACGAGGTGAAGCGTCGCGGCGGGCGCTACGGGCTGGCGGCGATCTGCGGTGGCTTCGGTCAGGGTGGCGCGACGCTGATCGAGGTGGAGAGCTGAAACCCCAACGGCCGGCGCGCGGCGCCGGCGACGAGGCCGAATGAAGACGATCGTCTGTCTGGTGCTCCTCGCGTGCTCCGGCACCCTCGCCTTCGCCCAGTCCGATCCAGCCGCCCCGCCGCCCGCTGACACCGCTGCGACCCCTGAAGCAGCCAGCGCTCCCCCCGACCTCGGCGATCCCAACCCTACCCTCGAGATCACGCCGCAGGTGACCTTCTACACCGGCGACGCGCTGCGCTCGTTCGTGGCCGGCGGCGCCAGCGTCACGTACCGTTTCACACGCGCGTGGTGGGCCTCCGCGGAGGTCCTCTATGGCAGCGCGCTCATCGATCCGGTGAGCAGTCTCGAGGCCGAGGACGGTGACTCGTTCTTGGTGGTGAACGTCGCGGCAGTCTGGAACGTGCCGTTGCGCATGGGCCTCGACTCCGATTCCTGGTACGCGGACATGTACACATCCGTCGGCCCCGCGTGGTTCGACGTCGGCCCCAACGACGCCATCGGTGGCTTCATCGGCGGCGGAATGACGATCCACACGCCCATCTCGTGGCTCGGCTTCCGCGCCGACGTGAAGAACTTCTTCTATTCGCTGCCGAACCACGGTGGGCAGGATTTCAACTCGGACCTCGAGATCTCGCTGGGCGCCAACTTGCAGTTCTGAGCGATTCGTTCGCGATCGATCCGGGGCGCACCGCGCCCCGCGGAGGAGCCGCCATGTATCAGGGCATCCCGGCCGTCGATGCAGACGGCCACGTCATCGAGCCGATCGATCTCTGGGAGCGCTACATCGAGAGCGAGTTCCGCGATCAAGCGCCGCGCTGCCGCGGCGCCATCACCGTGGAGGTCTGCGGCCACCGCATGCCCGACGTGGTCGGCTGGCAAGAAAGCTACGACGATCCCCGCCAGCACACCCAGGAGCGCTTCCGCTTTGCTGCGGAGCGCGGCTACGACGCCGCGAGCCAGCTCGAAGCCATGGACATCGAAGGCTTCGACATGGCGGTGCTCTA
>CAYUSL010000443.1:0-5403 GCA_964447125.1 uncultured bacterium | reverse complement strand
GGTCACCGGCGATCACGCCGGATGGCCCACTGGCCGAGATCGAGAGCCCACTCGACGCGCTGAAGCGGATCGACGCGGTGGTGGTGTTGTTGAGGGTGCTGCTCTCGAACTCCGCGCCGTGGACCGAGGCTTCGGAGGAGAGCGTCGCACCCTGGGGCGACGTCACCTCGACCTGAATCGCCCAGTAGGTCGGCGGGAAGGTGTACGGCAGGTCCTCGCCGAGCGTGCAGAAGACGCCGTCCAGCGCCCCCGCGACACCGACGTTGTTGGTGCAGCTATCGGCGCCCCGGTTCGGGTCGTCGAAGCCGGTCATCGAGGCGCCGGTGCCACCCTCGGTGGCGAAGATGTAATCCTGCAGTGCGGGTGTGACCGCGTTTTTCTCGAAGCACGTCGTGAGCAGCGTGTAAGTCAGCGTGCTTCCGGCCGATCCGCTGATCGACGTGGGCACCGTGGTGATGAACAAGTCCGTGAAGTCGCCGGGCGCCCTGGCGCTGGGGTCGCCGTTCGGCGTCTCGATGAAGGGTACGGTCAGCGCACCTGCGATGAGCGAGCGCGCAGGCGTCTGAAGTGCTTCAGCGCACCGTGTCGCGTACCCGAACAGCGCTGCGCGCGCCGCGGCGTAGGCATCGTGGTCGGCGCGCTTGCGGGAGGCCTGCCAGGTCGTGCGAGCGGATTTGACCTGACTTCGGAGGCTGTCGACTTGTGCTTGCGTGCAGGCTTCCTGCGCGTGAGCCGGCGTCACGGCGAGGAGACATGCCGCGCTCGAGACCACGATCGCGGCAAGCACACCTGGCGACGCACGTCGTTTGTTTCGTTGCCTCACGAGTTTCATCGGTTTCCCCCCGCGATCGTGCGCTGAGCACGTTCGTGCGCGTCGATGACGAAACGCCATCGAGCCATGCGATCGATAGATGATTTCCCCTGCCTCGGGTTCGTGGGCGGCGCGGGTAGCTACCGCTCACCAACTCGAAACCCCAAGAGAACGCTACGCGAGCCCCCGGAGGGAGTCAAGAAATCCGAACGACTCCGGGAGCTTTCATTCAGCACCGTGCGCGCCGTTCGAGGACTCTCGATTTCGATCGTGGAGCGGATCTTGCTATGCTGCGCAGCATGACGCCGTCGGCCAGGTTCCGCACGCTCGCGATCGTCGCATCGCTCGCAATCGTCGCGACGCTCGCCCTGCCGTTGCTCACGTGCGTCGCAAGCGCAGCGCATTGTTGCTGTACGGACGCGGAGCTAGGTACGTCTACGTGCGATTCTCGCGTGAGCGAGGCACCGAATTGCTGTGATCTGCGTCCAGCCGCGCCGGCTCCCGCGAGCGAGTCGAGCGCGAGCTCGCTCTCGCCGTCGCCACTCGCGCCCCCCTGGGGTGCCCGGGACGTTACCGATTCCGAACTTTCGACCCTCGGTCCGTCCAGCCGGCTCGAGCCGATCGGACCCTCGCCTGGGGTTCCGATCTATCGAGCGCATCGCACCCTGTTGATTTGATCCCGCCGCTTCTCGGCTGAGGGGGCAGCGCAGCTCCGCGCGCGTCGCGCGCTGGTGCGCCGTCCCTCGTGAGCGGGCCGTCGGTTCACACCGGCCTGCAGCGGGAGGCAGGGATGGAGTTCGATCGCCGGTCGGCCGCGCGCCGACTGGATCATCGCGTACGAGTTCGTTCGGCCGCCGGCGCGGCGGCAGTGGGGATCGTCTCCGCGCTGGTCCTCGGTGACGTCGGTCTAGCGGCCTCCGCGCGTGACGCGCGAGAGGCCGTGGTGGCCGAGGCGCTGGAGCGATACCCCGAGGTACGGGTCGCCGAGGCCGCCGTCGACGCAGCGCTCGAGGTGCCGAGCCAAGCGGGCGCGCCACCCGACCCGGTCTTCACCATCGGCTACCAGAACGACGGCCTCGCGCCCTCGCTCGGCAGCCAGGAAATGACCCAGCTCGCGTTCGTTTGGTCGCAGGCGTTGCCGTTCCCCGGGAAGCTCGCGACGGCCAGCGAGGCGCGCGGGCGCGCCGTCGAGGTGGCGCGCGCTCGCCTCGATCGCGTGCGCCGCGACCTGCGGGCACAGGTGGAGAAAGCCTGGGTCGCGCTGGCTCTGGCCGAGCGCAATCGCGAGCTGCTCACCGAGGAGTCGCGCGCGGTCGCGGATCTCGAGGCGATCGCGCGGGCACGCTACGCAGCCGGCCTCGCGTCGCAACCCGAAGTGCTGCGTGCGCAGGTCGAGCTGGCGCGTCTCGAGCAAGCGCGCCTCGACATCGCGCTGGCTCGGGATCTGGCCCAGCGCGAGGTGAACCGCCTCCGCGATCGGCCGCGGGACGCCCCGCTGCCCGAGGCCGCGACCCTCGAGCTGGATTCCACCCCGCCCGCGCGCGAGTCCGTGCTCGCCGCTGCCGAGGCGGAGAGCCCCGAGCTCGTCGCTGCGTCGGCGACGCTCGAACGCGCCGGCCTCGAGCGAGCGCTGGCCGAGAAAGCGGTCCTGCCCGACTTCTACGTGAGCGGCGGCTACATGAACCGCGGCGGGCTCGACCCGATGTGGCAGGCCAGCGTCGGTCTTTCGCTACCGCTCTGGGCGGAGACCAAGCAAAAGCCGGCGCTCCGAGCTGCGGAAGCGACGGCGCGCGGCGCGGCCGCTTCGGTGGATGCGATTCGCAGTCTGGTCCGCGCGCGGACCGAGCAGCGCCTGGACGCCATCACGGCGTTGCTCGCATCGCTCGAAGTCGAGCGCGACGCAGTGCTCGGCCACGAGGAGCTCGGCGTGGAGGCGGCCTTGGCCGCCTATCGCGCCGGACAGTCCTCCCTCGGCGCCGTGTTGGACCCGCTCGCCGCGCTCTACCGCGATCGCGCCGGTCATGCGGCGCGCATCGCGGAGCTCGAAGGATTGCGCGCGGATCTCGCGGCGATCTCGCTGACGCCGGTGCAGACCAACGCACGGGCCATGCCCGCCGGCGCCGCGAGCGCGAGCATGGAAAGCGCGCCTGCGTCAGCAGCGACGCCGGCATCCGAGTCACCTTCCACTTCCTCCACGCCCGCCGCGAGCACCAGCGGCGGCATGGGCATGTGATCGGAGTGAGCCATGAATTCCCCAGCCCTCAGCTCGTTCGTTTTTCCGCGTGGGCGGCGCGTTCTCGCATGCACGCTCGCGGCGCTCGCCATCGGCGCGAGCCTCGTCGTCCTCCCGTTCGGCATCGGCTGCTCGAGCCACGATTCGGCGAGTGAATCGGAGGCGGTGACCTACTACTGCCCGATGCACCCGACCTACACCTCCAAACAGCCCGGACATTGCCCGATCTGCTCGATGACCTTGGTGAAGCGGGTCGCGCCGGTCTCAGGCGAGGTCGCTGGCGCGCCGTCCGCGCCCGCAGCGTCGGCGCCGGTGGCGGTCGAGGGCCGCGTGGCCGTGACGATTCCCCGCGAACGCCAGCAGCTCATCGGCGTCACCACGGACCTGGTGCGCGAGATCCCGCTCGAACGCAGCGTGCGGACCGTGGGCCGCGTGGCGTACGACGAGTCGCGCGTGCAGCACGTCCACGTGAAGTTCGGCGGCTACGTCGAGCACCCCTACGTCGATTTCGTGGGTGCGGTGGTCAAGCGCGGCGACAAGCTCTTCGACATCTACAGCCCCGAGCTCTACGCGACCCAGGCGGAGTACCTGCTCGCCAAGCGTTCCCGTGACCAGACGAGCGTCAACGCGAGTGCCGAGACTCAGGCGCGTGCAGCGTCGCTGGTGGATGCGGCGCGCCAGCGATTGCTGCTCTGGGACATCCAGCCCGGCGAGATCCGGCGGCTCGAGCAGCGCGGCGAGCCGGAGCGAACCCTCGCCATCCATTCGCCCTACGACGGCGTCGTCGTCGAGCGCAAGGCGATCCACGGCATGCAAGTGAGCCCGGGCGACACGGTCTACGCGATCGCCGACCTGTCGCAGGTGTGGGTGCTCGCCGACGTGTACGAGTACGAGCTGCCCTACGTTCAGGTGGGCCAGCGCGCGCGCATGACGCTCTCGTACCTCCCGGGGCGGACCTGGGAGGGCACCGTGACGTACGTGTACCCGACGGTCGAGTCGAAGACCCGCACCGTGAAGGTGCGCCTCGAGTTCGCCAATCCCGAGCTCTTGCTCAAGCCCGACATGTTCGCGGACGTGGTCATGGCCGGCGATCTCGGCAAGGCGCTCGTGGTTCCGGATCGCGCGGTCATCATGACCGGCCTCAAGAGCGTGGTGTTCGTGGACCACGGCGACGGCCGGCTCGAGCCGCGCGTCGTGGACCTGGGCGCTCACCTGAGCGACGGCTACGAGGTGCGGGGCGGGCTCGCGGATGGCGAGCGAGTCGTCACCAGCGGGAACTTCCTCATCGATTCCGAGTCGCGTCTGGAAGCGGCGGTGTCGGGCGCAGCGTCATCCTTGGAAAGCGCGGCGACCGAAGACCGAGCGGCGCGAGGAGGCGCGGCGGCAGGTGGCACGTCGAGCACGGCGCCCGCGTCGCTCGGTGGTCATGCCGGCCACCTCGGCCACGCCGGTCACGGAGGTGGGTCGTGATCGAGAAGCTCATCGCACTCTCGGCCCGCAGACCGATCGCGGTGCTGGTGGTGGTGGGCGCGTGGGTGGCGTTCGCGATCCACTCGATTCGCGGCATGCCGCTCGACGCCCTCCCCGATCTCTCCGACACCCAAGTGATCGTCTACTCGCGCTGGGACCGAAGCCCCGACATCCTCGAAGACCAGGTCACGTATCCGATCGTGTCGGCGCTGCTCGGTGCGCCGCGAGTGAAGACGATCCGCGGCTTTTCCGACTTCGGCTTCAGCTACGTGTACGTGATCTTCGAGGACGGCACCGATCTCTACTGGGCGCGCAGTCGCGTCCTCGAATACCTGAGCAAGATCTTGCCGCTCTTGCCCGACGGAGTGCGCACCGAGCTCGGCCCGGACGCTACCGGTGTGGGCTGGGTGTATCAGTACGCGCTCGTCGACAAGTCGGGTCAGCACGATCTCGCCGACCTGCGCTCGTTCCAGGACTGGAACCTGCGCTACGCGCTGCAATCCGTGCCGGGCGTGGCGGAGGTCGCCTCCATCGGCGGCTTCGTGCGCCAGTACCAGGTGACGGTCGATCCCAACCGCCTGGTGGCGTACGGCCTCTCGGTGATGCAGGTGGCCGAAGCGATCCGCAAGGCCAACGTCGAGGTGGGCGGACGTTTGATCGAAGTGAGCGGCGCCGAGTTCATGGTGCGCGGCCGCGGCTACGTGAAAAACGTGGCCGACCTCGAGCAGGTGGTGCTCAAGACCGACGAGCAAGGCACCCCGGTGCTGATGCGCGACGTCGGTCGCATCCAGCTCGGACCCGACATCCGTCGCGGTGTCGTCGATCTCGACGGTGAGGGCGACGCCGTGGGCGGCGTGGTGGTGATGCGCCACGGCGAGAACGCCCTCGA
>CAYUSL010000442.1:0-5419 GCA_964447125.1 uncultured bacterium | reverse complement strand
GCTGCGCGCTCTGCGGCGTGCCGTCTCGCCAGGCTCCTCGGCTCATTGCCGACTGGCACGAGCACTCGCACTGCTTCATCCATCGGCAGCCTGAAAGCGCAGACGACGTTGAAGCGATCCTCAGCGCCATCCACTTGGCCGATCTTCCTTGCATTCGCTACCGAGGCACTGATTCCGCCGTCAGAAGGCGACTTGTCGAGACGGGGGTGGGAGAGCAATGTGACGATCTTCCCGAAGATCTACGGCGGCGGTCCGAGGAGGTAAAGGCGAAGATCTTGGCAGATGAGGCGCTGGCTCGCGCAGGCTGGGCGACAACTTCGCCGTGGAGGCGTTTCTGGCGATGCCTCACTGGCAACGCACCGTGGTTCGCGGGGCCGTGGTCCAGTCGCAACCGCTTCATGGGTCGATTCGAGTTGGTGACGCTTGATCATGCGCGCGTGTTCCTGATCCGCCCACCAAGCGGCCGTGAGCGATCCGATCCTCGGATCACCCGGTAGGCCGCGCAGCCGCTGGTGAGCTTGAGGTCTTGCGAACGGACTCGAGACGCGTAGCACCGAGGTCGTCATGGCAGCGGGTATCTTCCCGAATTTCGTGAAATTCGCAGGTCGATACTGGAGGTCGCGATACGGCGACGTTCGGCGCATCCCGAAGGCGCTCAGCACAGTCTTGCCTGCGGCCAGCACGTTTGATTTCGGGATCATCGAGCAAACGGGCCAGCCGCTCTACGTCCATCTTCAGAACAGCTGGCAGCCTCGCGATACCCGCAACTTCACCGTGAACGTGGTGCTTTCCGACGATCCCGAAACTTTGCGGGGATTCGGCGGGAGCTCGCGCGCCGAATTCGCGAGCGGGAAGCCGGGCAGGTACCGCCTTGGCACCGTCGTGCATGAGCGTGATAAGTGGTGGTGCCTTGGTCCGGATCCCTACGGGTTTTCCTGGCACGCAAGCTCATATCAAGACGAGTCTGCAGTGTTTGAAGAAGCGGCCGCAGATGTCACGCAAGATCTCGAGCGAATGCTAGAGCTCGCCCGCTTCACGCGTTGCTGTGCTCGTACCACTTCCAGCTAACATCCGCTGTCCGTGGCCGCCGATGGCGATGCCTTCATGCGGAACCGGACGCTGCAGAAGACGACACCGGACGCGCGCGGGATTGATTCTGGGGTAGTCCGGGCCTGCCGCGTAGCTCTGTGTTGCGCAGAACAGAATGGCGCCCGGTTCAGGCAACTACCGGAGCTTCGGCGACCATGGCCCACCAGAAAGGAGGACCGCTGATGACGAAGGTCACACCGTTCTTGATGTTCAACGATCAACTCGAGGCGGCCATGGAGTTCTACGTCGCCACGTTTCCGGACTCCGAGATTCGGAATGTCGCGCGCACCGGCAGCGACGGTCCGATCACATCCGCTGAGTTCGTCGTCGGTGGTCAAGTCTTCATGGGCTACAACGGCGGTTCGTACTTCACGTTCTCCGAAGGTTTCTCGCTCTTCGTCGACTGCGAGGACCAGGCCGAAGTGGACAGATACTGGGACAAGCTCGTCGAAGCCGGGGCAACGCCCATGCAGTGCGGCTGGATCAAGGATCCGTTTGGTCTCGCGTGGCAGATCGTGCCGCGCCGGTTCATGGAGCTCATCCGCGACCAGGACTCCAGGAGAGTAGAAGCCGTGATGAAGGCGATGATGACGATGGTCAAGCTCGACGTCGCTGCGCTCGAGCGCGCCTACGATGAGGCGTAGCCGCGTAAATGCCACGGCAGATAGTGGCATGTGCCGTGGAGTTCGAGCTCGCGGTCGTGCAACGACCACTGCTCCGGACGCTCGAGCGAAGGTTTCTACGCGCAGCAAGAGCCCGTGGAATTCAGTGCGTCGAGTTGTATCGATGAAGAAACTCCGGTACTCGGAGGCGCACCTGCGCGCATTGGAGGCTCCGGAGCATGCAGGGCGGGCGCACCACGGCTTCGTCGCCGCGACGGACGGCTCGCCGTTTTCCGGCGGGAGCAGAGAGGGAGGCCACCGCTCGACGTTCCGAGCGTCGAAGTCGCCATCCCATCTGTGGAGATCGTCGCCGCCGTTCGTGCAGGCTGGCGTATGCCAACGGGCCTCCAGTGGAGCGAGCCGCTGAAGCCGATGAGCTGCGCGTCCACTGGTGGCTCATGGAACCTACGAAGCGCGGCTCGTGGCTGAGCGTGGCGTTCGCTGTGCATAGGAACGTGCGGTGAATCCAGAGCGCGTACGCGAGGTGTTGGAGGCCGTAGCGCTCCACGCGGGGGTGAGCGGCGCCGTGGAGTCGTACGGGGGATCGCTCGTGATCCGGGGTCATGCGGCGGGCCGGGGTTGCGACATCGGTCTCGGTAATCGCCTCTTGTGGGTCGTCGTCGACACGAACTGGGAGCTACCCGAGCGCTCGACGGTTCTCTGGGCCCCCGTGGGCTCGTACGAGCGGGCAAGAGTCATCGCGGAGGATGGCCCTTGCGCATTCTCGGGGGATCCCGAATTCGATGCGGTGTATCTCGTCAGCGGGGATGATTCCTCGGAGTGCATTGGTCGGCTGAGTGAAAGTGGCCGGCTGGCGCTCTGCTCCGCTGCGTGGGCGCATCCGCGCGTGAGCTGGCTGGATCTCGCACCGCCGAAGCGACGACGCAACGTGTGCGTCACACAGCAGCAGCGCGCGGCTCGTGGTGCCGATCCGAAGACCCCTTCCGAAGAGCGACTGCGCGAATGCGTCGTGGCCACGCTGGCCCTCGCCAGCGCCCTCGAGAAGTAGCGGTCGCGCATCGCGTCGCCTTCCGCCATGGGACTCGCGCAGCCGAATCCGTCCAGCTCGTCCGCGGCGACTCGATGCCAAGGCTCGCGTCGCGCGCGGCACGGGACGGAGTTTCGAGCATGACCGCTCGTGGCACGGCGCCGCTCGAGATTCGGGGCTTCGAGACGCAGGATCGGGATGCGCTCATCGAGCTGCATCGGCTGAGCTTCATCGCGAGTGGCGAGCTGACCTATGAGGCCGCGGCACGGCGCTTCGAGGGACTGCTCGACGGGCAGCACACGTTGGTCGCGCGGCGCGGCGAACGCATCGTGGGCTTCGTGGCATTTCACCTGTTCGACGAACACCCGGTGCAGCGGCTGGCGATTGCGCGGATGTGGCTTTGGTCACGGCTGCCGGGCCAAGAGGAGCGCATCGTCGAATGGGCGCGCCGCAACACAGCTGCCGAGAAGCGCGATCGCGTCCGCGTGCAGCATCTGTTGCGCCTGGGCGAGGACGACCGCGCAGGGGCGAGACCGGCGCCTGCCGACGCGTTCGTCACCGACTTCGCGGTGGCCGAGGAGGCGCGGAGAACCGGGGTCGGTCGCGCCCTCGTTCTCGAGCTACTACTCCGGCTCACACGCGCAAGCGTGCCGCGGGTGTGGGTCACGACGTGGCAAGCCGGTCCTTCCGCTCACCTGTTCGAGGGTCTCGGATTCACTGCGCTCGTCGAACACGCGCCTGCGTATTCGGATGGTTCCGCGTCGCGCCTCTTGGTGCGCGATGTGGATGGCGTCGCATCGGCTGCCGGCGAGGCCGATGCCGCTGGCGCGGCTCACGACTGCGTGGTCGGGGCTTTCGATCCTGCGGCCCGCGACGGTCTCTGGGACGTCCTGTTGATGCTCCCCGCAGTCGCGTTGATGTCCCGTTTCGGCATCGACGCGCTCGCTCGCGAGCCGATCACGGCGGTTGGACTCACGCTGGTATGCGGCGCGCTGGCGATCGGAGCGGTCGACCGGGGTCAGCGCGGTGATCGCGCCATAGGCTCGCGCTACTCGATCGTGGCAAACGGGATCAGCGAGCACCGCGCCGATGGCAGCGCGCGCACGCTGCGCGTCGAGGCGCCGATTCGCTGCGCACCGGCGGCACTCCGCGTGCGTGTATTCAGCGTGGTGCGCCTCCCGGTTGCGTGGCGTGTGTCCTCTCCCGCAGGCTCGACGGTCGTTGGTCCCCTCGACTGGATCGATGCGATGCTCTTCGCCGAAGAGCTCGCCATCCGCTTCGGCGACGTTCGCTTCCCGCACCTGGCAGGCACCGTGGCACGGTGGCTCGGCGAGGTCGTGATGAACGTCGTGCCGGCGCTGGCGGTCGTTGCGATTGCGCCTGTGGGAAGCCGCAGCGTGATGCTTGCGGGCCTTGGTGCAAGTGCGCTGGTCGCCGCGCATCGGATCCGGCGCTGCCTGGTCTGGAACGACGGCTCCCCGCGCGCTCTCTGGCCGATGGGCGCGACCGCTCTGATCGCTGCTGCAGTGTGGTTCCTCGCGAACGGCTGAGCGCGCAAGCGAGCGGCGCGCACCCCGGGGCAACTCGGGTACGGTAGATCGGCGTGCGCCGCGGCACTTCGGCCGCGCACCGCCGCTCGCCGAATGGAGGGTGCGATGCCCATCGGTCTCGATCACATCTTGGTGCCGGCGCGGGACAAGGTCGCCGCGGCGAAGCTGCTGGCCGAGTTGCTGGGGGTGCCGTGGTCAGAGACGGGCATCGGCCCATTCGCGCCGGTCTTCGTGAGCGACGCGCTGACGATCGACTTCGATCAGTGGAATGAACCCTTCTCGCTCGGCCACTATTGCTTTCACGTCAGCGAGGCCGAGTTCGACGCGATCCTCGATCGCATTCGAGCGGCGGGTATTCCGTTCCGCAGTCGCGTTCACGGCGCCGTCGATCTCCAGATCGACACGGAGCACGGTGGCAAGATCGTTTACTGGAACGAGCCCGAGGGGCACCAATGGGAGATGCTCACCGTGAGCTACGCACGACAACCCGCCTGAACGCGCGATGCCAGCGGCGATTTCGCAGGCCCTCGGTCCAGTCTGATCGTCGTCACCGATCCACCATCGATGAATCCGACGGCGCACGAATCCGACCTGACTCGACGGAGTGCTGTCGTTGCTGAGGCCCCCAGCGCTGTGTAGAGTCGCCTTCGAGGAGTCACACATGGCCACGAATCTCGCCCTCGATCCGGAGCTTTTGGACCGAGCGTTCCGCGTGAGCGGAGAACCCACCAAGAAGGCTGCCGTCACGCGAGCCCTGCAGGAGTTCATCGCCCGGCGGGAGCAGCGGCGGGTGGCCGAGCTTTTCGGCAAGCTCGAGTGGGACACGTCGTTCGACTACAAGGCGGAGCGGGTTCGCCGGCGGTGAGCATGCTCGTCGACACGAGCGTGTGGTCCCTTGCGCTGCGACGCGACGGTGAGCAATCCGCGCCCGAGGTCGCCGTCCTGCGAAATGCGCTCCTCGGGGCGGAGCAGGTCTTCACGACCGGGCTCATCCTCCAAGAATTGCTGCAAGGCTTTGCGGGGCCGAAGGCGCGTGCGCAGCTCGTCGCACGCCTCTCCGCGCTCGCCTTCCTTCAGCCGGACCGCGAGGACCACATCGAAGCGGCAGAGATCCGGAACCGCTGCCGCCG
>CAYUSL010000441.1:0-5430 GCA_964447125.1 uncultured bacterium | reverse complement strand
CGGCCTCGCACAAAACGGCGTGGCCGTGGCCCTCAACAACTTCCGGCCGTTTTGACGCGCGCGGGGCGTACGCCTCGCACGCGCTCAGCGCTCGGTCGCGCGTGGAAACAGCGCGTCGAGACGGTCCAGATCGGCGGCGCGGCGGTAGTCCTCGCCGGTGAAGTGGCGCTCGCGGAGGCGGTCGAGGGCTTCGACGCGCTGTGCGGGGTCGAGGCTGCGGTCGGCGAGGATCGCATCGCGTTCGATGCGGTACGCCGCGAAGCGCGCGTCCCAGGTGGACGCGGCGCCTGGCCGCGGAGGCTCGGCGCCGAGCCTGGTCGAGGTGTGTGGCGCGGTTGGGTGTGCGTCCGTGGGAAGCGCCGAACGTGTGGGGTCCGCGCGCTCGATGAGCCGTTCGAGGGCCCGCGCGCCGGGATCGTGCTCGGGGTCGAAAAGCGTCGCTGCCAGCGCATCGCCGAAGATCGAGCGCTCGATCTCGCGGGTCTGCGCGAGGCGCTCCGCGAGCGAGTGCACGTCCCGTCCCGCCGGCGGTAAGGCTCGCAGTGCGTCGAGGTAGCGCAGGTACTTATCGAGGAGCTCGTGGGCCTCGCCTGCCGCAGGCTCGGGCAAGGAGCGTGTGATGGTCGCGTCGATCGCTTGCCGTGCCTGATCGCGTCGCCAATCGCCGAAGTCGTCGTAGATCGAGCGGAAGAGCTGGATCGCACCGGGTGTGGGCCGGAAGTGCCCGGCGTCGTCCACTTCGAGCGCGCTCGCCGCGGTCGGATCCTGGTCGTCGCGCGGGGACGGCTCGGCAGTGTGAGGAGCGCTTCGCGGCTCCGCGCTGGCCGTCGGGGTGCGCTGGATCGGTAGTGGTGCCAGGTCGGCGGCGGTGTCGTTCGAGCGCTCCAGCCTGAGCGGCGCAGGCGTGCCGCCCGGGAGCTGCGACACGTACTTGGCCGCGAGCGGTATGCGGCGGGGATCGGGTGGTGGCAACGTCACCGTCAGCGTCGCCACGACCAGCGTCGCGAGGAGCAACGTTGCGGCCGTCGCGATCACCGTGAGTCGCGCGAGTCGCCCGTGCCGTGCGCTCGCGACTCCGTCTGCGGAACGATCCATCGCGTCTCGCATGGGCGCGCTCGCGATCGAACGCACGCCGCCCGCGTGCCGGCGCGCCGAGGTGCGCGGCTATGCTACACGAGCTGCTCGCCCTCGGCTCCCCACCGCATGTCTCCAACCTGGTACGTCTCGATCTCGCATCCCCCGGCGGAGCGAGCGGCGGCGATGCGTCTCGCCGAGCGTTTGCTCGGGGTGGGAATCGCTGTGGCCCTCGACGATTGGTCGCTGGCGGGTCGCGAAGGCGCCCGTGATCGCAACGCGGGGACGTGGAGCGAGGCGCTGCTGATCTCGCGAGCGGCGTTCGACGAGCGCTGGCAAGCGGAGCTGGCGCGGCGGCTGCTCGGCGGGGCGGTCGCAGGGCGGCGGCGGCTGGTGCCGGTCCTGTTGGAAGCGTTGGACGAGTTGCCCGCGGCGCTTCGCTCCCGACCGTGCATCGAGGCTCACGCAGATCCGGCGTTTGCGAGCGGCGAGCGGCTGTGGCGGCTGGTGGCGATGTTGCGAGGCGAGCGGGGCGACTCGTCGCCGCCCGCCGACTGGCCGACGGCGGTGGGCGCTCCGCCGTCGATCGGGAATCGGACTGTCGTCGACCTTCACCTCGCTGCCGACCGCATCGTCGCGACGGTGGACGGGCTGGAGATCGAGCACGTCTTCGAGCGCGTCGAGTTGGCCGTCCTCGATGCGGCCGCGCGTGCTGGCGAAGTCGATCCGGAAGTGCTCGCGACTGTGTTGCTCGGTGGCGCGCTCGGCGAGCGGATTCGCCAGGAGATTCGGCGAGCCGTCACCACGACGGCTGGCGTCGAGGTCACGCTCGAGGTTGCCCATCGACCGTGGCAGCCGTGCGATTGGGAAGGTGCGGTGGAGCGCGCGCTCGCCACCACCGTCCCGGAGAGCGCCGTCGCCGAGCCGCGCCCGCTCACGATCGCGCGGATCCAACCGTCACGGGCCGTCGCGTTTCCCACCGCCACGCCCGCACCGCTCGAAGTGCTCGTGGTGATCGCCAGCCCCGAGTCGCGACACGGCGCCGGCTCGCGCGTCGACGCGGAGCGAGCGTCGCGAGCCGCGTTGGCGGCACTTCTGCCCGCCTGCACCACGGGACGGGTGCGGGTCACGTTCCGGGAACGCGCGGTTTCGAGCGAGATCCGCGCGAGCATCGGCGAACGCGCGCCGCACGTCGTGATGCTGGTGGCGGCGATGCGCCAGGGTGAGCTGGCGCTGGCGCGCGCCGACGAGCGCGAGGAGCGCGTCGCGGCGTCGCGTTGGGTGGCTGATGCTCTGGGCGGCGCGAACGCCGTGCCGTTGGTGATCGTGGCCAACGCGCCGCTCAAGGATGCGACGCTCACGCCGCGCGACGCAGCGGTCGAAGCCGCGCGCGTCGGCTACGAGCTTGTGGCTGCCGGCTTGCCAGCCGTGCTCGCGCTCGCGGACCTCGAGGCGCATGCGGAGCTGGTGAGCGGGCTGCTCGTGGAGCTGGGCGGCCCCCGAGGCGGAACCGTGCGCGATGCGATCGTTCGCTCTCGCGCCGCGCTGGGCTCGGCGGCAACGCCGGCACGCGCCGATGTGTCTGCCCCCGCCGCGCTCTTGGTGACCACTCCGCTGGTGCGCCCGGTGCTGGCGTCGGGCGAGGTCGCCGTCGCGCGAGATGCCGCGCAGCGCACGCCGCCGCGATTCGGTGTGGTGGGGCGCCGCGACGAGCTGCGCGCGTGGCGCAAGGTCGCGAGCGGCGGCGAGCGTCCCGGGCTCTGGATCACGGGACCCGCGGGTGTGGGCAAGACCACGCTCGCGCTGGCGCTCGCGGAACGCGGGGAGGAGGTGCCGCGACTCACCGTGGCACTCACCGGTCGCGTGGTCGCCGAAGACGTCGTCGAAGAGGTGGGCTCGAAGCTCGCCGAGCGGATGCGGCACAGCTACGAGCGCGATGACCCCGAGGCCGAGGGTCGCGAGCCCCTCGCGGTCTTGGCGGCGCATCTGTCCCGAGCCGAGGTGCCGTGGCGGGAGCGGTGGGAGCGGCTGGCACGCGAGACCGCCGGGAGGCTTACGATCACCGTGGTGCTCGACGCGTTCGAGGACAATCTCGACGACGCCGGCACGATCGCGGATTCGAGCCTGCGGGAGCTCTTCGAAGCGTGGCCGCGGGAAGCGGGCGCGCCGCGCGCGCTGGTGGTCTCGCGCCGCGCGCCATCCGGGGACGATGCGCGGCACGCACGTCTCGAGACCGTGGTGCTCGAGCCGCTCGGGAGCGACGCGGCGAGCTGGATGCGGCTCGGCACCGAGCATCTGGTGCGGCTTCCGGCGCCGCTCGCGGCGCGCGTCGCAGCCGTGGCGCGTGGGCTTCCGCGGCGCTTGCGCCTCCTGGAACGTGTGATGGTCGCGAGCGGAGTCGGCGCGCTCGACGAGGTGTTGGGGGGTGACGACGACGGCCTGGAAGCGGCGTGCGTGGCGCGGCTGGTCGCGGCCTTGGCGAGCCCGCTGGCGCGAGTCCTCGTGCGTCGCGCGAGCGTGCATCGCGTGGCGGTGGACGCGCTCGGGCTCGAGTGGCTCGTCGGCCAGGAGCGCGAGGTACGGGAGGATCCGGCGGGTGCGGAGCGCCTGGCCCGTTTCGACGAAGCGATTCGGGCGGCGCGAGCGCGCGGCGAGGAACCGAGTGTGGAGTCGCTCGGCCTCACGCGTGCGGATCAGCTCGTGCTGGAGCGGGACATCGCGGCGCGATCGCGCCCACCGCTCGATGCCCCCGAGGGGTTCGCCGTTGCTCTCGACGAGCTCGTGAACGCGGGCCTCGTCGAGCAGAGCGGGGAAGGTGAGCAGCGTCGCTACCTGGTTCCGCGCTGGCTGCGCGGTGTCCTCGATGCGGCCCTCGATCCCGCGGAGCGGCGCGCGGCCCATGCGTGTGCGGCGCGCTATCGACATTGGCGGGTGCGCACGTTGCCGCGTCCCGTACACGCGGACCTCGCTGATGGCATCGAGCTTCGCCATCACCTGGTGGCTGCAGGCGAGCTCGAACGAGCGGCGCGCGCTGCCGAGGTGGTGGTCGCGCACTTCGACGCCCTGGGTGCGCTCGAACGCGCGGAGCGACTCTGTCGCGAGGTGCTGACACAGTTGCCGGGCGATTCGGCCGCGGCTTCGGCGTTCCGCCATCAGCTCGGCATCTGTGCGCGCCGGCGCGGCCGCATTAGCGAGGCACGCGTGGTTTTCCACGACGCCGCCGTGGCCGAAGAGGCGAAAGGCGAACGTGCGGCGCTGGCTCGATCGTGGGGTGAGCTGGGCGTGCTGGCGGCCCTCGATGGTGACCTCGAAGGAGCGGAAGGCTGGTTCGAGCGCTCGCTGGCGCTGGCCGTCGAGCTCGGTGACCGCGAGGTCGAAGCGACGAATCTTCATCACCTCGGGGTCCTGGCGCGTCACCGTGGCGACGAGCAGACGGCCGCGAGTCGCATCGAACGCGCACTCGCGATCCGCGAGGAGCGCGGCTCGGATCCGGAGATCGTGGGCGTGCTCTTGTCGCTCGGCGCGCTGGAACGCGCCCGTCACCGCTTCGATGCGGCGCAGGCGGCCCTCACACGAGCGTTTCTCCTGGCCCGCGCCCAAGGTGATGCGACGCGCGCGCACCGGGCCGCGATCGGGCTGGCGCGCACCGCAGCGGAGCGCGATCAGCCCGAGGAGGCGGTTCGCCATCTCGAAGCGGCGCTTGCTGCCGCGGCGGCGCGCGGCGATCGCGTGCAGGTGAGCGAGGCGGCCGCCGAGCTGGGGCGCGTGGCCGAGCTACGCGGTGATGCCGACGAAGCGTGGCGATCGTTCCGCCGCGCGCTTGAGGCCTCGGAAAGGGAAGGCGAGCGCGAAGGCATGATCGCCGCGTATCTGGATCTGGCGCGGCTGGATCGCCGGCGCGGTCATGCGATCGATGCGCTGGGCTGGGCCGTGCACGCGGTGGCCGCCGCGCTCACCGTGGGCTCGGCGCGAACCGCCGAGGCGCTCGACGCGCTCACCGATCTGGCGTCCAGCGCCGGTAGCCGCAAGCGCTGGCGCTCGAGCTGGAAGCGGGCGTACGACGTGGAGCCGCCCGCCGAGGTGATCGCTTGGGTGGAGGCGCCGTGGTGGCGGCGCGTGGCACGACGCCGCGAGCAGCGCGCACGCGGTGAAGCGCGCTCCTGACGCGCTGGGAGATCAGGAAACCTTGGGAACGATCTGGATGACCGTGCGCTTGAGCGGCTTGGGGCAGCGCGTGCCCGAGACCTCTTCCGCGCGCTCGTTGGACGGCTCGATCACCACCACCTGATCGCCGCCGCCGTTGGTGCCGACCTTGTCGGCGGGCACGGCGCGGATCTCCCAGATCTCGTCCACGCA
>CAYUSL010000440.1:1604-5431 GCA_964447125.1 uncultured bacterium | reverse complement strand
ATCCGCTTGCCCTTACCCAGGCGACGGCCCTTGTAGATGAACTGCCCGCGATCTTCCTCGAAGACGTGGTGCAACACCCAGAGCGCCGTGATGACGAAGGCGGCGGGAACGAGGAAGAAGCCCGCGAGCGAGACGTTCACCACACGTCGCAGCCCATCGGCGCGCTCGCGTTCGAGCAACGCCAGCGCAGCGTGATCGACTCGCGCGTCGGCACGCGCCGCCGGTGCGACGGTCGAGGAGGTCGCAGGTTCGGGCGGCCGCGGAAACGGAAGCACACGGCCACGTTCCGTGCTGCGGCCGACGATGGTGGTGGTGGTTCGAGGATTGCGGAGCGAGCCGCTGCGACGCGGCGACAACGAGCCTGCGCGGGTGGCGCGCGGAGCATCGGACTGACGAATGGGCTCGGCCACGTCTGCCTCTAGCGCATCCGGCCCCTGGGAGGGGCCAAGAATCGAGATCGAAAAGGAGAAAGCGTCATAGTAGCTCCGCGTCTCGGCGTGGGTCGCGCGCGGAACGTAAAATTTTGTCACGCTGCGTCGTGACCTCCGCAAGCTGCGGGTATCACGCCTTGCCACCGCCTGGTGGCAAGACGAGAGCCGAGCGGGCGCCGTGGCTGCGAGCTCAGCCCACGAACTTGTAGCCCTCGCCGTACACCGAGAGGATGAACCGTGGGTTTCCCGGCTCGCCCTCGAGCTTTTGGCGAAGCTTCAAGATGTGGTTATCGACCGTACGGGTGTTGGGAACGACCTGGTATCCCCAGATGTCGGTCAACAGCTTGTCGCGACTGACGATCTGCCCGCGGTTGCGAATCAGCATCCGAAGGATCTCGAATTCCTTGGGAGTGAGATCGACGTGCTGACCAGCCTTGGCGACGCGGCAGCGCTCGAAATCCACCTCGATGTCCTCGAATCGGTAGCCGGGCTGATGATCGGCCGGTCGCACCGGATCGCGCCGCAGGCGTGCGCGGATCCGCGCCACCAGCTCGCGGACCCCGAACGGCTTGGTCACGTAATCGTCGGCGCCCAGCTCCAGGCCGAGCACCTTGTCGATCTCTTCCGAACGGGCCGTCAGCATGATGATCGGCGTGGTGACGCCCTGCTTGCGCAGCTCGCGACACACGTCGAGACCGCTGGTTCCCGGCATGTTGACGTCGAGGAGGATCAGATCCGGCTTGCCGGTGAGCGCCAGATCCAGCCCCGCTTGGCCGCGTGAGGCGCGCAGTACCTTGTAGCCATCGCGCAGCAAGTGGACTTCGAGACCTTGGGCGAGGTCTTCGTCGTCGTCGACGACCAGGATGGTGTGCTTTTGCGCCGTGGTCGATTGCGGCTCGCTACGAGCCGGAGTCGCGCCCACGTTGGGCACCGGCGCAGAAGGCGCGGCGATCGGCCGGGGTGCCACGCGCGGCTCCAGACGACGGACCTTGTTCGGGTCTGCATCCCGGAGAGGATCTCGCTGGGTCATGGTCGCGCTGACGGAGTTGCCCGAACCGACGTCGCTCGGCGACCAATATGCCGCATCTTTGCGCGCCACGGAGGGCCACACACGTTCGATTCCATCTCGTTCCATGAGTCGCGCCTCCCGTCTGTGGTCATTCCATCAAAGAGTATGAATGGGTCACTCGGCACCGGTGATCGAAGCAAGCACGAGGCCATCCACGAGATCTCCTCGAAAACGCTCGGATTAGTCCGGTCGAGCGGCCCTGCGGTGACGGTCGAACCAGGCTGCAGTGACAATTGGTTCTGACGGAAGCCGTCAAATATCCGGCATGTGCGGCAACCTGCATTGCTCTGTCGCCGTTGGTGAATGGATGGGGCCAATCGTCACGGCAGTGACGATCCGTCAAGGTCGATCTGACCCCATCCGTTTGCTACTCGCCCTACGCTGCGCGTGACGCCGCGGATTCGTTGCGGTTCTGACGATTGGTGACGTTTGGCCCGCGAGTTGCTCTAGCGTCTCGCGACACGAGCGCAGGAACGTCGCAGGGGCGATCGATCCACGGGCTCGTGCGGTTCTGAACGAACCGGGTCAGCCAGGGAGCAATCCAGCGAATTCGAGTCCTCGCTAAAGGCAAACCACTCGAGAGGGTGGGACGCAAAGCCACTGGCCCTCACGCCCTCACCGGCGCGGGCAGCAGGGCTGCCGAGCGGACGCGGCGACTCATCTCGAGCCGGTCCCGTCGCGCGGCGTCGCGGACGCCAGTCGGGCCCAGGCGCTCGGGAGGAGAAGCCGATGCGACCGCTCGTTTCTTCCCTCTTTTCTTCCTTCTTTCCTCGATCCACTCGGGCCGCTCGCGTCGCCCTCGCGACGCTGATGGCTTCCACCACCGTGGCCGCCGCCGCACACGCGGCTTACCGCACAGATCGCGTCGGACCCTCGGGCATCTCGACCAAGACCGGTAGCGTCGACGCGAATGCCGCCGACGTGCTCGCGAGCACGGATCAACCGAACCCGAGCGCGCCGGATCGCGGCGTGCGCGTCTTCCAGGCGGCGAAGAAGGGATATTCCGGCGTTCTCACGTACACGCTGCCGAGCGGTATCGACGCGGTGGGCGCATCGGGCATCGGCCTCGAGATGAACTACCTCGGCGATTCCGGCACCAAGAAGCGCTGGACCGTGGAAATCCAGGATCTGAAACGCAAGAAGTGGGTGCTACTCGGCGATACCTCCAAGGCCACCGCCGGCAGTTGGAGCACGCTGCGTTTCAACCTGATCGGCGACTTCTCGCCCTACGTCAGCGCAAGCCGCCAGATCCAGATTCGTTACGCCACCACCGGCAAGAAGCTCACCAGCCGACTCGACCTGGCGGCCTTCGCCGTCACGACCTACGTGCCGGATCCGCCCCCTCCTGCGCCGCCGGTGAGCGACGGCGACCCGGCCCCCTCGACAGGCCCGTCGGTACGGTCGGTGTTCAAGGGGTCGTTCACGTCCTCGCCAGAGGCCATCGAGTACGTCGCCACGGTGCCGGATCTCCACGTCCTCAGCATGGGCCCATCGAAGGTGCAGTCGATCAAGAGCGTCAATCCGGCGGTCGAGGCGTACTACTACTTCAAGACGGGCGGGCTGCACGGTCCAGCGACGCGTCCTTCCAGCGGCGACCCCGGTTGGGACCAAGTCGTCGCGCAGGATCTCCTGTGGCATGGCCCGAGCGGCGCCGCCGTGACCCAGACGCAGAACGGCTGGTACTACATCGACATCCAAGACCCGACGAAGCGCGCCGCTTGGATCGCGATCCTGATCGATCAGATCGCCCAGGTGCGCGCCCAGGGTTGGGACTCGGTTTTCTTCGACAACGCCGGCGTGATCGAGCCCAGTCTCATCACGGAGTACCCCGCCGACTACTCGGATGCGGCGTACTACGCGGCGGTGGCCGACGTGCTCGCCGGCGTGCGCGCCGCGTTTCCGGGCATGCACCTGGTGATCAACTCGTACTCGGGCTGGGCGCCTGCCGGACTGCGTGGGCTCGAGCTGCTCGACCATGCCGACGGCATGTTCTTCGAGGGCTTCAGTCTGAAGGTGAGCGGTAAGTACTTCGACACGGGCCGCTACCTACAGCAGCTCGCGGATTTCGGGGCGGTGGTGGCGAGCGGGCGCATCGCCGTGGCGATGGACTACCTCGCGACGACCGACGCGGCGCGGCGCATGTGGTCGCTGGCGTCGTACCTGCTCGTGAACTCGCCGACCGCGTACCACTACCTGGCAGGCACCGACACCGACACCGAGCTGCAACAGTTCCCCGAGGACCAGCTCGCCATCGGCGAGCCGCTCGGTGACGCCGTGGTCCGGGTCGACGGGCTGGTCGTGCGCAGCTATGCGGGCGCGGTGGTGGT
>CAYUSL010000440.1:0-1504 GCA_964447125.1 uncultured bacterium | reverse complement strand
CCGTGGTCCGGGTCGACGGGCTGGTCGTGCGCAGCTATGCGGGCGCGGTGGTGGTCGTGAACCCGAGCACCGCCAGCAAGAGCTACACGATGGGCGACGGTGCGTGGGAGCAGTTGGCGCTCTCGGGCGGCGGCGACTTCCCGAACCCCGGCGCCATCGCCTGGACGCCGCTCGCGGACGCCTCCGTCAGCCTCGCACCGAGCACCGCGATCGTGGTCCGGCCTGCGCGCTGAAGATCGCGCTCTGATCGGAGTGGCCGCGGAGGGTGCGATTCACGGCACGTGCGCGCTCCAGCGGGCGGTGTTGGCCGTGTAGTCGAAGCCGTCCCAAAACACCGTGACCTTGTTCGCGACACACACCAACCGTTCGGGGAAGGCGCAGTTGTAGGCCGTGCCAGCGTCGGACCATTCGGCGGTGCGTGCGAATGCCGCCGTGCCGACGCCCTTGGAGGTCACGGCAGTGCTCGTCCAATCGGAGCAGTCGTTGCCGGTGGAGTTCCCGAACGCATCCGTACCGCTCGCGAAATACGGCGCCGTATCCAGGTAGGTGCCGAGCTCCGTTTGATGGATCGAGGTCGCGATGGACCCATCCATGAAGTCGGCCTTCGAGTTGGCGACGGCGATGCCATCGATTCGCCGGAACGGTCCGTTGGACGTGATGCGTGTCGCGACTTCGCCGTTCGAGTCGGATAGCCATGCAACGAACGACTGAGGCTGCGGCAAACGGCCTGCCGTCGCACGCGCCCGACAGATCTGATCGCCAGCGGCGAGTCCTGTCTGACCGTTGGCTGCTGCGTCGTCGCCGAGCCGCGACGGATGCTGGTCCGAAGTCACGAACACGATCGAGCCGGGGCTGCTCCATCGGTTTCCGGTGGGATCACCCGCCCCCATCTGCACGCAGAGCAGCCGGTGCGACTCGTTGCACGCCGCGCTCTTGTACGCCGTCCACAGGAGCGACGTGGCGAGCCCCGTCCCGACGGAGCCCGAAACCCCAGAGCTCAACGTCGACCAGTCGTTGCACCGCACGTAGCCGCCTTTTCCGTCCGCGCCCGTGGCGGCCCAGTACTGCGCATCGGTGACGTCGGTGACGCTCGCTCCGTCCTCGTCGAGAAACGCCGGGAAATACACGTGCGGGTCGCCGTTCACGATCTCGTCGAGCGTCTCACCGAATGCGGTGACCCCGTTCGCCAGACGCCACGGACCAGCCTGGGGCAACGTGCCGCCCTGGCCACAGTTCGCGCCTTTCGTGCCGGAGTACCCGAGCACGTTGCAGTACGCATCCGTGCCGGTCACGGAAATCCACGCGCGAAATGTCGCGTAGTTGGACGAGATGGCTTGATTCGACGACAGGAACGCATAGCTCTGACAGATCGCGTTCGCGGCCGCGATCCCTGAGAGCCCGCCTCCGTATCCGCCGGGCCAACTATCGAAGTTTCCGGTCCCCTTGCCGGAGGTCACGAACACGTGGCGGGTGACCGCGGCGGCAGGCGCGGCCATCGCGAGAA
>CAYUSL010000439.1:0-5450 GCA_964447125.1 uncultured bacterium | reverse complement strand
CGGTCGTTGGCGATGCTGGTGAGCGCGGAGGTGTCCGTGGTGAGCGCCAGCGCCGGCAACGCTCGCCGCTCGGCCACGAACCGGTTCACGAACTCGGCGGCGATGTGCTGGGCATCCGAGGCGCTGCCGCCGTTTCCGAAGAGCAGGAGCTTGCCGCCGGCTTCGAAGCAGCGCGTGATCCGTCGCGCGCCCTCGGCGATCCTGCCGGCCATCTCCGCTGCGAACGCCGTGCGCAACGCGGCGCCCTCGGCGAAGATCGTCCGCACGCGCTCGGCGCTGGCGCGGTCGTCGGATTCGGAATTCATGGGCGCGCTACGTTAGCCAAACGCGATCGAGCACGCCAAGCATGCGCGAGGCTCGGCGGGCACCGTGCCTGGCCACGAGCAGCGGTCCCGCGCGGTTGCGCGTGCCTCGAACGACGCCCCGCCGCGGAGTGCACGGGCACCATTTGACGGGTAGGGGGGGCATCCTTATGTTGGCCGCTCTTCGCGGCTGACACGCCGCGGCCAGTGTGATGCGCGCCGTGCGCAAGCGCTGTCGGAATGGGCCACGGCGTTCGGCAGGTGGTCGCGATCCGTGCGCGCAATGCCGTCGTCCCGGCAGCGCAACGAACGCGGGGCGAAGATTCGAGGAGCGGGATCATGGCGAGTGAACAGATCATTCACGTCGGCGAGCAGGATTTCGACGCCAAGGTGCTTCAGAACACGCTGCCGGTCGTCGTCGATTTCTGGGCGGAATGGTGCGGGCCGTGCCGCCAGATCGCGCCGCTTCTCGAGGAAGCCGCCGAGAAGTACCAGGGCCAGGTCCAGGTGGCGAAGCTCAACGTCGATCACAGCCCGGGCATCGCCGCGCGCTTCGGCGTGCGCGGGATCCCCACCCTGATCCTCTACAAGGGCGGCGAGGTGGTGGCGCAACACGTCGGCATGGCGCCGCGTGGTCAGATCGACGCACTGTTTCAGAAGGCGCTCTGAGCAGGTCCGTGCTTCCCGGATGAGCTGCACGCCGGAACCGGGCGTGCGCAACTGCGCGAGATTCGGCTCGGCGCGTTTCGCGCTCGGCCGCGTGGGGAGCCGCAGATGCGCCATCGCCTCGATGGGCGCGGTGCTCGCGTGGGCGACTGTTGCTCGCGCTGGCCTGGCGGACCCGCTTCCGTCGATCGATCTGAGCCCGTTGCGTCAGCTCGTTTACCAGCACCCCAACCGCGGCCCGCTGCCGGCCGAACCCGAGGGAACGCTCGACGGCGAGGCGCGTATCGGGTATTTCGCGGCGTTTTCGAGTCAAGATCGGGAAGACTCGTCGATCCTCATCGACCTCGAAGGTGCGCGCTTCGATCTCCGCCTCGGCTGGGCGCCGCTCTCCGGGATCGAGGTTGGGTTCGATCTGCCGCTGCTGGTGTATTACGACGGCGTCCTCGATGCGGTCGTCGAGGTCGTGGATCGCGCCGTGGGCACCCCCTCGCCGCAACGGAAAGACGTTGGGCAGAACACGTATCACTTCCGCTATCAGCGCGCGAATGATCGCCCGTTCGAGCCGGCGCCGGGCCATTTCGGCTTCGGCGATGCCGCGCTCGAGGTGCGTGGGCGTTGCCTCGACGAAGATGCGGAGGGTTGGCTTCCCGAGGTCTCGGTCTCGGGGGTCGTGGAGGTTCCCACCGGCGATCCGGGACTCGCGCACGGCAACGGCGCCGTGGACGTGGGTGGCGAGGTCGAGGCGGCTCGAACGTTCGGCCCCGTTCGCCTCACCACCGCTTTCGGGTTCGTGGTTCCCGGCGGTAGCCCTGGTCGCCTCGAAGGTGTGTCGACGCGAGTGGCCGTGAACGCGCTGCTCGCGTTCGGCTACGGGATCACGGACACGTGGCAGGCGCTCGCCCAGGTCGATTATCGGCAATCGCCCTATCGCGGCAGCCAGCTCGACGTGTTGAAGGCCGATTCGGCGGAGCTGGCGGTGGGGCTGCGCTTCGAGCCACTGGGAGGTGTAGCGTTCGACCTGGGTTTCGTCGAAGGCTTGGTGAACGGTTCGTCGCCCGATTTCGCTGTCGTCACTTCGGTGTCTCGCCGTTTCGACGGCGGTTCCGACCCCGCGCCGTGAGTCGATGGTCGGCGTGGCCGCGGGCAGTTGCAGCGAGCGCGGGTCGCCTGGCACCATCGCATTCCACACGGGCAGCAACGCGAGCCCAGCATCCGAACGCGGATCCGTGACGTAGATGAAGCGAGAAGCCTTGCAAGTCCCGGCGCAGGCGGTGATGCCCGTGCCGGAAGCGGTGACGGAGGACGGCGAGTGGGTGCGTCGAATGGCGCGAGGCGATGCGGCGGCGCTCGAGCAGCTCTACGATCGTCATGCGGCGGCGGTATATCCGCTGGTGCTGCGGATCGTCGGGCGCAGCGCCGACGCGGACGAAGTGATGCAAGAGGCTTGGCTTCAGGCCTGGCGCCGCGCCGCAACCTACGATCCTGCACGCGGCACCGTGCTTGCCTGGCTCTTGAACATGGCGCGCAGCCGCGCCCTCGATCGCTATCGGGCCGTGTCGTCGCGGCAGCGCGCCGAGACGCAGGCGGACGCGGAGCCGCGAGTCGCGGTGGTGGCCGACCCGGTGCACGAGACGCTGGGTGCGGAGCGCAGTCGGCGGGTTCGAGCGGCGCTCGCCACGCTCAAACCGCGTCATCGCGAGGTGCTGGAGATCGCCTATTTCGAGGGGCTGTCCCAGACCGAGATCGCCGAGCGGCTGGCCGTACCCGTAGGCACCGTGAAGACTTGGATGCGTCAGGGCACGCTTGCCATGCGTGCTGTGCTCGCCGCCGACGGCGAGGAGTCGTCGTGACGACGGTGGTCCGTGCAGCGCCTCGGCTCGGAATCGGAGCATGGGTGGCTCGACCATGACGCACCTCGGGGACCGAGTGGTCGACCTCGCCTTCGGCAACGTCGCGCCGGCGGAGCGAACGGCTCTCGAGGAGCACCTCGCGGGCTGTGAAGCCTGTCGGGGTGAGCTGGCACGCACCGAGCGAGCCGTGGCTGGGCTCGCCCTCGATCTTCCGGCGTCGCGCCCCCCGCTCTCGGTGCGCGAGCGACTGGGTGCCGCGGTGCGCGGTGCCCAGCGGTTCTGGCCCTTCATCGACCGCCTCGCTGATCTTTTCGATCTCGGCGGCGAGCAAGCCGAGCACTTGCTGGCTCGGATCGACGAGCCGCAAGCGTGGGTGCCGGATAGCGTCGTGGACGGTGGTTTGCTGCTGTTGGTGTCACCCGGCCCGCGTCGGGACGGCGCCATCGCGAGTCTGTTCCGACTGCAGCCGGGGGCCCGCTACCCACGCCATCGCCACGGCGGCGACGAGCGGCTGCTCATGCTGCAGGGCGGCGTGCGATTCGACGACGGCTCGTGCGCGGATGCGGGCGACGCGGTTGAGAGCGTGCCGGGGACGGCGCATTCCTTCGAAGTGCTGCCCGGCGCCGAATGCATCGCAGCCGTGCTGCTCACGGGACCGATCGAGCTCGACGTGGATCGGTCCCGTGAATGAGGCGAGCGCTCACTCGTCCGCCAGCTCCTTCATCAGCGCGTCGTTGTAGGCGATCGCGACCGACGTCTTGAGCTGGTCGACGAGCGCCGCGCGCACGCGTTGCTGCTGTTCCATCTCCATCTGCCGCTTGGTCTGCTCGAGTCCATCCTTGCGCTTGGTGGGATCGCCCTGGTCGTTCTCGCTGCGCTTCGCGAACGCGAGCACGACGGCCTTGCCACCCGCGTCCACCACTTGGCTCGCCACGGGCCGGCTCTCGCCGATCATCTGGGCCTCGGCGATCAGCGCGGGCTCGGCACCGAGTGACGGGATCGACGAGAAAGTGAGCGCCAGTGGCCCGGTCTTCTGCACGGCGAGCGCCGATTGCTCGGCGACCGCGTCGATGGTGGAGCCGGCCGCCAGCTTGGCGCGCGCTTCTTCGGCAAGCTTGCGCGCCGTCGCGGCAGCCTCGCCTTTCCGGTAGGCCTTCACGACGGCATCGTGCGCCTCGTCCAGACTGAGGGGGCGCGCCTCCTGGCGCTCGAGGACGGTTGCGAGCTGGAAGCCTTTGCCCGTGCGAACGGGCTCCGTCCACTCGCCCACCTTTAGCTTCAGCGCTGCGTCGGTGAGCTGGCGCGCGCCGTCGATCGCCTCACCGGCGGCAGCTGGGCCGCCCTCGCCGAAAACGACCTTCTTTTCTTCGGCGAAGGCTTTCCAGTCGGTTCCAGCGGGACGTGTCAGGACTTCTTTGCGCAGCGCGTTGGCGCGCGCCTCGGCGAGGCGTTGGGCCTTCTCGCTCACCAGCGACTTCCGGATCACGTCGGAGACCTGGTCGAGGGGGATGGTGCGTTCGGCTTCGTGGCGATCCACCCGGATGATGTGGAAGCCGAACTGGGAGCGTACCGGGCCCACCAGCTTGCCGACCTCGGCGCCGAAGGCGGCATCCTCGAAGACCTTGTCCATGCGCCCGCGGGGAAACGATCCGAGGTCACCGCCGCGTTCCTTGTTGCTGGGGTCGTCGGAGCTCTTCTTCGCCTCCTCGGCGAAATCCGCGCCGCCTTGGAGCCGAGCCAGGATGTCGTCGGCTTTCGCCTGGGCGAGCGCCACTTCCTCCTCGTTCGCCGTGGCGGCGACCGACACCAGGATGTGGCGCGCCGAGACCGTCTCCGGCTGCTCGTAACGTTTCGCGTCCCGCTCGTAACGCGCCCGTACGTCGTCTTCCTCGATCTTCACGTCGGGCTCGATGGACTTGGGGTCGACGGTGAGGAACGCCACCTTCACCCGTGCCGGGTCCTGGAACTGCTCCCGGTGGCCGTCGAAGAACGTCTGCAGCGTGCTGGCGTCCGGCTCGGCGATGCCGTCCTCGAGCTTGGCAGGATCGAACACCAGGTACGCGAGCTCGATGCGCTCGTTGCTCAGCCGATAGCGTTCGGCGGCAGCGGCATCGCTCACGATCACGCTGCCCGCGGCGAGCTTGAGCAACCGCGACATCGCCAGACGGCGGCGCTCGTCGTCTTCGTAGCCTGCTGGCGATAGGCCGTTGGCTTTGAGCAGCGAGTGGTACTTCTCAGCGGAAAACGTGCCGTCGTCGCGACGGAAGAAGCGGCTGTCGCGGATGGCCTGGATCACGTCTGCATCGGAGATGCGGATGTTCGCCTGGCGCGCGCCTTCGAGCAGCAGCGCCTCGTTCACGAGCTGATCGACCGCCTGGGTGTTGATCCGGAACATCTTGAGCATCTTGGGGTCGATGCTCCCGCCCATCTGGGATTCGATCTCTTCCCGGATGGCTTCCGCGGCGCGTTGCACCTCGCGCACGTGGATCGGTCTGCCCGCCACCAGCGCTACCACCCCAGGGTCGGTGGGCTTGTCGCCGCAGGTGCTGGAGCTCAGAAGCCCGCCGAAGCCGGCGATGAAGGTGAGCGAGATGACGATGTAGAACGCCTTCACCGCACGCGACTTGGCGTG
>CAYUSL010000438.1:0-5466 GCA_964447125.1 uncultured bacterium | reverse complement strand
ATCGACCTTTCCGGAACGCGCATTTCCGCGTAGGTAGGAATTGACGCGCGGCGGCCTACGAGCCGCCCCGTCGCCCGACCATGCCTCCGCGCCGCTCGCTGCGCCACGCGCTCTTCGCCCTGCTGGCGCTCTTGCTGGTGGGCGCCATGGGCTACATGGCGATCGCGCGGATGTCGTTCATCGACGCGCTCTACATGACGGTGATCACGCTCACCACCGTCGGCTTCCGCGAGGTCGAGCCGCTCGACACCGCGGGCAAGCTCTTCACCATCGCGCTCCTGATCGTCGGTTTCGGCACGGTGCTCTACAGCGCCAGCCTCGTCGCGCGCGAGCTCATCGAAGGATCGATTCAGCAGGCTCTGGGGAGGCGCAAGGTGCAACGCCAGATCGCGCACATGTCCGGTCACTACATCGTCTGCGGATTCGGGCGCATGGGACGGATCGTGTGCAAGGAGCTCGAAGCCAAGCCCGTGCCGTTCGTCGTGATCGAGCGCGATCCGGAGCGGATCCCGGATCTCGAAGCCGAGCACTACCCGTTCGTCGCCGGCGACGCGACGGAAGATCAGGTCCTGGTGGAAGCGGGCATCGGTCGGGCACATGGTCTGGTGGCGGCGCTCTCGAAAGATGCCGACAACGTGTACGTGGTGCTCACGGCACGCGAGCTCGGCCCCGAGCTCTTGATCGTGGCGCGTGCCGAGGACGAGCGCAGCGAGCGCAAGCTGCTGCACGCTGGCGCCACCCGCGTGGTGTCGCCGTACACCATCGGCGGCCACCGCATGGCGCACGCGCTGCTTCGTCCCGCGGTTCTCGACGTGATCGACCTCGCCACCCACTACCGTTCGATCGAGCTGCAGATCGAGGAGGTCACGGTGCCGAAAGGCGGCTTCTGCGAGGGGCAGACCCTGCTCAAGTCGGGGCTCCGCGATCAGCTCTGGCTGATCGTCATCGCCATCAAGAAGCCCGCCGGCGAAATGCTGTTCAACCCACGCGCCGACGAGAGCATCCACGCCGGCGATCGGCTGGTGCTGATGGGCCAAACCGCGAATCTGCGCCAGATCCAGGAGCGGCTGCGGAGCTGACGCACCAGGCGCGATGGGGACGCAAGCGACCTCGCACGCTTCACCCCGCGACGGCGATTGGCGATGCTGTGAACGCGCCCGATCGTCGCGTTGGTGCGAAGGGCGCGGGATCCGATGAAGCCGCTCGTACGCACCCTCGTGGCGGTCTGCCTGGTGGGCACCCTCGCGCTGCCACGCGCAGCGCGCGCCGGCGACCCCCGCTACCTGCAGTACATCGAGAGCCCGTACCGCTTCGGCATCAACCTCCGCAAGATCGATCCGCGCGCCATCGGCTACGCCAACGACGTGCTCGGCGCGATCGGCATGTGGAGCCATCTCGCCTTCGAGAAGTACGAGAGCACCGTGTTCCGCTTCGACGTCCACGGCTCTCACCCGCTCGAGATCAAGCGCATTCCCACCACCAGCGCATACGAGGACGAGGACGCGATCGAGGTCGGTCCGAAACGGCGCGAGCTCTACGCAGGCAACGTGCGACTCAGGCTGGCCGACTACCACATGATCGACTTCGGCTCGGTGTACTCGCTCACGGGCAACCGCTACGACCATCAGGTCTTTCTCTCGTACGTCCAGCAGAGCTTCTTCGACGACGTCGAGCAGGATCAGCGCGGCACCGCAGACATGGACCTCGACGGGCGCTCGTTCACCGAGCTCGGTCACCGCTTCGACGCCGTCGAGAGCCCCACCCGCGCAGGCGCGCGGCTCGGCATGAAGACCCAGTACCGCGACGGCGACGAGTTTCAGGTGCTGCTCGAGGAAGACTTCGACGCGTTCCGCTGGCTCGCGACCTTCGAGCTCTTCTACTACCGGGAGGTGTTGCGCGACGGGCAGCGCCCCCACGACCTCCTCGATCCCGAGCCCTACCTGCTCGAGTACCCGCCAGTGCTCACGCTTCATGCTCGCATCCAGGAGCACTTCGCCCGCGCCGGCTACGACGCCCGCGCCAAAGGCGTGCAGGCGGTGGTGACCGCGATCTGGTCACCCGAGATCATGGAGCTGCGCCCGATCCCGAGCCTGCACTTGTTTCCGCAGGTGGAAGAAGAGCTGCGCTGCGGGATCGTGGGGGGCGATCTCGACGGGATCTGCACCAACAAAACCGCGCCAGGCTATCGCGTGGTGGCGATTCGACTGCGCAGCCCGTTCGGTTTTCTCGGCTTCAGCAAATACATCGAAGGCGTCGAGGGGGACTTGGGACTCAGGCTCAAGCTCGAGGTCTCGTACGACATCCAGAAGAGCAGTCTCTCGTTCGACCTGACGCCCGAGATCCAGGCCGCGCTGCGCTTCTACTGAGCGCTTCGCTCACTCTCCGCCCGAGCGCGGCTCAACGGCCGGCTGCGCGCTCCTCGGCGTTCTTGAGCGCGTTGCCGTGGAAGAGTCCGAACAGGATCACCTGCACCACGTGGCCGGCGAACGAGCCGGGTGCGCGCCGCACGTACGGCATCCAGAGCGCCAGCAGCTCGACCACGTGCGCCACCAGCATCCCCCAGAACGTCCACTTCCCCACGGTCGCAATGACGCCGGGGAAAGCGCCAGGACGAACCACGCAACCGAACGCGATCGCCCACACGACGCTGAGACCCACTTTCGCGGGCAGAATCGAAGAATCCGCGACCTTCATCCGACCTCCGCGCGCCCATCGCTTCGAGCAAAGGCGCCGCGAGTTTTCCGTCAGCGGCTCTCCGCACGGTCCGCGAGCCGCGCGAGAAACGATCGCGTGGCTTGCGATGCCGTATCCGCTGCCAGTCCGTAGTACGTGAAGAATTGCACCAGCGATGCGATCCCGTCGCCGTCGTCGGAGGTCGCGCGGAACGCGATGAAGGGCAGCACCCGCGCGCTCGCCTCGCGAGCGATCATCGCCGTTTCCATCTCGACCACCTCGACGTCCTCATCGTCGGCTCGGGCGCGCGCGGACGTCACGGATGCGTCGCAACCGAAGACACCCCCGCCGCCGGCCCAGCACGGAAAGGCGGCGCCACCGAACGGGTCGTCGGTGTGCCCAACACCTCCCACGACGATTCGCGGCGACTCGTCGATGCAGATCGGGGAGTCTGGCGTCGCTGGCGGTGCCGCGCTGCAGTGCGCGAGCGCGCTTGCGCCGGCGAGCTCGCGCGCGATCGCAAGCCACTCGGGATCGGGGGCGAACGCGCTGCCGTCGGGTGCAAGCCACGTGACAGGCACGGCGACGTCACCGATGCCGAGCGAGGTGTTCGCCACGCCGGACACGACCACCCCGTGCACGGGAAATCGCTCCAGCACGGCGCGGGTGACGGTCGCAGCGTTGGTCACCCCGATCCCGGTCATGCCGAGGACCACACGCGCGCCCGCGAGAGTGCCGACGCGGATCTCTCGCCCCGCAACCTCGACGGTTTCCGTGACCTCCGCCGCCGCCAGGTTCGGCGCCAGCTCGCTCGGCATCGCGCTCAGCACGGCCAGAAACGGTGGCGCATCGGCGCTCCTGGGATCGGAGCCACATCCGAAGGGCATCACGCACACCAGCAACAGGAGCCGGTGCGCGACGCGCATGCGCCCCGCGACGTCGCAGCGTCGAGGTCCATGACGGGCCATCTCGGCTTGCATACCACGGGTCACGCAGGCGACGCAGCGACGACGTCGGCGCTTTCGACGCCGCCGGGTCACGCGTACAATCCGGCCCGCGATTCAGGTGTATTGCGAAACGATGCGGCCTCGCTCGCCTTCGATCTTCGCTTGCGCACCGACCGTGCTGCTCGCCTTGCTGTTGGGGTGTGGGAGCGGCAGTCGCGACGGAACATCCGGCGATTCGCAGCCGCCGGACCCGGTGGTGCGTTGGAATCGGATCGCCGTCGACGCCACAGGCTTCGATCATGCGCATGCGGGTGAGCAGCTCGGTCCCGGCAAGTCCTCGCGAGCCATGGCCATCGTGCACCTCGCGATCTTCGACACCGCCAACGCGTTCGCGCCCCGATACACGAGCTATGGCACCCACGGAACGCCCGCGGCGGGCACCTCCTTCGACGTCGCGATCGCGCAAGCCGCACGCGACACGCTCATCGCGCTCTTCCCTGCCCAGGCGAGCCGCCTCGATGCCGAGCTGGTCGCGGATCTCAACCGCGAGCCCGACACCGATGCGCGCAGCACCGGCGCACGCTTCGGACACGACGTCGCCGACGACATCCTCGCCGCACGCAGCACCGATCACGCGAACGCGAGCACGCCCGCGCACGAGGCCGCGCACCCCGTCTCGAACGCGGCGGGACACTGGCGCCCCGATCCCTTGCACCCGACCCAAACCCCGCTCGGGGCGTATTGGGGCGAGGTCACGCCGTTCGCGCTCGCGAGCGCCTCACAATTCCGTGTGCCACCGCCGCCGCCCATGGCGAGCGCCGAGTACGCCACTGCGTTCGACGAGGTGAAGCGACTCGGCGGCGACGGCGTCGTCACCCCTACCGCACGCACCGCCGACCAAACACAGATCGGGATCTACTGGGCGTACGACGGCACTCCGGCGCTCTGCGCGCCACCGCGGCTCTACAACCAGATCGCGGTGACGATCGCACGCCAACAGGGTCTGGGCGATGCGATCGAGCTGGCGCGGCTCTTGGCGCTCGTGAACGTGGCCATGGCCGATGCCGGCTCCGCCATCTGGGAGTCGAAGTACCACTACGACTTCTGGCGCCCCGTCACCGCGATCCGCGAAGCCGATCCCGGTTTGGGTCCCACCGGCGCCGGCGACGAAAACCCACTTACGAGCGCCGATCCGGCGTTCACGCCTCTCGGCGCTCCGGCCAGCAATGCACCCGGCGACACGAGCTTCACGCCGCCCTTTCCCGCCTATCCGTCCGGGCACGCCGGATTCGGCGGCGCGCTCTTCGAAACCTTGCGCAACTTCTATGGCAGCGACGCGATCGCGTTCTCGTTCGTCTCCGACGAGCTCGACGGCGTCACCGTCGGCAGCGACGGCCAGGTTCGGCCGCTCGTCGAGCCCCGCTTCGCTTCGTTGAGCAAGGCCGAGGACGAGAACGGCGAAAGCCGGATCTATCTGGGCATCCACTGGCGCTTCGACAAGACCGCCGGCATTGCGCAGGGCCGGGCGGTCGCCGACCACGTGTTCGCTACGATCCTGCAACCGCGTTCTTGACCGCCGCGAGACGAGGCGCCAGTGCGAGGTTCTCGCGGTACGATCGGTGCGCAGCGCCGCGGCGTCCGGGCCGGGTGTTGTGTGACGCTCGGTTCGCGACCTCCCGTTCGCGCGCTGTTCAAGCCAGGAGGTGTGCGATGTCGCGCGAAGCGTGCCGTCGAATGTCGATCGCGTTGGGTGTGGGGCTGCTCGCAACCACGTTCGCAGTCCCCGCTAGTGCCAAGCAGGTTTCCGGGGTCGACGTCCCCGAGCGGGCGCAGCTCGGCGGTAGCC
>CAYUSL010000437.1:0-5482 GCA_964447125.1 uncultured bacterium | reverse complement strand
GACGCGTGGAAGGCGTACATGCGCCGCACCACCAACACCATCAACTACGGCGATGCGCTGCCCCTCGCTCAGGGCATCCGCTTCGACGTGTGAGCACGCTATCCATGCAACCAAGGGATCGGAGGGCCGCGCTCCGTCGCGGCCGCGTTGCCACCGCGCTGGCGCTGGCCGTGCTCGTGCTCAACCTCGCCGGATGCGACGGCGGCAACGACGACGGCTCGTTTCGCGACGACCCCACGCCGTTCGTGAGCCATCTCGACGAGCGCTATGCCGCCTTCCTCGAGCAATGCGCCGCCGATGCCGCGACGCCGGGAAGCAGCATTCACGCACAGATCTGTGCCCTCGACAGGGGCACGAGCGACCTCGACGATCTCTCGCTCGGATTCACCCTCGCCAAGATGGACGAGCGCCAAGACACCGCGGACTTCGGGCTCGCCGCGCTGGTGCGCATCCTCGCCAAGTACCGGTCCAGTCCCGGTGTGTCCGCCGATCAGCTCGCCCGCATCGAAACGACGATCCGGAACTTCAAGTACTGGATCGACGAGCCGGGTGTCGACGCGATGGTCTACTGGTCGGAAAACCACTACGTGCTCTTCAACTCGGCGGCGTTCGTGCTCGGTCGCCTCTACCCGGACACCGTGTTCACGAACTCTGGCCTCACGGGATCCGAGCTGCGCGCCAAGGCGCGCGTGAATCTCGATCGCTGGCTCACGTGGCGCTTGCGCTGGGGCTTCAGCGAGTTCCACTCCGACGTCTACTACAACGAAGACGTGGCACCGCTGCTCAACCTGGCCGACTTCGGCGACGACGAGTCCATCCAGGTGCGCGCGCGCATGGCGGTGGATCTCTTCCTCTACGACATGGCGCTCAACAACCACGAAGGCTTCTTCGGCGTCGCCCACGGGCGCAGCTACGTGAAGGACAAGACGCGCCGCGACGACGAGGACACGCCGGGCATGATCTGGCTGATGAGCGGCAAGGGCTCGCCAGTGGGCGAGTCGGGCAGCATGTCGGCGGTGGCGATGGTCACCTCGGACACGTATCGCGTGCCGGCTGTGATCGAGTCGGTGGGAAGCGCGCGGCCACGCGGCCTGGAAACACGCGAGCGGCTCTCGATCAACGTCGCCGACGGGCCATCGCTGGGCATCAGTCACGACGACTTCGACGACGGCGTGCTGTGGTGGACGATGGGTGCGTACGTGATGCCCGAGACCATCAACACCACGTTGCTGATGGCGAGTGCCTGGAATCTCTTCGACGATCCCGAGAGCTTCTTCGCGCTCTTCGCCTTCGCGGAGCCGTTCGCCGGCACCGCGCTGCCGCCCCAGCTCGCGCGGGACGCGTATCCGCTCACCAGTGGTTACGCGCTCGAGCAGGTGAACACCTACGCGTACCGGACGCCCGAGGTGATGCTGGCGTCGGCCCAGGCGTGGAAGCCCGCGACACTCGGTGCGCAGACGCATGCCTGGCAGGCCACCCTCGCCGATACGGCGGCGGTATTTACGACTTACCCCGGCGATCTCCTGGAGAACGAGTTCGCCGGCCATTGGACCGGTGGCTGGCATCCGCGCATCGCGCAGAGCCGCACCGCCGCAATCATCCTCTACGACCAGCCCACCTACTCGAACGCGCTCGTCCAGCTCGTCTCGAACGCGCTCTTTCCCGAGTACACCCACGCGTTCTTCCCGCGCGGCGAGTTCGACGAGGTCCGCGAGATCGGCAAATGGGTGCTGGCGCGGAAGGGCGACGGCTACGTGGCGCTCTTCTCGAACAACCCCGCGAGCTGGGTCGACGGCGACGAGTGGATCGACCAAGAGCTGCGCGCCGATGGCGTGCGGAACGCTTGGATCTGCGAGGTCGGCGACACCACCCAGTACGGCAGCTTCGACGAGTTCGTCGCGCAGGTGACGTCCGCGCTGGTGGTCGTCGCCGGTGACCTCACGGTGAAATACGACTCGCCGGGGCAGGGCTTGATGGATTTCTCGTGGACGGGTCCGTTGCTCGTGGACGGCGAGGAGGTCTCGATCGGCCCGTATCCGCGCTACGAGAGCCCGTACGCGGTGAAGGAATACGACGGCGCCGATCCGTACGTGATCCGCCGCGGCGGTCGCTCGCTCACCCTCGATCCCGCGACCCTCACCCGCGCCGAAGGGTGAGGATCAGAACCGCGCGAGGCTGCACAGCCCGGCGATCAAGAGCCCGAAGAGCAGCAGGTAGCCGCCCATCACTCGCCACGCGGAGGTCTCGTGGGCGCGCGCTTGGGCCAGGATCGCGATCACCAGCGCCCACAGCGTGCCGATGCTCTGGCCGATTCCCGGCAGGAGCTGCAGCGGCGCCGCCGAGCCCGACGAGTAGCAGAGCGCTCGGAACGTGGTCTCGAGAGAAATCCCTGCGCCCACCAGCTTCAGCCCCGCATGAATCACGAGCGTGCCGACGAGCAAGCTCATGAAAGCGCCGGTGAAGATGACGAGCGGCACGATCACGAGCAGACCCACCGGACCGAGCCCGAACTCCACGAGCCGCGCCAGCCCGGCGACCGGTGCCGGACTCATCGTGGAGCTGGGATCGCTCGCCGTCGGGCTCGATTGGGCCGCGGTGAGACGCCGTTCGAGCTCCTCGGGTGAGATCTCGCCGCGCTGCGCGGCCATCATCGCTTCGGCGAACGCTCGTGTTTGCTCGTCGCTCGGTGCGGTCGGCGAGATCGGTGCAATTGCGGCTGGTGTTTTTCCCCACTCGCGCGCGAGCTGACGCAGCTCGCTTCCTGCGAACCAGAACATGCCGATCCAGGCTGGCAGGAAGATCAGGTGCATCATCATCACGTACGTGAACGGTCGAACCAGGCCCCCCTCGCGGCGCATGTTCGAGAAGGTCACGTTGGGCTCGATCAATGCCGCGCGCATGGTGCCGAAGAGCGCACGCAAGTCGAAGAATCCGCTCGCCGACTCCCACGCCGGCCCGGTCCGCTCCTCCGCCACCGGCTCGGCGCCGGGTAGCTCGAAGCTCTCCTCCGGCAATCGCGTGCCGCAGCTCCTGCAGAAGGTGGCGTCGTAGACGTTGAGGGCGAAGCACGACGGGCAACGCGGCGGCGAGCTGCGCGGTCGGCGCGGCGCTGCGCCAGGGTGCATTGCCGCATGGGACGCCTCTGCGCCTGACGAGTCGGGCGCGGGTGGCGCTTCGGTCGCGCTCGTGTCCTGCACAGCGGGCGCCTGGGCTGGCTGTGGCGTGGGCAGCTCGCGGCCGCACATCCGGCAATTGCGATCGGCTCGGGCGTTGAGGGTCCCGCAGTCGGGGCACTGCATGGCGATGCCCTCCTCTCGATCGCGAGCGCCAATGGCGCATCCGCCGGATGCTCGGCGTGGCCTCAGTTCACGAGGCCGGAGCTGCTGGCGGAAGAGCCGCCGTCACTGGGATCTATCTCCTCGAGCTCGTGGGGAGAAGGCGGCTGCAGCGCTTCGAGAATCTGCACCGCTTCGCGTTGCACGCCGGGGTCGGAGTCGGTGCATGCGTTCGCCAGCGCTTCGAGCACCTCGGGCGCAGGGATGGCGAGCGCGCGCAGCACGCGTGCAGCGCGAATCCGGGCCGTGGGGCTCGGGGCACTCGAGAGCGCCGCGGCGAGCTCGGGCACGATCGCAGGGCTCATCGTCGCCAGCGCGTCCTGGATCGTGCTGGCGACGGCGTCGTCGGGATCGCCGAGCGCCGCGATCGCCGCCGCTCTGGCGCCTTCGGCTTCGCGTCCCATGCGTGAGATCACCACGGCGGCCCGGCGACGGGTATCCGCGTGCGGGCTCTTGAGCAAGGCGACCACGCTCGGCGTCGCACGGGCGCCGATCCGAGCGAGTGCGTGAGCGGCGAAGATCCGCGTGTCCTCGCGTTCGTCTTCGGCGGCCATCCGCCCGGCCAGCGCGGCGACCGCGGCAGCGGCGTCAGGGCCGATCTGCTCGAGCGCCGCGACGGCCCAGTAGCGCAGCTCGGCGTCGCTCTCCTCGAGCACCTGCACGAGGCTCGGCACCGCGCGGGCACCGAGATCGGCGAGCCCCTGCACACCCGTGAAGCGCCGCTGCTCGTCGGAATCGCGTAGCCGCGCGAGGTTCGTATCGAGCGCTCGGCGCAGCTCCGCGACACCCAAGCTCTCCGTCCGGCTGGTGTCGTCGCGAGCGCTACCCCGCCCACGGGCGGCGCGCACGCGGCGGCGAACGCGCGCGACGACCAAGACCAGCCCGAGCATCGCTCCTGCGCCGAGGGAGGTTGCTGCGGCCCAACCCGTGGGGACCGGCAGCACCAGCCAGGTTGTCGGCGCTGCCGGGTGCTCGGACGCGGGCAGTTGAGGCGTGGTGACGGTTGGCGGCGGAGGCGGTGGCGGTTCGCCGATGACGTCGAGGGCCGCACGCGCGGCGCGTTGCACGCTGGCGTTGGGGTCCGCGAGCGCCTGCACCAGACGCTCGCGAGCGAGGGTGGCGTGCGGCCCGATCGCCGCGAGCGTGAGCGCGGCGCCCTCGCGCCGCGCCACCACGGGTGAGTCGAGCGCCGCGACGAGCTGCGGCACTGCAGCTTCGTTGCGGCGCGCGATCTGGTCGATGACCGCGCGCTGAACGGTCGGATCGGTGTCGCCGAGCGCGTCGATCAGCCCTTCCGCCACCGCCCACCACGGAGGGTCGAGGATGGAGATGGTCTGGGCCGCGGCGTAGCGGACCCGCGGATCCACGTCGTGAAGTGTGGCGATGAGCGACGAGATCGCGATGCGACGCGCGTCGTCGCCGTAGGCGGCGAGCGCCTCGGCAGCGATCTGCCGCACCCGCGGGTTCCAGTGATCGAGCTGCTTGAGCCGCTCGCCGATGGAGATGGTGGGGCGCTTGGTCGGCGACGGCGGTGACGCCGGCGCTGAAGGAGCGCTCAGCGTGCCGCCGCGCTTCGGCTCGGCTGCGTCGGCCGCGCCCGCCACGAGCGCGGCCAAAGCACCGGCGATCAGCGCCGCCCGTGCGCCGAATCGTGCTCTCGTCGATCCCATCCGCACCCACCCTCGCTTCGCGCGCGACTCCGCGGGGGAAGGGAACACGCGCGCGATCATCATGCCCGCGCCTCGTGCGCCGGTCCAGCAGCGGACGCCAGAACGCGTCTCCCGCGCTGTCGCGCCGTCGAGCCGTTCGCGCGGAGCAAGCGCTTCTTCGCCGTCGACGGCTACATCGGGCACCTGAGCCCGTACACGATCTCCGTCCATTGCGTGTCGACGCTGATCTTCGCCGACGGCTTCGACACTGGGAACGTGTTCCGCTGGTCGTCGCATCTGCCGTGAATCGCGCGCGTGAGCGCGGCGGGGATCCTCGCCGCCGCGCTCGTCGGCACCGCGAAACGACGCGGATCCTTCGCATCGGCGCGCGGTTGACGCACCCGCAGGCTGTCGCGGATAGTCCTGCCGCTTCACTCGCGCCTGTAGCTCAGCCCGGATAGAGCATCGGACTTCGAATCCGCAGGTCGGGGGTTCAAA
>CAYUSL010000436.1:0-5483 GCA_964447125.1 uncultured bacterium | reverse complement strand
TTCGAGAAGCCCTTCGAGGTGGGGCTGAGGGCGAGGATGACGGGTGGCGTCGTGCAGAGCACGAGGCCGACGATCTGATCGACGAGCCGCTCGCGGGAAGGAGCGAGCCCCAAGCGCCGCTCGACTCGAAAGAGAATCGGCGGGATGCAGAAGAGCAGCGCCGCCAGCGGATAGGCCCGGCTGCGCTCGATCACGCCCTCGTTTCCCAGCAACACCAGCTCGGTGATCTTGTACGCGATCACCGCGAACACCGCGGCGTCGAGGACCAGCGTCGCTGCCGAAGCGTGTAGCGAGCGCACGGGCGCGGCTGTGTCCGAGGTGGATTGGGAGGGTTCGCTCATCGGAAAGTCTCGGTGCGCTCGCGCCGCTTCTGGCGGCTGAGTTCGTCCAAGCGTGGTGTGCGATCGCGCGCGAGGCTAGCAGGCCGCTGGCGTTTCCTCGGGAGCTCGGTCGTCGCACTCCCCCGCTCGCGAGCAATCTGGGCTAGAATCTCCTCACCCTCCGTCGCAATCGTCGCGTCAGATCGCCCAGTCTCGTGACCGTCCTCGTCACTGGTGGTGCCGGCTTCATCGGTTCGAACGCCGTCGCTCGATTGCTGGATCTCGGCCATCGCGTCGCGGTCCTCGACGACCTGAGCCGTCCCGGTTCCGAAGACAACCTGGTGTGGCTTCGCGAGCGCGGTCTCGCGGAGTTCGACCAGATCGACGTGCGTGATGCAGCCGCCGTGGCCGGGTTCGTCGCACGCCACCGCGACGCCACGCTGATCCTGCACCTCGCCTCTCAGGTCGCAGTCACCCGTGCGATCGTCGATCCTCGCGAGGACTTCGAGATCAACGTCGGCGGCACGGTCAACGTGCTGGAGGCGGTGCGCGCCATCTGGGCCGATCCCTCGCAGGCGCCGCTGGTCGCGTATTCGTCCACGAACAAGGTGTACGGCAGCCTGCCGGATGCGGTGGCGCACGAGAATGCGCGGCGCTTCGAGCCCGCCGTGGGGTGGCGCGGCGTTCCCGAGGACCACGAGCTCCACCCCGAGACACCCCATGCGGTGTCGAAGGCCGCCGCCGAGAGCTACCTGCGGGCGTACTCGTACTCCTACGGCATCCCCACCGTCACGTTCCGCCAATCGTGCATCTACGGGCCGAGGCAGATGGGCGTCGAAGAGCAGGGCTGGGTCGCGTGGCTGTCGCTGTGTGCGGCGCGCCGTCAGCCGATCCGGCTCTATGGTGACGGTCGGCAAGTGCGGGACGTGCTCCACGTCGACGATCTGATCGACGCGTTCCTCGCGGCCTGGCAGCGCCGATCCCGATTGCGCGGCGAGGTCTTCAACCTCGGCGGTGGGCCGTCGCTCACGTTGTCGTTGCGGGAGCTGTTGGAGCGCCTCGAGCGCTGGGTCGGTCATCCGGTCGAGACCGAGACCCACCCGTGGCGGACCGGCGACCAGAAGATCTACGTCAGTTGCATCGAGAAGGCGGGCGCCGGTCTGGGCTGGCAGCCACGGATCGATCTGGAGCGCGGGCTGGACGAGCTCTTCCGCTGGGTCGGGTCGCGCGCCTGACCGTTCCCAGGGCGATCGTGGCGCTCAGCCCGACGTGGCGCATCGCGGTGGATGGGCGGCGAGCAGGCGCAGCAATTCGCGTACGTGCGGCAGCACGCGCAGCTTGCTCGTCCCCGTCTTCGAGTCGTAGCGGTAGTGCTGGGGGACCTCGACGACGCGTGCGCCGCGATTCGCCAGCGCCACGAGAATCTCGGCGTTGGTGGTGAATCCCCCGGTCGCGAGGCCGCGCGGAAGCGAGCTTGCGAGCGCACGTAGGGCGCCGACGCGGTACGCCCGATAGAACATCGTCCAGTCGCGTACCCGGGCCGGATAGAGCAGCCTCAGCATCGTGTTGGTCACGCGGCTCACGACGCGCTTCCCTAGTGGGAAGCCGCTGATCGCGCCGCCGGGGACGTAACGGGATGCGACGGCGACGTCGGCGCCAGCTTGGATGGCATCGATCAGCGCGGGAAGGGCTGCCAGGTCGCTGGTGGCGTCACCTTCGAGGATCGTGAGGACGTCGTCGTCCTCGGCATCGGCGATCGGCGTGACCAGACACCAGCGGAAGAATTCACCGACGCCGCCGTTCGGCGTCCGGTGGTGGATCGTGAGCTCGGGAAGCGCGGAGGCGAAGGCGGGCAACCCGCCGAGCCCGTCGGTACTGCCGTCGTCGTAGACCCAGATTCGAAACGGGAGGCCGAGCGAATGCACCACCTGCTCGAGCTCGACGACGGCTCGTCGCGCGGCGATCCCTTCGTTGTAGACGGGGAGGGCGAAGCGAAGCTGCGCGGCGCTCACCAGAGGATGTTCCACGCGCGAAACAACAGATTCTTGACCTGATCCAGCGAATGGATCTCGCGCACCAAGCCCCACAAGATCTTGGGCCGCAGGTAGAACCGGCAATAAGCCTTCATCAGGAGGTGCTTGAGCCGCTCTTTGGTCATGCCCGGCGGCGCATACGTGACCGAGTAGATGAGGTTGCGATCGGATTCCTGCGGGCCGAGATTCCCCGACTCCTTGAGATGGTAGTAGAGCGGGCCACCGGGGAACGGCGTGTAGTTGAAGAAGTTGGCGCGATCGATCGGCAGGCTACAGGCCAGATCGATGGTGGTGTTCATCTCCTGTTCGGTCTCGCCCGGGAACCCGATCATGAAGAAGCCGGTGATCTTGATCTGCGAGACGCGCTTGATGAGCGCGACCTTCTCGTGAACCAGGCTCAGATCGAGCCGCTTGTCCATGAGGTCGAGGACACGCTGCGAGCCGGATTCGATGCCGACCGCGAACGACCAGCAGCCGGCGCGCTCCAGCAGCCGGAGCAGGTCTTCGTCGAGCGAATCGAGGCGGATGCCGTTGGGTAGCATCCAACGCGGCGGGTGCTTCATGCGCAGGAACGCCTCACACACCGCGACGCAGTTGGCGCGCTTGGTGGTGAAGACGTCGTCCATGACGTGGAGCTCCTCGACGCCGTAGTCGGACATCAGAAGCTCGGCCTCGGCTGCGACGTTCTCCGCGTTGCGGGTGCGGATCGACTTCCCCGCCTTCACGGGTGCGCCGCAGAACTTGCACGGGTACGGGCAGCCGCGGGTCAGCATCACCGGCGCGATCCGGTCGGCGCCTGAGAAGATTCCATTGGGCACCAGCGGATAGCGGTCGGGACGCATCAGGTCCCAGGCGGGCATCGGGATCCGGTCGATGTCCTCGACGGGGCGTCCCGCGGTGCGGCGAATCACGTCCCCGTCGCGCCACGCCAGGTTCGGGACGTTCTCGAAGCGGCGCCCGTTCGAGATCTCGGCGAGCAGGAGGGGGAACGATTCCTCGCCTTCGCCGGTCATGGCGAAGTCCATCCACGGTGCCGATTGAAGGGTCTCTTCGGGCTCGAAGATGGGATGTGGACCGCCCACCACCAGGGGCGTGTGGGGGAAGCGCTCGCGCGCCATGCGGCTGAACGCGAGCACGTTGGCGCGCATGGGCGAGAAGTACGAGAAACCCATCACGTCGTAGGAGCTGCCGCGCTCGTCGAGCAGGCGAGCGAACTCGCGCGGCCCCATGTCGTCCTTGATGGCGTCGACGAGGTCGATCGTGTGCCCGACGCGGCGCGCGGCCTCGGCGATGTAGCCGAGATTGAGCGGCGGCAGCACCACGTAGTGCTTGCCGACGACGTGGCTCGTGTTGACCAGCAGGATGTGCATCGTTGAAGGCGCGGGACCGAACCTGGGGCGCGCCCGGAGGCGGCGCGACGCTTTCGACTCGAGCTCTGTCGGCTAGCGGAGAGGCGGGGAAAAGCAGCGTAAGCCTCGCTCTCTCGGGCCGTCAAACGCGCTTCCCCGCGCGGTCCCGATCGCGTCGGCCGTCGGCTATGGTTCGGCAGTCGTGGCTGCCGATTCGTTCGCGGCTGCCACCCAACTCGGGAGGAAGCTCATGTCGTTCCTGTGCAAGGTGCGCAAGTGGTCATCGGTGGTCTCGGGTCTGGCGCTGGCGGTGTCGGTGCCGTGTCTTGGTGTTGCCGCCGACGACGAGGGAACGGATAGCGGTGCCAGCGCGGCAGCTCGATTCGATGCCCTCGATGCCAATCACGATGGGTGGATCACCAAGACCGAAGGGGCGCGGGATCCATCCGTCCCCTACGATGCGTTGCTGAAGACCGGTGACGCGAACGGAGACGGCCGCCTGAGCCGCGGCGAGTTCGAAAGCGCGGTGAACGAGATCGCCGCCAACGGGCCGGGCGGCGATCGGGGGGAGGACCAACCCGAGGCGCTCTTCGTTCAGTGGGACGAGAATCGCGACGACCGGCTGAGCGCCGGCGAGGTGCCCGCGGCGCAGCGCGCCGAGGTGCAGCGGATACTCGAAGCCCTCGGTCGCAAAGACGGCACGCTCTCTTTCGAAGAGTTCATCGCCCACTACGGCAAGAGCGCTGAGCCGGCTGCGACCAAACCGTGAGGGATCGTCTGCTGGAATGAAAATGAAGAGGGCCGGTGGGAATCCCACCGGCCCTCTTGCTCGGCGCGCTCGACCGGGAGCGGCGCCGTACCGATCACTCGTCGCTGGTCAGGTTGCCGCCGCAGCCACCGCCGCTGCAGACACACGCGTCGCCGATGCCATCGCTGTTCGCGTCTGCTTGGGTGGAGTTGGAGACGTACGGGCAGTTGTCGCGAAGATCGGGCACTCCGTCGCCGTCACGATCGGGTGCGACCGTCACCGCGTTGGTCACCGCCTTGTAGGCGTTCAGGCGCATGCCCGTGGCGGTGGTGCCGTCCATCGACGCGATTGGATCACCGTTACGCAGGATCTGCTCGCGGAGCTGAATCATCGAGAGGCCGGGGTTGGCGGCCAGCACCAAGCCGGCGACGCCCGAAACGTGCGGGGTGGCCATCGAGGTACCGCTGATCGACACGTAACCACTCGGGCACGAGATCGTGTTGGTGCCCGAGACGCCGATCGCGCAGGTGCTCAGGATGCCCACGCCCGGCGCGCCGATGTCGACGGTGGACTTACCGAACTGGGAGAAGCTCGCCATCGCGTCCGACGAATCGGTGGCCGCGACTGCGATCATGTTCGTGGTGGTGTAGTTCGAGGGATACGAGGCCGTGCAGTCGTTGTCCGCGCCGCTGTTGCCGGCGGCGTTGACCCACAGGATGCCGGCGTCTCCGGCCGCCTGGATGGCGTTCTTCATGGCCGTCGAGGAGCCGCCGCCGCCCCAGGAATTGCTCGAGACGCGGATGTTGGCGCCGCTGGCGGCGTTGTTCTTGGTCGCGATGATGTAGTTCACGCACTCGATTGCATCGAGGCTCGAGCCCGAGCCCGACGAGCTCAGGAACTTGCAGGGCAACACCTTGCCGCCCCAGTTCGCGCCCGCGACGCCGACGCCGTTGTTGGTCACCGCCGCGATGGTGCCCGCGGTGTGCGTGCCGTGGCCGTTGTCGTCCTGCGGGTTGCCGGTGCTGGTGATCGC
>CAYUSL010000435.1:0-5499 GCA_964447125.1 uncultured bacterium | reverse complement strand
TCAGTACCGCAGCCAGCAGCGCAGCGCGATACGGCTGCGCTCGGTGTCTTCCGCGGAAACGTTGCTCGACCGCCAGCGGCTGCGGCCGATCGCCTCGAGGCGCAGCCACGGCTGCGGTTGCCAGCCCACCCCCAGCTCGCCGCCCAGGAACTGATCCTCGCGCTGACGCCCCGTGAGCGAGCTCGACTGATCGAACGTATCCATGCCGCCGTCGAGACGCAGATGGGCGTCCCAGTCGCGGAGGAACTCGTAGGCGACGCGCGCCAGGGCCTCGTTCCGCACCAGAAAGCTGCCGTCCGAGCCGAACACGTCGACGGGTGCACGCGAGCCGCCGATCTCGACCTCGAGATTCGACTGCACCTTCCACGTGAGCGAGGCCTCCGCCAGGAAATCGAAGTAGCCGTCGAGCGTGTCCTCGTCGAAGGTGCGGCTCTGGACTCCGGCACGCACGTCGAGATCGAGCTTGGGGGTGAGCGGGCCACGCACCGCGAACGAGCCTTGCGCGAGATAAGCCGCGCGCGGATCACCCGTGAAATCGAGCGGCACGAAGGGAGGCACGAGCCCCGAGCGCCGAAGAGACTCGGCGTCGGCCTCGCCGTCGATGCGGCCCAGATCGATGCGCGGCTCGAGCTGCCAGCCGGTGTCGAGGGTACGCCGCACCTTGGCCGCGACCTCGTGCACGTGGAACCCGAAGAGATCGTAGGGCTCCGGGCCGAGGCTGGTGACGTAGTAGAGGTAGTCGGCCTCCAGGTACCACGCCGAGGTGGGCTCCCAGCCGATCAGCACGCCGCCGGCGCCGCGATCGAAGTCGGCTCCCGCGAGGCGGACGTCCGAGGCGTACTGCGCGAAGTCCGTGAGGTCGCTCGACACGGTAGTGCGATCGATCCACTCGCCTGCGGCGCCGAGCGCGAGCCCGCCACCGAACGTTCGCAGCGCGGCGCCGGAGACCGACTGGTCCACCGTGTCGTACGAGTCGTGGTCGACGAAGAGCGTGCCCGACGCTTCGTAGCCGATGTCGAGCGAGGTCGCAGGCCGAGCCCGGCCGAGCCCCGACGCGCGCCGTGGGACGACCGGCGGATCTTCACCCTCCACCGGCGGCGCGAAATCGCTGGGGAACACCAGTCGCGACGAAAGCGCATCCAGGATCTCGGTGGGCGTGGCGATGGGACGCTCCGAGTCGGGCGGCGAGGACGTGGGACGGGCCTGGGTCACGCTCGGCCTCGGCAAACGCAGATCGAGTCGCGCCACGGCGCGCAGCACTTCGTCGCTCTCGGCATCGCTGGCGCGAAGCAGGATGTTGTCGTCGTAGCCCGCCTCGAGCCCGAGGGCTGGCAGTATCGCCAACGGACCGAGGCCGATCCCCGTGACCGCATCGGCCGCGCTCGCCGGCGCGATCAACCCGCACGCAGCCACCATCCACCCGGCGGCCAACGGCGCCAGCCACGCGACGGACCAATGGCGCCACGAACGCGGCGCCGGCGATCGGCGATGCAGAGGAACGCGATTCACGTGCGAGGCGCGCGAGCTCGGAATGCGAGAGCAACGTGCCGCACGCAGCGACGCGCGGCGAGCGCGCGAGTATAGACCGGCAACGCTGCGACGGCGCCAGGGGGTGCTTCATTGCACGGCGCGGCACGCGCTCGCTCGAGCCAGCACGGGTCGCAAGGAACTGCGACCCCTTGCAGTTGTTGATGCGGTCGTCGGTTGATGGGCACGGCCGTTCTGCCTTACCTTGATCGCTCGCACGCTCACGTCCGGACGACTCGCACGCTGCGGGGCCCCCACGAATGCTGATCCGTTGTACGCACTGCAATCACGAGCTGCGTGTACCCGATCAGCAGATCAGCACCTCCGGCACTCGCGTTCTCTGCAAGAGCTGCAACACGATCTTCGTCGCGCGGCGGCCCGCCGAGGAGGCGCGCAGGGGCACCGGTGACGGCCCCGAGATCCTGCCGGTGGCCGACGATCCCGCGCTGGAAGCGGCGCTCGATCGCATCCTCGACCGCACGCCGCTACCGGGCTCGCTGATGGCGCCGAGCGCGAGCGACCGCGAATCCGCCAACGAGGAAGACGAGGGCGCGACGAGCGGCTCGACTGGCGGCGGCGTCGATCCGTGGGCGCAGGTCTCGCCCGAGTCGCTCGGCATCTCGCTGGTCGACGAGGAGTCGCCACCGGCAGACGCCGAGGCCACGATCGAGCCCCGCTCGCGATCGGTCGCAGCTTCCGAGACCGGCGACGGCGACGTAGACGAGCTTCTCGATCAGGTGTTGCGCGACCTCGACCGCGCGCAGCCACAGCAGGCAGGCGCACCCTCGAGCGCGGGCGAGCTTTCGAGCGCCAATCTCGATGACGCACTCCGCATCGACGGCAACGAGGTGGACACGCTGGCCGCGACGAGCGCCCCGCCGTCCGATCCGACGCCCATGCCCACCACCACCGCGCTCGACCTCGACGCGATACTCGACGAGCTGCGCACCGAGTCGGCTGCGCCGGCTTCCGGGCCGGCTGGGCCGAGCCACGCGCGAGCATCCGACTCGTTCGAGCTCACCGAGGACGACTTCGGCGGGCCGACCATCGATCTCGAGATCGGCTCGGACAGCGTCGGCAAAGCTGCGCCTGCGACGGGGTCGTCAGTCGGAGCCCCACACGAGCGCGAGCGCAGTCTCCACGACATCTACGAAGACGACCAATCCGATTCACGGTCCCTGGCGGACGCCCCGCAGGCTCCCGAGCCACTCTCGGAGGCCCTACGCACCGCGGCAGCCACACCGGCGCGCACACGGAACGTGACGCGTTCCGTCGATACGGGAGTCGCCCGCCGCGCCGCCGCGGCCAAACCGGCTGCGCGCAAGCGGTCCGCCGCTGCTTGGATTGCGGGAATGCTGCTCCTGGCGGCGGCAGGTGTGGGCGGCGGTGCGTTCTGGTTCCTGAATCGAGGTTCGGGCGAGAGCGTGGCCAACGAGGCCGCACAGCCGGCCGGGATGCCGACCTTCGCATTCGAGGAAACCGACGGGCAGCTCATCAAGACCAAAAGTGGGCTCGCGTACATGGCGAGCGGCGTGGTGCGCAACACCTCGAGCTTCGCGGTCTACGTCATTCACGTCGCGGGCACGCTGCGCACAGCCGATGGACGCGAGGTCGGACGTGCGGCGAGCTACGCCGGCAACAACCCCGCCATCGACGCGGTATCCAAGCTGCCGCGCGCCGAGATCGACGCTGCGCTGGATACGCGAATCGGCGAGGGCGGATCGAACGTCAAGATCGAGCCGATGGCCGCGCTTCGATTCACGTTGGTCTTCTGGAACGCGCCCTCGGACGCCGCCACTACCGAGCTCAGCGCGCAGGCTCGCTCGTTCGCTCCCACCGCCACCGCCGGCGGCTGACCTCACGCACGGGGGCACGGGACGGGGGTGGCGCGTTCCACCGAAGCCACCGACCGCATCGCACCCGACCATGGCCGAGAGCCACGACGCAACGCGGCCCGAAGACGCCGTCGATCGCCTGCTCACCCGCCTCAAGGCGTTTCCCGAGTCCGCGATGCGGCTCGCGGTTCTCACAGACGAGATCGCCACAGCCGCCGACGGAGACGCGGTCGAGCTCCTCGCCGGCCTCATGGCGCGCGCGGCACGTCGGCCGTCGGCCGACCACCAAGGTGCCCTCGCGCTCATTCCTGGCGAGGAGCTGGCGCGACGGCTGGGCTACGAGCGCGTGAGTCGGCTCTACGGGGAGGCACGTACCCGCGGGCTCGTCGAGGTATGCCAGCTCTTCCTCGCCGCGGGCATGCGCCCAAACGACCCGGCTCTACTTCTCGCTCCGCCGCGTGGCGAGACGCTGACGCTCGGCGAGCGCAAGGCGCTCGCGCGCCGACTGCCGCGCCAGAAGATCGATCGGCTGCTCGCCGACCCCAATCCCGACGTGGTCGAGAACCTGCTACGCAACCCCGCGATGACCGAACGCGAGGTCTTGCGGGTGACGTCGCGGCGACCGGTTCACCCCGAGGTGCTGTTGCGGGTGTTTGCGAACCCTCGCTGGTCGAATCGCTATCGCGTGCGCAAGGCGCTGGTCTACAACCCCAACACGCCGATCCAGGTGGCGCTCACGCTCGTGACGTTCCTGGCGGGCGGCGACCTCGCGATCCTGGGCCGCGATCCCGGGGTGCACGCCTTGATCCGCGAGCGCGCGCGCACCGTGATGCGGAGCCGCCAGGCACGAGCCAAGACGCCGACGAACGAAGCGTCGACGTCGAGCGGTGCGAATGCCGAGGCTCAGGAGGGCTTGGAGTCGGCGTCGCCGGAGGAACGATCGGAACCCGAGGACGACGGCACCTCGGATTGACCCTCGCTCTTGGGCGGCGTGACGTCGATGGCGTCCGGCTCGCGCGTGGCCTTGCGGAAGTTCTTGATGGCGTGACCGAGACCGGAACCGAGCTCGGGCAATCGCCCCACCCCGAACACGATCATGATGATGACGAGAATGACGATCAGCTCCGGCATTCCCAGTCCGAACATCGCTGCCACCATCGCGCCACCTCTCCCCTCGCCGATTCGGTTCGCGGTCTAGCACCGCGTCGCGACCGGCACAACTCGGCAGCCGCCCGAGCGACGAAAGGACGCCTGCTGCGATGGCAGCAGGCGTAAGCGCGGGAGCGAAGACGAGCGAAAGGCTCGATCATCCGGCGGCGGGCGCGGCGGCACGCTCGGCAGGATCCTGGAATCGCACCGGAACGTGCACGTCGACCACCACGTCCGCAGGCCGCTTGGCGGCTTCCTTGGCTGCGTTTCGACGTTCCACCACGAGCGACGTGCTGCCGGCCGGCAGCGCCGGACCCGTCGGGGTGAACGACGGATGCGTGAGCACGGGCTCGGCGCTGCGACTCTCCGTGAGACGTCGCCAGGCACGCTTGAGCAAGAGCAGGCCGAGCTCCAGCGTCCAGCGGGGACGCGCGAGGTAGCGCTTGATGTGGTGAATCGGCTGCCGGATGTGGCTCCAGAGCTGGATCTTGAGCAGCGACGATTGGACCATCTTCTCGACTTCGCCCGAGGCCCACTCCGGCGTGTTGAACGCCGAGCGCGTGTACGCGGTGTTGGTGAAGTCGAAGCCCTCGCGCAGCAGCCCCTTCTCCTGGCATTGCTCGTAGAGCTCGGTGCCGGGCAACGGGTTGGCGACGAAGAACCAAGCGCTCTGGAGCTTGAGGCGCTTGGCGAGGCTGTACGATTCCTTCATCTGCGCGGTGGTCTCACCGGGAAAGCCCATGATGAAGAACGCGTTGTGATCGAGGCCCACCTTCTTCACGGCCTCCACGACCTTTTCGGCGTGTTTCAGATTGGTGGGCTTCTTGATCACGTCGCGAAGCACTTCCTGGTTGCCACTCTCGAACGCCAGCGTCACCTCGTAGCAGCCGGCCTGCTTCATCAGCGTGAGCATCTCTTCGTCCAAGGTCCACATCGCGACGCCGTTGGGCGTGGACCACACGATGTCGAGCTTGCGGTCGATCATCGC
>CAYUSL010000434.1:0-5517 GCA_964447125.1 uncultured bacterium | reverse complement strand
GCGAATCGAGGAGACGATCGCCGAGCCGAAAAAAGCGCCCAACCGTAGCCCAGCGGCCGAAAAGGCTGCAAGGCGAAGCACCGACTCGGGGCCGCTCCTCGCACCCTCACAGCTCGGCGCGAGCGCGCCCACGCGCGGGTGTCCGTGGCGACGCGGTTCCCGGCGCTCAGTACGCGCGGCGGCGAACCTCGAGGTTGCTGCGGCGTGCGTCCACTTCGTGCACACCCTCGGGAAGGGGCGCTGCGGGGGCGAGACGCGCATCGACGCTGCCCGCGCGCAAGAGTGCCTGCGCACGCGGGCCGTAATCGGCGCCGTTACGGGTCAGATGGGAGCTCACGTCGTCGATCACCGTGAGCGAATACCAGGGCGTCGAGCGCGAGCGTCCGCTGCCGTCCACCACACCGATGCGGTAGCGCAGGTGGTCCGCACCGTCCGCGGCCACGGCGCTCAGGTTCACCGCGAACACGTCGTCGTCCACGCGCGTGAGCTCCGCGCGCCGGGGAGCGGTGCACGTCGCGCGCACGTCGGCGGCGCCGCAATGGTCGACCTGAACGCGGGCGTCGCGCGCCGAGGCCACGCGCACGTAGAGCGTCACCTCGCTGCCACGCACCACCACCAGCGGCGGCACGTGCTCGATTCCCTGCGCCGCGCCTACGGGTAGCTCGATCCGCGTGGACTCGGGCGACTCGGCACGTGCACGGCGCAGCTCGTCCAGCTCGAGCAAGAGCGGGCGCGGGGTTTCGAGGGGATCGAGCTTGGCGTCGGGATCGAGGGCGAGCAGTCGCTCCAGGTGCTGTCGCGCTTGCTCGCCGCGGCCAGCGAGGTGCTCGGCGACGGCGGCGTCGCGCTCCAGGGTCGCGAGCTCGGCGCGCAGCGCGCGCACGCGCTCCGCGCTCGCAGCGGGGTCTTGCTCGAGGATGTAAAGCTCGCCGGCCCGACGCGCCAGCGGCTCTTTCAAGGCTTCGGCAGCGCCTGTGGCGTCACCGCCTTGAAGCAGCATCATCGCCCGGTGGTAGCCGGGATCGTCGAGCTCGGCGCGCGCGGGCCGAGGCGCCTGGCCGATCGCCACCGCCAGCACCAGCGACCCCACGGCACGTACGGTGAGTCTCATCGTGCCTCGATCTGGAATGGCTGCGTGCTCAGGACCTCGCCGTCGTACTCGACGACCACCTTCCATTCTCCGGGCAGCCACGCTGCAGGCGCGCCCGCGATGGGCATGCTCGCGGCCACGGTAGCGCGTGGACGGTAGGCGCCATCGGGATCGAGCGCAACCGGCCCGCTGTCGAGATAGAGGTTCCCAGCGGGATCGAACCAGCGATAGCGCAGCGTGTGCGCATGCGCCAGATCGCGCAGATCCAGCCACACCACGGCTCGTGCGTCGTGGGTGGTGAAATCGTCACCGATCTCGACGGGGCTGCCCAGCGCGTCGGCGGTGACCTCACGACACAGCACCAGGCGATCGAGACGCGTGGCGAGGACGCCCGACGCGCAGCCGCTCGCGGTGCTCGCGAGCGCCCATGCCACGGCAAAACCCCGTAGAGGAAAGCGTTCGCTGCGCATGGCGGGGCGAAGTTACGCGCGCCTCGCGTCACGCGCAACCGCGAGCCGGCGTTCAGGCCGGGTGACGCAATCGTTGACGTGTGAGCTGAGCGCAGGTATCGCGGTGCTCGAAAGGAGCGCACGCATGCCTCGAACGCTCGACCGCACGATTCGTCTCGCCGGTCTTCTCGCCGCCGCTACCGTCGGCGTGAGCTGCAGCAAGCCCACGCCGATTCAGCTCACGATGGTGGAGATCGAGCGGTCGTGGAATGCGCTGCAGCGGCTCTACGACAAGCCCGCACCGAACGGAGCCAGCGAGTACGCAGCCGAGATCGGCAAATTGCTGGCGAGCAGCGACATCACCAGCTCGAAGGCCTACACCACACAAGAGGCGTTCCGTGAGCTCACCGCCGACACGCTCGAGGAGCTGGGCACGCTGCAAGCGGCACTCGCGAGCGGCTCGAGCGCCCAAGCCACCGGGTCGATCACGCACATCAAGGAGCTCTGCCAGCGCTGCCACGACCAGAAGTGGCCGAAGTAGCACGACGTCGTCTCGGGGCCGTCACGGGGCCGTTGCAGCCCCCCGCCCCGAAGGTTGCGTCGGCGGGCCGTTGTCCGGCGTGTGCTACCCGGGCGACCTGTCGGTCGCCCCCGCGGGTCGCTTCAGGCCACCGTCATGCGTGGGGGCGCGCGGTCGGGTCGATCCGAATCGTGCACGGTCGCGAGCGGCACCCACGGACGCGCGTGGCGGATGGATCGCTCCGCCGCGATGCCACTCGATCGCTCGCCGACCGTAGGCCACACTGTGCCGCCCCGCGCGCGGCGGAGTGGCGGTCGCCGGATGGTAGGGACGGGAGGTGGGAGCGCCCATGCAGCAATACCTGGACTTGGTTCGCGAAGTGCTGGCGCGCGGGACACGCAAGGTGAACCGCACCGGCGTCGACACGATCTCGACCTTCAACCACAACTACGAGATCGACCTCGCTCGCGGCTTCCCGCTGCTCACCACCAAAGAGATCTCCTGGAAGAACATCGTCATCGAGAATTTGTGGTTTCTCTCGGGTGACACGCGCATCTCGTTGCTCAAGAAGCACGGCTGCAAGTTCTGGGATCCGTGGGCCGATGCGGACGGGCTGGTGCCGAGCGCCTACGGCAACTTCTGGCGCCACTTCCCGATTCACGAGAACGGCCAGGCCACCTTCCGCGATCAGATCGCGTGGGTGCTCGCCGAGATCCAGCGCAATCCCATGAGCCGGCGGCTGGTGGTGAGCGCGTGGGCACCCGGCAACGCACACACCAGCGCCCTGCCGCCCTGCCATTGCCTGTGGATCTTGAACGTGCAGCTCGACGAGCGCGGCGAGCCGATGCTCTGCCTGCACCTCACGCAGCGAAGCTGCGACGTGGCGCTCGGCGTCCCCTACAACATCGCCGGCTACGCGTTCTTGCTTCAGCTCGTGAGCCACTTCAGCGGCATTCGCCCGGGGATCTTCGCGCACACGCTGGTGGACGCCCACGTGTACACCGCCAAGCCCGACGGCTCGATGGCGGATTACGACCACATCCCCGGCCTGAAGGAACAGCTCGGCCGCGAGCCCCGTGCGCTGCCGCGGCTCACGATCTCGCCTGCCGTGCGCGGCCTCGCAGACGTGGAGGCGCTCATGCACGAGGACACCGCGACGATCCTCGAGCATTTCCAGCTCAGCGGTTACGACCCGCATCCGGCCATCAAGTTCAAGGTCGCCGTGTGAAGCGCGAGGCCTGACGTCGTGACCGCGTTCGACGACGAGCTCGCGCGTCCCGATCTGCGCGGCATCATCGTGGCCGTCTCGCCCGAGGGAGTGATCGGCCTCGACGGTCGCATCCCCTGGCATTACTCGGCGGATCTCAAACGCTTCAAGCGCCTGACCCTGGGGGCGTGCATCGTGATGGGGCGGCTCACCTGGGAGTCGATCGGCGCGAAGCCACTGCCTGGGCGGCGGAACGTGGTCATCACCGCCCGTGCGCTGCCTGGTGTGGAAACGTATTCCTCGATCGCGGACGCGCTCCGGCAGATTCCCGGCCCGGTCTGGTTCATCGGCGGTGCCCGCATCTACGCCGAGGCGCTCGCGCACGCGAACCTCATCGACCTGACGCTCGTCCCCGACTCGATCACGGATGCCCGCGCCGTGCGCTTTCCGGCGATCGACGAGCGCGACTGGGAAGCCGGTCCGCTCGAGCCCCACGACGACCCCACGCTGCGCATCCGCCGCTACCGCCGCCGTCGCACGCGATGACTGCCCGTCCCAGCGGAACGGTGACGTTCCTGTTCACCGACATCGAGGGCTCGACCCAGCTCTGGGAGCAGCGCCCGGCGTGGATGGCGAAGGCGCACGCACGCCAGGAAGCGCTGCTGCGCGAGGCGTTCGCGACCCACGGCGGCCATCCGTACAAGATGATCGGCGATGCGTTCCAGGTCGCCTTCGCCTCCGCACCCGCGGCGCTCGCTGCAGCCACCGACGCCCAACGGGCCTTGGCCCGCGAGCCCTGGGGTGAAGCCGAGATCCGGGTGCGCATGGCGCTGCACACCGGCGAAACGGAGGAGCGCGACGACGACTACGTGGGACCGTTGCTCAACCGTGTGGCGCGGCTCCTGAGCGCCGGCCACGGCGGTCAGGTGCTGGTCTCGTACGCGACCTTCGAGCTCGCCCGCGAACGCTTGCCCGCCGGCGTGAGCTGGCGTGAACTCGGCGAGCGCCGCCTGCGCGACTTGAATCGCCCCGAGCGCGTCCATCAGCTCGTCATCGACGAGCTGCGCGCCGAGTTTCCGCCGCTCAAGACGCTCGACGCGCTGCCCAACAACCTGCCGCTTCAGCTCACGCAATTCATCGGTCGCGAGCGGGCCTTGAGCGAGCTGGCGCAGCTTCTCGCGCGCTCGCGGCTGGTGACCCTCACCGGCACGGGCGGCGCCGGCAAGACGCGACTTTCGCTCCAGCTCGCGGGCGAGCTCGCGGAGCGCTTCGCTCACGGCCCGTGGTTCGTCGAGCTGGCGCCACACACCGACGAACGCGAGGTGCCGAGCGCGGTCGCAAGCGCCCTCGGCATTTCGGAGATCCCGGGGCGGCCTGTGACCGAGGTGCTGGGTGCGCGTCTCGCGGACGAAGAGCGGCTGGTGGTGCTCGACAATTGCGAGCACGTGATCGGCAGAGCAGCGGAGATCGCCGCGGCACTGCTGCGCGCCAGCCCCCGCTCGCGCATCCTCGCCACCAGCCGCGAGCCGCTCAGGCTCGCCGGCGAGGTGACCTACGGCGTGCCCTCGCTCTCCCTGCCGGAGCAGCCGCAGAGCGCGAGCTTCGCGGAAGCCGCAGCGTGCGAGGCGGTTCGGCTCTTCGCCGATCGCGCGGCGAGCGTGTCGCCCACGTTCACGCTGAGCGAATCGAACCTGCCGCGGGTGATGGAGATCTGCCGCCGCCTCGACGGCATCCCGCTCGCGATCGAGCTGGCGGCGGCGCGGGTGCGCACCCTCGCCCTCGACAAGATCGCCGAGCGCCTCGACGACCGGTTCCGCTTGCTCACGCGCGGCGAGCGCGTCGCGCTCAAGCGCCAGCAAACGCTGCGCGCGCTCATCGACTGGAGCCACGATCTCCTCGCCGAGCCCGAGCGGCTGGTGTTCCGGCGCTTGGCGGCGTTCGCAGGCGGCTGGACGCTCGCCGCAGCGGAAGCCGTGTGCGCAGGCGAGGGCGTGGAGGAAAGCGACGTCCTGGATCTGCTCGCCAATCTCGTGGAGAAGTCGCTGGTCGTGATCGAGCCCGGCGGCGAGCGTTACCGCTTCCTCGAGACCATCCGCGAATACGCAGCCGAACGGCTGAATGCCGCACCCGACGCAGCGAGCGTCCGCGAGCGCCATCTGCGCTACCACCTGGCACGGGCCGTCCGTCTCATCGAGCGCGCCGGAAGCTGCCAGGACGTGGAGTGGCGCATGCTCGACGTCGAGCACGACAA
>CAYUSL010000433.1:0-5529 GCA_964447125.1 uncultured bacterium | reverse complement strand
GCGAACGCCATCCTGTTCCGCGAGCGGCGTGGCACCGTCCCACGGCAGCCGCAGCACACGCTCGAGCCCCGGCGCTTCGATCCTGACGCGCTGCGGGCTGAACACCACCCGCTCGCCGGCCCGACTTCCGCGCGCGTGCCCCTTCGCACTCGCGTTCACCGGTGACGAGGCCGCGACATCACCCAGCACCGCCCACACCGGGATCGACGGCCACGTGAGTGGCTCGCTGGGATCGATGTCGGCCTCGCCCGCCCAGCCGTTCGCACCCACCACCGCAGCGATCGGCGGCTCGAGCCAGCGCTCGCCATCGATGGTGACGTGGGCGCCCACCCGGCCCGCACCGGGCTCACCTCCCGTGACCACGGCCACCAGTCCGCGCCAGCGCGCCATCACCCACGGCCCGCTCACACCCTCGAAGCGGTTGTCGCGTTCGATGCGCGCCTCGTTGGTCGCCGTGGCATCGACCAACAAGACACCACCCCTTCCCGCCAGCTCGAGCACGTTGGGGCTCGCCCCGGAACCGAGGGTGAGCCGAGGTACATGCTCGGGCGCGAGTCGCGCGGCCAGCGTGCCCGTCGCCTCGATGCCCACACCGCGCACGCGGCGCACGTGATTCCCGAGCACGCTCACCTCGCCGCCCTCCAACCGGATTCCCGTCTCGCTCTCCTCGATGGAGTTGTCCTCGATCCGAAGTCCGCGGGCCGCCTCGCCGCGCGGACCGAGGCGGGTCGCGAGCCCCGCGCTCTCGCTCTTCACCATCGCGTTGCCGCGCACGCGGACGTCGTCCGCCGCGCCCTCGATCGCGATCGCCTCTCGCGTGGCGGCGAAGCGATTGCCACGACGTGGACCGGGGCAGATCGCCGCCAGCGGATCACGCTTGGCCGCGTCGACGTCGCCCAGCGTCACCTTGCTCGCACCGTCGGCGACCTTCACGCCGTAGGTCGCGCTCTCGACCGTGTTGCGCAGAATCCGCGCGCCGCGCCCCTTGGTCACGGCGATGGCGAGGTGGACGGCGTCGAAGCGATTGCACTCCACCACATCGTCGTCGCCGTCGTCGAGGTAGACACCGACCGTGGGACCTCCGTGGCTGCCGCTGATCCAGTTGCCGCGAACCTGTGTGCCGCGAATGCGCGGCGCCGCGTGTCCCGTGCCGTTGTCACGACCGCGGGCCACGAGCACGGAGCTCCCGATGCGGGCGATGAAGTGGTTGAGGTCGGCGGGATCGGGGTGCGTGTCGCGCACTCCGATCACGATGCCGTCGGTGTCGTCGCTGCCCCGCGGCGCGCGCGTGGGCGCGTCGAGCCCGGTGACCGCGACGTGCGCGAGGCCAGCACCGCTGAAGACGTTGCCCTTGATCCACACGTCGTGGCCGCCCGAGTCGCACGCGCGCGGCACGCCGCATTTACGATCGACCGCCAGCGCCACCGTCCCTTCGCGTGCCGAAATCTCGAGACCCGAGATCACCACCCCAGTGGCGACCACACGCAGCGCTGCGAGGACCGTCTCGCGATCGCCGCTCGCCGGTGGGCCGACGACGAGCGGTAGATGCGACGGCACACGCGCCATCAGCAGGTTGCCCGAGGTGGAGCCCGGCTGGCTGTAACCGTCGACGAGGGTCTGTGCGCGAGCGACCACGATACCGTCGCTCGCGAGCTCGATGGGGCTGAGCGTGACGGCGTCCGCCATGCAGCCCTGCGGTTCGAGGGCGAAGACGATCCGCGGTGCCGCCGCTTCGGGAGGCACGGCGTTGGCCTGGCACACCGCCCAGCGCAGCGTGCCCAGCGCAGCCGGCGTACGCGCCGCCGCCTCGCAACCGCGCGGCGCACCCGGTGTGCTCGTCACGACGCCCGCGGGATCGTCGGAACGCACGACACAGAAGAGCGGATTGCCCGACCAACCGGGACGCGTGCTCGCTTCGCATTCGAGCTGATTCACGGCGGCGAGACCGGCGTCGCGAGCGCAAGCCTCGACGACGTCGGCCCGAATGCGGGCGCGGACCTCGGTGAGATCGCGCTCTGCGGCCTTGGCCTCGCCCCTTTCGAGGTCGCCTTCCAGCCGGTCGAGCAAGGGACACACGCCGGCGCTGCACCAATCGCCGTCGCCCGATTTCCCGCTGACGATACCGGTCGGCCCGCGACCGGACGCCCACATGCGCACCCGCGACATCGCCGCCGCGAGGCTGCCTGCTCCCGGCGCGCGCGAGGCTTGCAGCGGCACGCTGTTCGAGGGGGGCGCCGCTGGCGAACTGGGGGCACGGAACTTCATGAAACGCGAGCCAGTCTCGCCAGCAGCGGGCTGCGCGTGTGCAGCCGTCGCGAGGACGAGCACGAGCAGCAACGCCGTGCGCAGCGGAGGAATGGCCTCGATCACGCCGTTCCCCTCACTCTGCCGGAGCGAAGAGTGCGCGGAGAACGACGGGGTCGCGAATCACCTTCTCGCTGGCCGTGCGTGGGATGGCGGCGACCGCCCAGTGCTTGGGCACCTTGAAGCCGGCGATCCGCGACCGCAACGCCGTGGTGAGCTCCGCCACGTCGAGTGATGCACCCGCCACGGGTTCCACCACCGCGGCGATTGCGTCTCCCCACATGCGATCGCTGAGGCCGAAGACCACGGCCTCGCGCACCCGCGGCAGCGTGCGCAGCGCGCCTTCCACTTCCTCGGGATACACGTTCATGCCACCCGTGATGATCATGCCGCCTTCGCGACCGATGAGCGTCAGCGCGCCGTCGTCCGCGAGAAAACCGCGATCGCCGACGCTCAGGAACTCGCCGTGGCGAAGCGCTGGCGCTTCGTTCTCCGAGCCCGGCCCGCGGTGATAATCGAGCATGAGTGTGGGGCTCTTCACGTACACGCGACCCGTAGCACCGAGCGGCTGCTCGCGCCCGTGGTCGTCCAGAATCGCGAGCGTCACGTTGGGCTCCGAGAATCCCACGGTAGCGGCATGCGAACGCTGCTTCGCGGGTGGCAGCGTCGTGACGGTGCCGGTCTCGGTGGTGCCGTAGAACTCCCACAGCACGCCGTCGCCGAGTAACTCCACAAGCTCGAGTCGCGTTTCCACGTCGATGGCACTGCCGGCGGTCCACGCCACGCGCAATCGCGGCCGCGGCGCACCGGCGCGAATCGCTTCCAGCACCATGCGCCATTGGGTGGGCACCAAGAAGAGTGTCGTCACCTCGCCCGTCGCCGCGAGCCTTGCCACGCGCTCGGCATCGAAGTGCGCGAGCACGAGCTGGCGAGCGCCGAGAGCACGATGAATCGTCGAGAAGATGCTCGGCCCCGAGTGGTAGAGCGGCCCCGCCACCAAGTGCACGTCGGCGGCGCCGAGCCCGTAGGTCGCGATCGACTGCTCGACGCGCGCGTGATCACCTGCCCGTGGCCGTAGCACTCCCTTGGGACGTCCGCTCGATCCCGAGGTGTAGAGGAGCTGCGCCGCCGACGACTGGACCGGCCGGCCATCGAGCGGCGCGGGCGCCACGTCGAGCACGAAGCCCCAGTCTTCGACCGCTACTTCGCCGGGCGCGAGCGACGGATCGCCGAGCACCGCCTTCGGCTCCGCGTTGCGCAGGATCCAGTCGCGCTCGGGAGGTGCCAGCCGATTCCCCACCGGCACGAACGTGAGGCCGGCTTGGATCGCCGCTTCCTTGAGCAGCACCCACGCCGGGTGATTGCCGCCCACCACCGCGATGCGATCTCCGGCGGCGAGCCCGCGCCTCGCGAGCTCGTGCACCAGCCCGCCGACGCGACGCGCCACTGCGCCGTAGCGCCACTCCCCCTCTTCCGGAACGTCGAGCCAAACCCAGCCCACTCGATCCGGCGCGTGACGCGCGAGCTCGTCGAGGGTGCGGGTCATCGCCCCAGAATCGCGCGCAGCGCCGCGTCGACCTCGGTGAAGCGGAACGGGTAGCCGAGCTCGAGCGCACGCCGCGGTACGACGCGCTGGCCGTCGAGGACCACCGTGGCGGCCTCGCCCAGCACGAGCTCGATTCCGACGCGCGGCGCAGGCAGCCACGACGGCCGCCCGAGAACGTGACCGAGCGTCTCGGAAAGCTCGGCGTTCGTCACCGGATGCGGTGCCGTGGCATTGAGCAACCCGCTCACGTCCTGCCGATCGATCGCGAAGAGCACCAATCCCACGAGATCGTCGAGGTGGATCCACGAAACCCACTGGGACCCATCGCCCACCGGACCGCCGACGAAGAGCTTGAACGGCAACAGCATCTTGGGAAGCGCGCCGCCGTCCGAGCCGAGCACCACGCCGATCCGAAGCACCGCGGTGCGCACCCCGTGTGCGACGGCCTCGAGCGCCTCCGCTTCCCAAGCGCGGCACACCGTGGCCAGAAAATCCTGTCCGGGCGGCGCGTCCTCGCCGAGCTCGCGCGTGCCCGAAATACCGTAGTACCCGACGGCCGAAGCACTCACCAGCACCCGGGGACGCTCGCCCATCGTCGCCATCGCCTGCACCAGCGCGCGCGTGCCGTCGACGCGACTCGCGCGGATGCGCTCCTTCTGCGCATCGCTCCAGCGCGCGCCCACCACCGGCTCGCCGGCGAGGTTCACCACCGCTTCGACGCCCGCGAGACCGGCAGCGATGCCCACCGGATCGTCCGGGTCCCAGCGCACCGCCACGACCTCGGAGTCGAGGCGCTCGACCGCACCTTCGGGATCGCGCGTGAAGGCGATCACCTCGTCGCCGCGCTCGGCGAGCGCCTGCGCCACCGCCCGACCGACGAAACCCGTGGCTCCCGTGATCGCAACGCGCATCGCGTCCACTCCCAGCGGCATCGCCGCGCGGACGGGGCACGGCCCCGCCCGAATGCATTCATTCCACCGTCAGATCGGCGTCACCTCGCAAGACCACGCGCCAGCCGCAGGCAGATAGCAACGCTCCACGTAGTCCATCACCATGCGATCGGTGTTGAAGCGCCAGCCCAGCGTACGCACCGCGCGCTTCACCCGCGCCAGCCAGCGTACCGGCAACCCCCACGAATCCCGCTCGTAAAAGAGCGGCACGATCTCGTCCTCGAGAACGCGCATGAGATCGGCGGCGTCGCGCTCCGCTTGAACGCCCGCGTCCACGTGGACCTCACCGGTGCCGATCGCGAACCCGTTGTGCCCGTCGTAGCCCTCCGGGAACCAGCCGTCGAGGATCGAGAAGTTGAGCCCACCGTTGAGCAGCACCTTCTGACCGCTGGTGCCACTCGCTTCGAGTGGGCGCACCGGGTTGTTGAGCCACACGTCGACACCCTGCACGAGGTGGCGAGCGACGTTGATCTCGAAGTCCTCGATGAACGCCAAGCGGCCTTGGAACCCCGCCTCCGACATCGCGTTGATGATGTCGCGGATCAAGCCCTTGCCGATCTCGTCGTGGGGATGCGCCTTGCCCGCGAACACGATCTGCACCGGACGCGTGGGATTGGTGAGGATCCGCTTGAGGCGCTCGCGATCGCGCAGAATCAGCGTGGCGCGCTTGTACTGGGCGAAGCGGCGCGCGAAGCCGATGGTGAGCACGTTGGGGTCGAAGGAGTCGGC
>CAYUSL010000432.1:3935-5530 GCA_964447125.1 uncultured bacterium | reverse complement strand
CCCTGACGAACGATCCAGTTGACACAAGTCGATCCATAGAAGACCCCCGAGGTAAGGTCGGCTAGCCCTGAAGCGAGCGTTTCACGTTCGCTTCAGGGCTAGCCCGCGTAACCGAGTGCCTTGAGCGCGTCGCGTTCGTCGGGCGTCATTGCCCGCCCGGATCCCGTCGCTGCGGCGCCGCCGCCAGCGCGGTGTTGAGCACGCCAGTGGCCCAACACGGCTTCCAGGCTCGCCCGGCGGTCGGGCTCGGCGTTGGCGAGGTCCTGGCTCTCGTCCGGCAGTCGGTAGATCGAGACTCCGCTTCGGATGCCGTTTCGGGAACGTTCGATGAGCTTCCACGGTGACTCGATGACTGCTGTGAGATCACCGCCCAGGGACCACGGGTCGAAGTCGGGGTAGACCTCGCGGAACACGCGAATCGCGAAGTCGGGCACCTCGTACTCGGCGATCTGCGGGCGCGCCTCGGGGGCGGCAGCGCCGAGAACGATCGGTGCCAACGAGAGGCCCTCGCGAGCGAATCCGTTCGTGCTCACGCCCACCAGATCCGTCAGCGTGGCGGCTAGGTCCACCGTCTGGGCAGGGAACGCGCTGCGCAGACCGCGCGCCACGACGCCTGGAGGACCCGCCGCGGCGACGATCAGCGGCACCCGCAGCAAGGGCTCCCAGAGTGCGAGCTGGTGCCCCATCTGACCCTGCTCACCGAAGAGCTCGCCGTGGTCGGCGGTGACCACGACCAGCGTGCGTTCCAGATCGCCCGCGGCGCGGAGCGCGTCCCAGGTCTCCGCCAGACGCGAGTCGAGATACGCGAGCTCGGCATCGTAGAGATCGAGCTGGATGCGTCGCTGACGCTCGCTGAGCTCGACCTTGCCCGACTCGAAGAGCTTCGAGTCCATCTGCATGTCGGCTCGATCCTGGTCGCCGAGATCCGCGGGCAAGAAGCGTGTGGCATGCGGGTTCGCGTAGTTGGGTTGGTGCGCCTCCATCAAGTTCAAGAACGCGAAGTAGGGCCGCGAGCGATCACGCTCGGCGAGCCACCTGCGCAGCATCGCCAGCGTGACCTCCGCGCCGTCGTCCTTGGCGGTGGCGCGAAGCTCGCTCGCGAGCCGGAGCGGCATCAGATCGAAGATCGTGTGACGTAGTGCGTGCAGCTCCTTCCACACCGGCACGAAATGCTCGAAGCCACGGGTCACCCCCGAGAATCCGCCCAGCCAGGGGTTGTTGGTCCAGCACGCGGTCTGGTATCCGGCGGAGCGCAGCACCTCGGCGAGCGTGGGAACCGAGGGGTTCAGGAAGAGCTCACGCCCGCGAGCGCCGTGGCTCGACGGATAGAGCCCGGTGAAGATCGAGGCGTGGGACGGTAGCGTCCACGGGGCAACGGTCCGAGCGTTCTCGAAGAGCACGCCCTGCTCGGCGAGCCGGGCCAGAAACGGTGTCGTGTCTCGCGAGTAGCCGTACATCGAGGTGTGGTCGGCGCGCGTGGTGTCGAGCAACAGCACCAGCACGTTCCAGCCCTTGGCCTTGGCGTCGGGAACTCTCTGGATCTCACGTATCGCACCGAGCGCCGAATCCTCGGGGCGCTCGATGGCGAGCAGGGG
>CAYUSL010000432.1:0-3835 GCA_964447125.1 uncultured bacterium | reverse complement strand
GTCCCCAGGACGTGGAGGCGGCGCCCCATGATCCGCAGGTCCTCGAAGGCGGCCCAGGTGACGCCGGTCGATGCGCCGAGGGCCACGGCTGCGCCGAGCTCGCGAGCCAGGGGTGGGTTCGGGGACAGGCTCATCGCGACAGGATGGCGAGGATCGCTCCTGCGGCCGCGAATCGAACCGTGCGGCTCGCATCGCCGAGCAGCGGAACGAGGTCCGCGACGTCGCTGGCGTGGCCAGTCTTGCCGATCGCGCGCGCGCCGAGCTGTCGCACCATGGGATCGGGATCAGCGAGGCCCGTGCGCAAGCCGGGGATCCCCGCCGCTCCCATCTCGCCCAGGGTTCGGATCGACTGGGCGCGCTCGTAGCGGTCGGCGTTACGGGCCTCGAGCGTCACCTCCGGCGGGGGCGGCGGCGGCTGGTCCGGCACGCCGCGCCTGCCGGCGAGGAGCGCGCCAGCGAGCGCACCCAACGAACCGAGCGCACCGCGCTTCTTGCTCGCGTAGGCGCGGCCTTCGGGATCGCCGAGCTTCGCGAGTGCCGTGGAGGCCTGATCGCGGACCAGCTCGCTGGGGTCGGCGAGCGCCTCGCGAAGCATCGGGATGGACGCGCGATCGTCGAGCTCGGCGAGCTTCTCGAACGCCTTGAGGCGCTGCACCTTGTGACGCGAACGCGCCATCTCGCGCAACACCGGCAGCCCGGTGGCATCGTCGAGATCCGCGAGCGCGCCCGCGGAAACGAGCCGCACGTCGTCGGACACGTCCTCGAGGCCGGTTCGCAACACGGGAATGGTGCGCGGATCGTCGTATTCGTCGAGGGTCTCCACGAGCTTCACGCGATACCAGGCCTCGGGGTCCAGGATCAGCGCGTCGGCGACGGTGAACGCCGTGGGATCGCCCAAGCGTCCGAGCAGCACCACGGCCCAGAGCTTGTCGTCGCGAGTGCCGGTGCGCGCCTCGCGGCGCAAGTAGCGCAGTGCGCTCAGGTCGTTCATCCGCGCCAGCTCGTCGGCGGCGAGATGGCGAACCACTGGGTCGTCGCTTCGCAGATTGGCGCGCAATGTTGCCCTGACCTTGCGGCCGCCGATGCGTCGCATCGCGTGGCTCGCGACGCCACGCACGTCCTTGAGCGTGTCGCCCTCGACCACGCGATCCAGCGCCTCGACGAAGATCGGGAGCTCGGTGACCTCGATCTCGGCCACCGCGATCTTGCGGACCTCGGCGTCGGGATCGAGAAGAGCGAGCTCGAGCACGCGCTCGCAAAGTGCGCGCAGCACCGTGTGCTTGGGATCGCCGGGTGTCTCGGCGAGCGCTCGATAGCGCGCGAGCCCGTCGCTGGCGTGGTCCCCGGCGATGTCCCATGCAGCGACGACCCCGACCTCGGCCGCGTCGTGACGCGCGGGGGGCTCGGTGGCCTGGTAGCTCTGGACGATCTCTTCCCGGCGCTCGCGAGCGCCGCGTGCCAAGGCCTCGTCGAATTGCTGCGCAGTGGGTCGCTCGGCCCCATGCGCCGCTGAAACGAGTGCAGCGGCGATCGCGACCGCCGCCCACGTGAGCCGCGGGGTGCCGCCGAGCCTCACGTCTCGACCCAGCACGCGGCCGCGTGCTCGGGGCCGCGCACGGTGAGCGGCGGAGCCTCGGTTCGGCAGCGGGCCTGGGCGAGCGGGCAGCGCGGATGGAAGTGGCAACCGGTGGGCGGATCGATGGGGCTCGGCACGTCGCCGACGTGAACTGCGGCGCGGCGCCGCCGCCGATGGGGATCGGGATCGGGCACCGAGTCGAGCAGCACCCGGGTGTACGGATGCGCGGGTGAATCGAAGAGCGTGGCCGTCGGCGCAATCTCGACCAGCCGTCCCAGGTACATCACGGCCACGCGACGGCTCATGTGCTGCACCACCCGCAGATCGTGGGAAATGAACAGCAAGGTGAGCTCGAGCTCGCGCTGCAGGTCGGCGAGCAGATTGAGCACCTGAGCTTGGATCGATACGTCCAGGGCGCTGACCGGCTCGTCGGCGACGATCAGCTCGGGCTCCAGAGCGAGCGCGCGCGCGATGCCCACCCGCTGCCGCTGCCCGCCGCTGAACTCGTGGGGGTAGTGGGATGCGTGCTCGGGCTGCAGCCCGACGCGGCGCAAGAGCTCCACCACGCGGTCGCGGCGTTCGGCGCGCGTGCCGACGTCGTGGATCGCGAAGGGCTCGGTCAACGCCTCGCCGATGGTCATGCGCGGGTTGAGGCTGGCGTAGGGATCCTGGAAGACGATCTGCATGCGCTTGCGGAACGCCTTGAGCTCCTTGCGTCCGAGGGTCGCGAGATCGCGATCGTGGAAGCGGATCGAGCCGGCGGTGGGCTCGATCAAGCGCAGCGCCAGGCGACCGAGGGTGGACTTGCCGCAGCCGCTCTCGCCGACGAGCCCGACGGTCTCGCCGGGCCACACGTCGAGGTCGACGCGATCCACGGCGCGTACTTCGCCGTGGCGGCGGCGCGACAGCAGGGCCGCACGGACCGGGAAGCTCTTGCTCAGGCCGCGCAGCGCGAGCAGCGGCCGCTCGGGGTCGTGCGGTGCGGGGTCCGAAGTCGCGTGCATGCCGATGCTCGGTTCGTGGCAGCGTGGTGCGCGGCGCGCCGTCGCCTCAGGCGTCGAGTCGCCCGTGGAGCGGACACGCCACGCGATGCTCCGAGTCGGCGATCACCGACACGAGCGGCGGCGGTGCGCTAGCGCAGCTCGCTTCCGCGATCGCGCAGCGATCGCGGAACGCACAGCCCGACGGGCGCGCTCCCAGATCCGGAACCGTGCCTGGGATCGACGCGAGTCGCGCACCCGACGCCGCGGTGGGGGCTTCCCGTCGCGGCAAGCTGCGGATCAAGCCGCGGGTGTAGGGGTGACGGGGATTCTCGAACAGTGCCGCGGTTGGCGCCGACTCGACGATCTTGCCGGCGTACATCACCGCGACGGCGTCGGTGACCTCCGCGACCACGCCCAGATCGTGGCTGATGAGCAGCATCGCCATGCCCAGCGCCTCGCGCAGCTCCGCGAGCAGGTCGAGGATCTGCGCTTGCACCGTCACGTCGAGTGCCGTGGTGGGCTCGTCGGCCACCAACAGGTCGGGCTCGCACGCCAGCGCCATGGCGATCATCACGCGCTGGCGCATGCCGCCGCTCATCTGGCCGGGGTAGTCGTGGACGCGACGCTCGGCGTCGGGCATGCGCACGCGCCGGAGGATCTCCACGATTCGTTCGTCCAGCGCGCGTCCGCGAAGCCCTTGGTGAAGGCGGATCGCCTCGCCGATTTGGTTGCCCACGGTGAACACGGGATTGAGCGACGTCATCGGCTCTTGGAAGATCATCGAGATCCGGTTGCCGCGGATCTTGCGCATCTCGGGCTCGCTCAGCGCCACCAGGTCGGTGCCGTCGAAGCGAATCTCGCCGCCGGCGATGTAGCCGGGTGGGGAAGGTACGAGGCGCAGAATCGAGAGCGCGGTGAGGCTCTTGCCGCAGCCGGATTCGCCGACCAGCCCGAGGGTACCGCCCCGCGCGAGCGCAAGATCCACGCCGTCCACCGCGGCCAGCTCGCGGCCTCCACTGCGAAAGACGGTTCTGAGCCCGCGGATGTCCAGGAGCGGTGCGGTGGGGTTCATGAAGGCAGAGAAGAAGGGCTCGCTGGGCCGCGCCGTGGCGCTCGCTGGAAGCGCGGGTCGCACGGCGTGCCGTAGTTTATAGCCGAACCTCGTGCACCCGCGCTGCACGATCGCGCGGTCGTGTGGCCGATCAGTCTCGCCGCTCGCAGTCGATCTCTCCGCGAGCGAAGCCAAGCGCCTTGGGGGGGTGGGCCCCGCTGCGGC
>CAYUSL010000431.1:0-5562 GCA_964447125.1 uncultured bacterium | reverse complement strand
CGTGGGTTGACTCGACTTGGTCGGCTGGTATGCTCGCGGCGGTTTCGCGCAGCACACGGAACCGAGCGCCCTTCATTGATGCCTCGCCGACCAGCACGGGACGCCTGCGGGCCCGGATCCACGGGTTTGCGAGGCGCCGCCACCGGCGTGTCCCGAAACGCAGGGTGGGGGGGCGTGGCGTGAAGCGCCTGGCGGTGATTCCGGCGCGCTGGGGCGCGACGCGCTTGCCGGGAAAAGCGCTGGCGGAAATCGCGGGGCGCCCCATGATCGAGCACGTGTGGCGGCGAGTGAGCCTGGCCCAGCAGATCGACGAGGTTTGGATCGCCACCGACGACGAACGGATCGCGACCGCGGCGCGCCGATTCGGTGCGCACGTCGCGTGGACGTCCGCGCACCACGCCTCCGGAACCGATCGCGTCGAGGAAGCGGTGCGATCCAGCGACGCCGACGTGATCGTGAACGTGCAAGGCGACGAGCCGCAGCTCGATCCCGCTCAGGTGGATCAAGTGGTCGCGACGCTGCTCGAGCCGAGGGACGGAGCGGACGTGGGTGTCGCCACCCTGGCGTTCCGGTTGCGCTCGGAGGAGGAGCTCGCCGATCCCAGCGTGGTGAAGGTCGTGACCGATCGAGCAGGCCGAGCGCTCTACTTCTCGCGCGCGCCGATTCCGTACGACCGAGCCAACGGCGGGGCGCTCGCCGAGGGCCATCACGGCCACGTCGGGATCTACGCCTTTCAGCGAGCGGCGCTCGTACGCTTCGTCTCCCTCGCGCGCGGACCACTCGAGCAGCTCGAGTCGCTCGAGCAGTTGCGGTTTCTGGAGAACGGGATCGCGATCGGTGTCGGGATCACGTCCCATCGGACGATCGGCGTCGACACGCCGCGAGACCTGGAGCGGGTGCGCGCCGCGATGGCGTGAACGAGGAGGACCATGAAGCCCAAGTTCGTGTTCGTCACTGGTGGGGTCGTGTCGTCGCTGGGCAAAGGGCTCGCATGTGCGAGCCTCGGCGCGTTGCTCGAAGCGCGCGGACTCAAGCTCACGCTCATGAAGCTCGACCCGTACCTCAACGTCGATCCCGGGACGATGAATCCGTTCCAGCACGGCGAGGTGTTCGTCACCGACGACGGCGCAGAGACCGACCTGGATCTCGGCCACTACGAGCGCTTCACCAGCGCTCACATGTCGCGCCTCAACAACATCACCACCGGTCAGATCTACGATTCGGTGCTGACCCGCGAGCGCAAAGGCGATTACCTCGGCGGCACGGTGCAGGTGATCCCGCACATCACCGACGCCATCAAGGAGCGAGTCCGGCAGGTGGGCCAGAGCGCCGACATCGCGATCGTCGAGATCGGCGGCACCGTCGGCGACATCGAGAGCTTGCCGTTCCTGGAGGCGGTGCGCCAGCTCGGCAACGAGGTGGGACCGCAAAACGCCCTCTTCATTCACCTCACCTTGGTGCCGTACCTGCGCGCGGCCGGCGAGCTCAAGACCAAGCCCACGCAGCACAGCGTGAAGGAGCTGCGCGCCATCGGCATCCAGCCGCACATCATCCTGTGCCGCACAGACCGGCCCTTGCCGCAGGGCATCAAGCGCAAGATCGCGCTCTTCTGCAACGTGCCCCAGGACGCGGTCTTCACCGCCATCGACGTGGAGCGCTCGATCTACGAGGTGCCGCTCAACTTCCAGCTCGAAGGCGTGGACGAGAAGGTGATCGAGCTGCTCAACATCTGGACGGGCGCCCCGCACCTCGAGCGCTGGCAAGAGATGGTGCACACGCTGCGTGAGCCCAAGCACACGGTGCGCGTGGCGATGGTCGGCAAGTACGTGAACCTGGTGGACAGCTACAAGAGCCTGAACGAGGCCCTGGTTCACGGCGGGATCGCCAACGACTGCGCCGTGGACGTGAGCTACGTCGACGCCGAGCAGATCGAGCGCGACGGGCTCGCCGCGGCGTTGCCTGCGGCCGATGCGATCCTCGTTCCGGGTGGGTTTGGCGACCGCGGCATCGAAGGGAAGATCGAAGCGATCCGTTACGCGCGCGAGTCGAAGATCCCGTATTTCGGCATCTGCCTCGGCATGCAGCTCGCCATGATCGAGTTCGGGCGCCACGTATGCGGCCTCGCCGACGCCACCAGCGGCGAGTTCGCCGCCAACGGCCAGCAGCGGGTGATCGACCTGATGCCCGACCAGCAGGACGTGCAGGCGCTGGGTGGGACCATGCGGCTGGGTGCCTATCCCTGCAAGATCGAGCCGGGAACCAAGGCCCACGACGCGTATCAGCAGGCGTCGATCTCCGAGCGCCACCGCCATCGCTACGAGTTCAACAACGCCTACCGCGAGCAGTTCGAGAAGGCCGGTATCCGCTTCAGCGGGCTCTCTCCCGAGGGCCGCCTGGTGGAGATGGTCGAGCTGCCCCAGCATCCCTGGTTCCTCGGCTGCCAGTTCCATCCCGAGTTCAAGTCACGGCCCATGCAACCGCATCCGCTGTTCCGCGCTTTCATCCGCGCAGCGCTCGCTCACAAGATCGCAGCCAGCTCGGGGAATGCCGGATGAGCTGGCACGTGGGGCAACCCGTAAGTGTCGGTGCCGGCGTCACCCTCGGTGGCGCCGAGCCGCTGGTGCTCATCGCGGGCCCCTGCGTGGTGGAGAGCCGCGACTTCACCGTGGATCTCGCCGGCCGCCTGCACGAGATCTGCAAGGGATTCGGGCTACCCTTCGTGTTCAAGGCCAGTTACGACAAGGCGAATCGTTCCAGCCTCCAGTCGATCCGCGGCCCTGGGATCGCGAGTGGGCTCGAGATTCTCGCCGACGTGCGGCGAACGATCGGCGTTCCGGTGACCACCGACGTGCATTTGCCCGAAGAGGCCCGCGAGGCGGGAAGCGTGGTGGATTTGCTCCAGATCCCCGCGTTTCTGTGTAGGCAGACGGATCTGCTGGTGGCGGCTGCGGAGACGGGTCGGCCGGTGAACGTGAAGAAGGGCCAGTTCGTGGCGCCCGAGGACATGCGAAACGTCGTCGCCAAGCTCACCGCATCGGGTGCTGGCGGGGTCGCCCTGACCGAGCGCGGTACCTGTTTCGGTTACCACATGCTCGTGAACGACATGCGTGCGTTGCCGATCATGCGCGGGCTGGGCGTGCCGGTGGTGTTCGACGCCACCCACAGCGTCCAGCTTCCGGGCGGGCTCGGCCATGCCTCGGGTGGCCAACGCGAGTTCGTCGAGCCGCTGGCGCGCGCGGCGCTCGCGGTGGGCGTCGATGCGCTCTTCCTCGAAGTGCATCCCAAGCCGGAAGAGGCACCGTCCGACGGCCCGAACGCGGTACGGCTCGCCGACCTCGCCGGGCTCCTCGAGCGTGCGCTTGCCATCGATCGCGCTGCACGGGCGGCTCGCTGAGCCGCGCTGCCGAGGCCTCCAGGAGATCGAGCGTGTCCCGGCAATCCTCCTCGCAGGCGGCCCGCCCTGGGCGTGACGCACGCGCCCTCGCCGAGGGTCGTCGCGTGCTCGAAGTGGAAGCGCGCGCGATCCAGGCGCTGGCCGGCCGTCTCGACGAATCCTTCACACGTGCGGTCGCCTTGGTGCACGCGTGCCAGGGCAAGGTCGCCGTGAGCGGAATGGGGAAGTCGGGGCTGGTGGGACGCAAGATCGCGTCGACGCTTGCCAGCACCGGCACCCCGGCGTTCTTTCTGCATCCCGGTGAGGCGGTCCACGGCGATCTCGGCATGCTCACCCGCCAGGACGTGGTGATCGCGCTTTCGAACAGCGGCGAGACCGAAGAAATCCTGAGGATCTTGCCGGTGCTCAAGCGCCTCGGTTGCCCGCTGGTGGTCATGACCGGCGGGCTGGCGTCGAGCCTGGCGCGTGCCGGCGACGTGGTCCTCGACGTGAGCGTGGACTTGGAGGCTTGCCCGCTGGGCCTGGCGCCCACGTCGAGCACGACTGCCGCATTGGCCATGGGCGATGCCCTGGCAATGGCGCTGCTCGTCGAGCGCGGCTTCCAGCCCGAGGATTTCGCCGTGCGTCACCCCGGCGGCAGCCTCGGGCGACAGCTCTTCCTCAAGGTGGCGGACCTGATGCACGTCGGCGACGCGATCCCCAAGGTGCGCGCGGACGCCACGATGCGCGAGGTGATCGTCGAGATCACCGCCAAGCATCTCGGAGCGGCGGCCGTGGTCGACGCTCGCGACCGGCTGCTCGGCATCCTCACCGACGGCGACCTTCGGCGTGCGCTGGAGCGCCACCCCGACGTCCTCGAGCGCCGTGCACGGGAGCTGATGTCACCCAACCCGAAGTGCGCCGAGCCCGAGATGCTGGCAGGCGAGGCGCTGCGGATCCTCGAGCACCATCAGATCATGGTGCTACTGGTGCGCCACCCGCGTCAGCCGCGGCGCGTCGTGGGCGTGCTGCACATGCACGATCTGCTGCGTGCGGGAGTAGCGTAACGCCGCGCCCTCGGCGCTGGGACGCGGCCGTTCATGAACGTCAGCCGGTGGAAGGCCTTGTTGCTGGCGGCGAGCGGAGTGCTCGCCGTGGTCTTGATCGTGGCGGTGATCGTTCCGGATCGACCTGAGAGCGCCAGCGATCTGGCTCGCATGGCTGGGCTCAAGGCAGCGGAAGCATTGGGACAGAAGATCCACCTCACCGATCCCGCGCAAGCCTGGGACCTGTGGCTCGGCGCTTGCCGCACCTCGGACGAGACCAAGCGCGCGACCTGCACCGAGGTGAAGATCCTCTATCGTTCCAGCGACCAGGGTGAGCTCGTGATGACCAGCGAGCGCGCCGACGCCGATACCGAACATTGGGAGATCGATCTGAGCGGCAACGTGACCGTGACGTCGGGCGAGCTCTCCCTTCGCACCGCCACGGCCCATTACTCCTCTCAGGCGCACCGGATCACCTCGGACGATCCGGTGATCATCGAGGGGCGCGGGCTCGAAGTTCGGGGAACGGGTCTCGACGTGGACGTGGCCGCCCAAGCGATGCGACTCACGAGCGCCGTGTACACGCGAATCGAGCCGAAGGCGCGGGTCGGTGCGAGCGCCGCGACGCCCGCCGCCCGCGACGCCACCCGCGAGCGCAGCAAGCCGCGGCAACGCGCGCCTCGCAAGGGGCACGGATGAGTACCTGGCGCGGTCGTGGGCGCGGCGTGCTCGCTGCGGTGCTGATCGGTACCGCGGCGATTCCCGCACGCGCCGAGACGCCGACGCCGGTGGCCACGACCTCCGAAGGCGGCGGCTTCGTGGCAGGCGATCTCTTTTCGGCCAAAGGGGGACCGATCGAGATCCACGCCAACTCTTTCCTGCTCCAGAACGCCGCCCGCACGCTGCGCTACGAGGGAAACGTCGATGCCACCCAGGCGGACACCAAGCTCGCCTGCGACGTCCTCACGCTGAGCTACACCGAGGACAATCAGATCCGCGAGGGAAGCTGCGCGGGCAACGTCAAGTTCAACTCGGTGGATCGGGTGGCCACCGCAGGGCTCGCCGAGCTCGACCACGCGCGCCAGACGATCACGCTCAGCAAGGACGTGCGCATCTGGCAGGGCGAGAACGAGATCCGTGGCG
>CAYUSL010000430.1:0-5578 GCA_964447125.1 uncultured bacterium | reverse complement strand
GCGAGATCCCGCAGCACTCGATTCACGTGGTGCGAGGTGAACTGCGCGCACAAGCGGTCGTACGTCCTCCCCGCGTTCAGGCCATGCTCCGATGCAGACTCGATCCGCACCCGAATCCTCGACTCGAAGGGCTGCGTCCACCACCCGTGACGTGCGTTGAGCACGTACACGAAGGGCAACAGCGGGCACACGAGCGAGAGCACGCCGAGCGCCACGCCACCGATGAACCACCCGTCCACGTTGGATCCTGACCTGCTTCGGGCGACGCGGGCTCGCAGCTCGAATGGCGCGCACCGCCGACGAGCTCTCCGCGATCACGCGAGCGTCGCCAAAGGACGATGTCACTGGCGAGGGCTCGTGTCACCCACTTCGCAGTCATCGGGCGTCCTCACGGCCAACCTCATCCCCGCACTCGAGCCCCCTCCATGCAGGCGCAGCACGAGGCATTCGCTACGACTCGCGTTACGATCCCGCCGCCCCCTTCCCGCGACGCGCTGCACCCACGGTGCTCGACCATGAAGACTCTGCATCGTCCCGATCTCTTCTGCTGGTCCACCTTCGACGAGAGCCGAAACGTCGACTTCCACGGCTGGGCTTGGACGCGGTCCGACGGCAACGTGCTCGTCGATCCGCTGCCCATGAGCGCCCACGACGAGGCCCATCTGCGCGAGCTGGGCGGTGCAGCGTGGATCGTGGTCACCAACTCCGACCACACTCGTGCGGCGCGTGAGCTGGCGGCGCGCTTCGGTGCCGAGCTGGCAGGGCCTGCCGCCGAGCGCGACACGTTCCCCTTCCCGTGCGGGCGATGGCTCGCGTCGGGTGACGAGCTGGTGCCCGGGCTCGTGGCGCTCACCCTCGACGGCTCCAAGACTCCCGGAGAGCTGGCGCTCTTGATCGAGGACACGACGCTCGTCACCGGCGACCTCATTCGCGCTCATCGTGGCGGGCGGCTGATGCTGCTTCCGGACCCGAAGCTCAGCGACAAGGCACGGGCGATTGCGTCGGTGCGAGAGCTGGTCGCCGATCATCCGGCGATCGATGCAGTGCTGGTCGGCGATGGCTGGCCGGTCTTTCGCGACGGGCAGCAACGGCTCAAGGAGCTGGTGGCGTCTTTGCCGCCCCTCGAGGCGCGTTCGTGAAGTGGAGCGATCTCAAGGGTGCCTTGGGCAAGCTCGCCGGCGGCGCGCGAGCGCCGAGTGCCAGATCAGGAGTGAGCGCCACGGGCGCGCTGGCGAGCTTGGACGCTTTGCGCGAGCAGTTGCGCGCAGGCGACGAAGGCACGCGACTCGCGGCCATCGACGCGCTGGAGCGAATCGCCGCTGCATCGGCGGATCAGCACTGGCCCGTCATCGATCTGCTGGTGGGCTTCGTACGCGATCGCTGCCCGTACCTCGCAACCGAGGCCAGCGGTTCACCAGCCACCGACATTCAGCGCGTGATCCAGGTGCTGGGCCGCCGGCAGCACGCCGCCACCGAGCGCCTGCCGCTCGGGCTCTTCCAAGTCGACCTACGCAACGCCGACTTCAGCGAAGCCCGACTCGAGCGCGCCGACTTCTCTCGCTCGCACCTCGAGTCCGCGGACTTCACCGGCGCCAGCCTCGCGGGTGCAAACTTCCAAGAGAGCTTCCTCGACGATGCGCACTTCATGAACGCAACACTCACCGGCGCCAACTTCCTCGCCGCCGACCTGAGCCGCGCCAACTTCACCGGCGCCACGCTGCGCGCGGTGCATTTCGAGGAAGCCTCGCTCGAAGAGGCGGTGCTCGTGGGTGTGCGCCTCGACGGCGCCGTGCTCACCGGCGCCAATCTTTCGGGGACGCACCTCGATGGCGCGGACCTGGCGGGCGCCGTGGGCCTCACCAAGGCGCAGCTCGCAACCGCCATCACCGACGCGCGCACCGTGCTGCCCAATCTCGACTGAATCACGCGCATGCCCTCCGTGGCTCTCCCTCGCGAGGTCCTTTGGATCGAGCCGCTTTCGCCCAACTTCCCCCACTCGTGCAACGCCTACGCGATCTGGGAGGCCGACGGCACCTGGACGTGGATCGATCCTGGCGCCGCAGGAGACGAGAACCTCGCGCGCACCGAGGCTGAGCTTGCGCGCCTCGGTCTGCCGCTCTCGAAGCTCGGCCGCATCCTCGTCACGCACCCGCACGTGGACCACCTCTCCGCAGCGGGCGCGCTCGCCGCGCGCGGCGTCCACGTGCCCGTGCATTGCCATCCCGATGCGGTGGCTTGCGCCCGCGACCTCGCGACGCTGGTCGCGAGCTTCGACTTCGACTTGGCGCTCACGCGCTTACCCGAAGAACGCGAACGAAGCCGCGCAGTGATCGATCGGATGCGCACGATCATCTTCGGGATGCACGCCCCGTTCGTGCCCACCGATCCGCTGCCCACGCTCCACGACGGCGCCGTCATCGCCACCGGCCCCTTCGAGTGGACGTGCCTCCACACCCCGGGCCACGCGCCCGGGCACGTGGCCTTCCACGAACGGCGGCACGGCTTGCTGGTGAGCGGCGACCTCGTCGGCCCCACCCTCGCCTGGCACAGTCCCAGCTCGGGAGGAGCCGCGGGATACCTCGCGAGCTTGGAGCGCTTGCAAGCGCTCGATCTCCAGGTATTGCTCCCGTCGCACGGTGAGCCGAACCGGGATCCCGCCGCGCACATCGCCAAGATGAAGAAACGTCTCGACGACCGAGAAAGCCGCCTCCTCGACGTGCTGACGCACGGCACCCGAGGCTACGCGTCCCTCTACGACGAGGTGAACGGCGATCCCGATCACGTGCGCCTCTTCCCGCTGGCACCGATGCTCGAAGGTCACCTCGAGCGGCTCACGGCCCTGGGCGAGATCGTCGAGCACCAGGGCGTCTTCTCGCGCACATGATCACCGCCCGCGATCGCGTGCAGCTCGTGGTGTGGCGCCGCGGCATCGAGCTCGGCTCCGTGGCGCGCACCGCGGCGCGGGCACTCGAGATGCGCGGGCTCGGCGTCACCACCCACGCATACGGCCCCCATCGCCTCGAGCAGCTCGATCGCATTGCGGCACCCAGTGCCGCGGGCGACGCACCCATCCTGGTGTACGTCCACGGCGGCGGCTGGGTATGCGGCGTGCGCAGCCTCTATCGCTGCGACCTCGCGCCCTTCGCCCGCGCAGGTCACGTGGTGTTCAACCTCGACTATCCGTTGGCACCCGAGGCGCCGTTTCCACGGCCGTTGGAGAGCGTGATCCGCGCCTTGGCGTGGATCCGCGAGCGCGAGCCCGGCGCCGAGCGCGTGGCCCTGGTGGGCGACTCGGCGGGTGGCAATCTCGTCACCATGGCGGCGGCGCTACTCGCGAACCGCTCGCTCTTCGAGCTCGTGGATCCGGCGCTCGCCGAGCTGCAGCTACCCGAGGTCGACAAGGTCGTGTCGATCTACGGCGTCATGGAGCGGTTCACCTGGCTCGACCACGGCTTCCCCGCGGCCCGGCTGTTCATGACGTGCTACGGCGGTGCTGCCGCCTACGATCGCGAGATTCGCCCCGACAACTGCTTCACGCCACTCGACCTCACCTTTCAGCACTTGCCGCCGACCTTCGTGGTCGCCGCAGGCAAGGACCCGCTCTGCGAGTCGAGCCAGATCTTCCACCAAGCGCTCGCGAGCCGCGGCTTCCCGGTGCGCTTTGCGCTCTATCCCGACGAGCGCCACGGGTTCTTCAGCATGCCGTGGCGGAAGGCGAGCCATCGCGTGAAGCGCGACATCCTGGACTTCTTGCGCGGAACCTGACGGTGATCGATCGCGCGCGTGCCGCGGACGACCGCGGAACACGGCAGAACGAAGGCCGAACCGCTCGATGAGCGCTTGACCGGAGACAAGACCGGGGGCTCGGAATTCGAGCCCCCGGTCGGAACGTCCCCTGCTCGGCAGCGCCGAGCAGGGATCAGTCGAGCTTACGGTCGCGCACAACCACCCGGCGTGGCCGCGTTGCAGTCATCGTCGATGCCGTTGCCGGGGATTTCCGTTGCACCCGGGTTGATGGCCGCGTTGCCGTCGTTGCAGTCCGCGGCCGCGCCGTTCGGGCAGGTGGCATCGCCCGGATTGCCGTAGCCGTCACCATCGTTGTCGACGCAGGTGACGTCCGGCGTGCCGGGATTGCAGTCGTCGTCGAGGCCGTTGCCGGGGACTTCCACCGCGCCCGGGTTCACCGCCGCGTTGCCGTCGTTGCAATCGGTGGCGCCGCCCGCCGGGCAGCTCGCGTCACCGGGATTGCCGTAGCCGTCACCGTCGTTGTCGACGCAGGTGACGTCGGGGGTTCCCGGGTTGCAGTCGTCGTCGACGCCGTTGCCCGGCACTTCCACTGCGCCGGGATTCACCGCGGCGTTGCCGTCGTTGCAGTCCGTCGCGGCACCGTTCGAGCACGCGGCACTACCTGGGTTGCCGTAACCGTCGCCATCGTTGTCGACGCACGTGTTGCCGATGGGCGTGTAGAGCACGGACTGGGCGTTGGTGAGCGAGGCTGCGTTGTTGTGCGGCGCCAAGTGGAAACGGAGGTTGCCGCCCTCGCCGATACCCACGGTGGGCGTGAGACCGGTGTTGCCGGAGCCGTAGTTGAAGCGGATCGAGCCGTCCGCGTTGAGGATCGTCTCGAAGTTGACCGGTACCGATCCGGAGTAGGTCTGACCAACCCAGCGGAACACGACGCTCGAGGCTGAGGCGGTGATGTAGATGTCTTCACCCGCTTGTGCGCTCGAATCGGTGCGCAGGTCGTCCCACAGCGAGGCCACGATCGGGCGCGCTTTGAGGTCGGCATCGCTGTTGGTGTAGTCGGTGTTCGAGCCCTGGAAATCCAGGATGCCGTTCGAGCACACCCACACGCTGGTGCGGCTGGTGCCGAAGTAGTCGAACGCGAACGGCAGCGTGTACGACCAGCACGAGTCGTCGGCGTGCCAGCCCTGCGCCGTGCCACCGCCCAGGAGCTGCTGCGAGGTGAGCGACTGCGTGTAATAGGGCACGATCACGGTGAAGTCGACCGCGTTGCTGGCGCCAGCGGAGGTGGTCACGACCACGGGATTGGCGCCTGGATTCAGACCGTTCGGTGCCGTCGCGGTGATGGAGCTATCCGACCACGATCCGACGGCGGCGGTGATGCCGTTGAAAGTGACCGAGCCGGTCCCTTGGCTCACGCCGAAGCTCGCGCCCGAGATCACGACCGTGTCACCCGACGCACCAGCATTCGGCGACAAGTAGTAGATGTGCGGTCCGAGAACGCTCGCAGTCAGCGCTTGATAGGCGTTGATGCGACCACCGGTGAGCACCTTGCCGGCGAGACCCGGCTTGGAGTCCGTGGTGAGCAGGATGCGGCTCTTGACCTGGGCCGCCGTCAAGCTCGGCGTCTGCGACCAGAGGAGCGCCGCCAGGCCGGAGACGTGAGGCGTGGCCATCGAGGTGCCGGAGATCGTGCCGTAGCTTCCTTGGGCGATTGGATACGTGCTCAGGATGTTGACGCCCGGCGCTGCGACGTCGACCGTGGTGGCGCCGTAGCTCGAGAACGAGGCGAGCGCGTCGTTGTGGTCCGTGGCGGCCACGGCGATCACGTTCG
>CAYUSL010000429.1:0-5595 GCA_964447125.1 uncultured bacterium | reverse complement strand
ACCACGATCACGTCCGGGTCCTCGCGCAAAGCACCGCGCAGCGCCGCCGCGAACGAGCGCGTGTGCAGCACGGTCTGGCGCTGATTGATCAGGCACAGCCGCGGCGGATGCACGAACTCGATGGGATCCTCCAGGATGAGGATGTGGCTGCGGCGGCGCTCGTTGATGAGGTTCACCAGGGCCGCGAGCGTGGTCGACTTCCCCGACCCCGACGGACCAGCCACCACCACCAGCCCCTGGTTGTAGTTGACGATGTCGGCCAGGTGGGTCGGCAGACCGATGTCCACGATGGTCGGGACTTCCTTGGGGATGAGACGGAACGAGCCGGCCAGTCCTTTGCGCTCGACGTAGACGTTGCAGCGGTAGCGGCCCGCGCCGGCGATCGAGAGGCAGAAGTCGAGCTGACGATCCTTCTCCAGGCTCACGCGCTGTTCGGGCTCGAGGATCGCGAGGATCAGCTCACGGCTCGACTGCTCGGTGTAGGGCTCGCCCGGCAGGTTTTGGAGCTTTCCGTGCACCCGCATCATGGGTGGCGCAGCCACGAGAATGTGAACGTCCGAGGCCTCCGCCTCGCGGGCCTGGATGAGGAGTTGCTCGATCGGCGTGAGCGAGCCCGAGATGCGCGGCTTGTAATTGGCCAGCAGCGATTCGCGCAGCCGTGGCGCCGCGGCGGTGCGGCCGGCACGCAGCTCGGACAGATGCAGCGCCGCGCGCTGCCGGACCTCTTCCGCGGGATCGCCTTGGATCACCTTGTCGTACACGCCTTGAACGCGCGGATCGTCGAACGCCCGCAGCGCGTCGAGCACGGCGCTGCGCACCTCGGTCTTGGCGCTGCCGAGCTGCTGGACGATCGGGACCAAAGCGCTCGGATCGCGCAGGATCGCCAGCGCTTCGAGGCACGTGAGGCCACTCTCCGGATCGGAGAGCCCCTCGATGAGCGCCGGCACCACGGCTCGATCGCCGCAGCGGCCCAGCGCTTCGGCGGCGAGCATGCGGATCATCCAATCCGCGTCCTTCAGGCGCCGCAACATCGCCGGCAGCACCTCGGGTGCCGTGAGCACTGCCGCCAACGTCACGGCCATGGCGCGGACGTCGTCGTCGGGATCCTCCATCAAGCCGATGACGTCCGCCGAGAGCCGGTCGCCGTGGCGGCGAAGCGAATCGACGGTGCGCTCACGCATCCAGCCCGTGAGGTTCTTGCAGACCATCAAGAGGCTGCGCAGGTAACGGCCCGCGTCCGGACGCTTGAGAAGAATGCCGAGGATGCCGTTGCGGACCACCTCCGTTCCATCGGTGAGCAGCCCCACCAGGTGCTCTTCCGCGTTCGCCGTGTGCTCCAAACGATCGAGCGATGCGCTCAGCGCCCGCACCGCGGCCTGCTGAACCGCCGCCGAGGTATCGGTGAGATGCTGCAGACAAACCCGAATCGCTTCCGTCGGGTCGGTCTCCACCAGCATCTCGAGAACCTTGAGACGAATGCGCTCCTCGACGTCGTCTGCCATCGCCACGACGGCACGCTGCATGCGCTGATCGGCAAGAAGCTCGCGCGACTCCGCGACCTTGAAGAGTGCGAGGCTTCGGATCTGGGGCTTTTCGTGCCCGAGAAAGCGCAGGAACGCTCCGGCGGCCTGCGAGTGCGCGAACGCCGGGCCGGTGCGTGTCGCGGGGATGGCCGCGAGCGCATTCATCGCGCGCACCGCGGTGCTCGGATTGCCCTCGGTCACCAGGCGGGTGAGCTGGGGGATCGCGACGTCGGCGCGGGCGCGCGCCGAGGTGTGGAACACCATCGACTGGATCTTGGGATCGAGCTTCTCGGTCGCCTTGAACAGCGCCTCCGCAAGCTTCGCGTCGAGGCGTTCGTGCACGATCTTCTCGGCGACCGCCCGCACCGGCACGTCGCCGTGCGCCATCAGGGCGATCAGCTCCTCCGGCTTGAGATCGCGCGAGTTGCGCTGCAGCTCCTGAAGAAGCTGATCGCGCGACGCCTCGTCGTTCCAATCCTTCGCGATGACTCGTTTTGCGACGTCACCGCGGATCAATCGAGTCGTGCCGCCACCGAAGATCGCCATGAGCTGGTTCCGCCTCGAATCGCGGCTCGGGTGCGCCGGCGGTATCGGGATCCCGCCGCGCAGCGTGCCGCAGAGTGCTCGGTGCTGCGTTACGCCTCGCGATCACGGCCTCGATGCGCGCCGCGGGGGACCGTCACCCGCCGCGATCGAGAGGCGCGCGATCGTAGCACGGCAACCGCGCCGGCTCGCCAGCGACGGGAATACGGATCGTGGCTCGCTTCGCGCCGTAGGCCTCGGTCGAGTTGCGGGACACGGGGAGGCCGCCGGCGGACGCGGCTCCAAGCGGTTTCCCACGAGACGGAGCGTCCGCCGCGATACGCGACACGGGCCCGTGGTCGCAGCGCCGTCACACGGACGTCACCCAGGATCCCTGCCGCCGTTGCAGCGGGCGGTTAGTCTTGGGAGCGAAAATCGACGAGGTCGTCGAACATGAGCTCGATCGCAGTCATCTCCGACCTGCACCTGGGGCGTCGCGACCGCTCCGATGCGTTCCGTCACGAGGACGGGGAGTTCCTGAGGTTTCTGGACTTCCTGGAAGGCAGCTTCAGCTCGATCGTGCTGCTCGGCGACATCTGGGAGACGCTGCGCTCACGCTGGCCGCGCGCCCAGGCCCACGAGCTCGACCAGGTTCGGACGGTCCACCCGGAAATCGCCGCTCGCTTCCGAACGCCCCGATACCACTACGTCCACGGCAACCACGATCTGATCGGCGCGCGCGTCGACCGTGCGCCATCGAGCTGGGCGACCACGGTGGGCAACACCCGCCTCTACTTCACCCACGGCCACGACTACGACTGGCACTGGCAGCGCGCCCGCTGGCTCGGCGAGTTCGGCTCGTGGGCCGGCGGCTGGCTCTTGCGCATGCGATTGCGCGCGATCTTCCGCACCTTCGATCACATCGACAACCGGGTGCGCGGCGCACGACCAGAGCCCGAGCGCTGCGCCTTCCAGCGCTGGGCCATCGACCTCGCGCGCATGCAGCAAGCCGACGTGATCGTGACCGGCCACACCCACATCGGCACCCGCGCCGAGCACGGCGACAAGCTCTTCTTGAACAGCGGCTCGTGCTCGCAAGGGCAATACCAGTTCCTCGCCATCGAGCCGAGCCGCGGTCACTTCTCCCTTCACACGAGCTGGTAGCGCCGCTGCGGGCGCGTACGACGCGGTACGGGGAGAGCGCGGATCGCGTGCCGCTCGGCTACTCGACGTAACCGAGGGCCTCGAGGCGCTCGCGGGCTTCCGGGCTCAGCCCCTGGACGTGCTTGGGGTCGGCGGGGTCCTCACGCTTGCCGACCTCGTCGCGCTGGAAGGCCAGGAACGCATCGCGGAGCTTGGCGAAAACCTCGGGCTGCTCGCCCTTCACGTCACGACGCTCACCGGGATCGGTGCGCAGGTCGAAGAGCGAGAAGCCCCGCGTGAGACTCGCGGGAAACGGCACGTTCTCGGGAAAGTCGACCCACACGAGCTTGTGGGTGAGCGTGCGCACGGCCACGCAGTGGTTGCCCCGGCTGAACGCGATCTCGGGCACCTTGTCTGCCGCCCCGAAGACGTCCACGCCTTGAAAGGTGGGCGCGAGCGAGGCGCCCGCGCGAGCAACCAGCGTGGGTAGCACGTCCACGTTGCGGGCCTGGATCACGGGCGCCGGTCCCCATGGTCGCGCGCCGTCGTAGAGCACGAGAAATCCGCGCGCCACCTCGTCGAAGGGGTTCCAGCCGTGGCTCGCGGAGTAGCGGTCGAGCAGCTCGAGGCCGTGATCGGTGGTGACGCCGACGACGGTGCGCGCGAGCCGGCCTTGGGCGCGCAGCTTGTCGACGATGGCACCGAGCGCCGCATCGCCGGCGAGGATCGCGCCGTCGTATTTGGCGATCAGGTTGGTGAGCTTCTGCGGCGTGATCTTCGCGATCTTGGCGGGCGGCGGCAGCTCCACGCACGCGAAGATGCGCTTGCCCGGCTCCTTCATCGTGAGCCAAGGCGACGGATCGAGCCACGGCGGATGCGGCTCCAGGATGTGCACGTACGTGAACCGCGCACGCCGCCCCGCAAGCAGCGGCTCGTCGAGATAGGCGAGTACGCGGTCGCGCACTTCGGCGGCCCCCACGGCGTGCTTGCCGGCGCTCGCGAAGTCCTCGTAGCGATCGAATCCCTGGTCGTAGCCGAGCTCGGCTGCGAGATGGGGTGTCGCGACGAAACCGGCTGTGGCGTAACCCTGATCGCGCAGCGCCTCGGCTACGGTCACGATGCTCGCCGGTAGGTGCTCGTTCTTCTGCAGGATGTGATGGGTGCGGTACTCGAGCGCCGTCACCAGTGACGTGAGCGAGGTCTTGGTGGAGAGCCCGGCGGGCACCACGTCGCGCATCGACGTGCCGTGATTGGCGAGCCATTCGAGCGTGGGGCTGGTCTTCCGCTCGTAACCGAAGACCGAGAGATGGTCTTGGCGGAGCGCGTCGAAGCTCACCAGCAGGATGTCCTCGGGGGGATCGCTCGGCTTGCTCGCCACGGACGCCGCAGGAGCCGCGCGTGCCGCGACGACCGGCCATGCGAGCGAGCCGATCAGGCAACCGAGCCACAGCCAGCCACACACATCCCGGCGAGAAGACGATCGGGAGACGTTCACGCAGAGGCCTTCCGGGATGAAAGCGACAGGACCGGCGGGAGCGCCGCGCGGACGATCGCGAGCGCGAGCGCTAACATGCCGCGCCTCCCCCGCTCATCCAAACCCCAACACGGCCACCGCCGCGACGTGGAGCTCGTACATGCTGCTAGAACGGGTCTGGTTCTCGACGGGTCGCGGCCGCGGTACAGCCGTCGCGCTGATGGCGCTCGCGGTGGCGTGCAATCGCCCCCAAACCGTCGCGCCAGAGCCACGAGCCGCGCCGCCGTCGCTCACCGATCTCTGTCGCGACAACGCCGGCGAGCCACGCGTCGAGCAGGTCACGCCGCGGGTGTGGGTGGCGCTGGGTCGCGACCTCGCCAACACGATCCTCGTGCACACCGACGACGGCAACGTCGTGATCGACACCTCGATGTCCCCCGCCCGCGCCGCACCCATCCGCGAAGCGCTGCTGGCGCGCGCGCCCGGCGCCGTGCGCGCGGTGATCTTCACCCACAGCCACATCGATCACGTGGGCGGCACCTCGGTGTGGGTCGAGCCGGGCACCGAGATCTGGGCTACCCAGGCCTTCACCCAGCATCTCGTCGAACAATACGGCGTCTTCCAGGCAGCGCAACGCACGCGCGGTTGGCGTCAGTTCGGTCGTCACGTCACCGAGGAGGAGCTACCGTGCTCGTCGTTGGGGCGACGGCCCGATCTCGAGGCGGCGCTCCACTCGGGCCTGCGCATGCCCACGCGCACCTTCCGAGGCGAGGCGGCGTTCGAGCTGGGCGGCGTGCGCTTCGAGCTGGTGGAGGCCCACGGCGAGACCGACGATCAGCTCTTCGTGTGGCTTCCTGGCGAGTCCACGCTGCTTTCCGGCGACAACCTCTACCGCGCGTTCCCCAACCTCTACACCATTCGCGGCACGCGCCC
>CAYUSL010000428.1:0-5595 GCA_964447125.1 uncultured bacterium | reverse complement strand
GTGAGCCCCGTCGAGATCGTTGATCGGCACGAAGGGCCAAAGACTTGAGCCGATCCGCCGAGGTTCGAGCCTGCGCGCGAGCAGCTTCCGCCGTTCGGGCGACCGCTCGAGATGCACTTGTTTTCGGAGGCTGCATATGGGGGAGCCCCGAGGCCACGTCGACAGGTTCGAAGCACCGCCTCGTGCGAGCGCTGCGAGCCTTGCGAGCGTCAGGAACGGCCGTCCGTGATCACCACCGGTGCGTAGTAACGGCTCTGCATCGACCGATCGCCGTAGTACCCGAGCTGCGCAGCCACCCAGACTTCCAGGAGATGCACCATGCGCTCACGTTGCGATCGAGAAAGCGTCGGCTCAATGCCGACGTCCTGGATGAGGTAGAAGGATCTTCGGTCCGTAAGCTGGTCCCAGACGAGCTTCCAACCGCCGAGCACGAGCCCATACTGTCGCGCGAGTGGCGTCTGGGCCACGAGAAACACTGGCTCGGCGTCGTCCGGCCGCCGAGCGAGCATGCTGCGCCCCTGAAAGATCGGGTGAGCCGGAATCCCCAGGATCTCCAACACCGTCGGCGGAATGTCCACCGTCTGCACCCGCGCTGCAATCGTCGCTGGTGCCTGGAACGGTACGCGCAGGATCAGCGGCACCTGGACCACTCCCTGCAAGAGGGAAGCGCCGTTGCCCAGGTATCGATCCCCGAAGACCGTCGCGGTGTCGCCACCCAGGATCATCACGGTGTCGTCCCATCGCCCGAGCTCGCGCAGGCGATCGACCAGTCGTCCGATCTGTTCATCCATGTACCCGAGCGAGTCCAGGTACCGAGCGCGCAGCATCTCCGGCCTCAGATTCGACACGCTGGACACGAGGGGCGTGCCATCGGGCGCAAATTGGTCCTTCGAGAACCTGCGCGGATAGCTGGGCGGAACCCAATACGGGGCGTGGCTCGATTGCAGGTTGACATAGAGGAAGAAAGGCTGCTCCCGCGGTACTTGCGCCACCCAGGCAATCGCTGAGCGGATCGTGTCCGCATCGTCGATCTTGCCCGAGCGACTGGACTTGAGCATCGAGCCGTTGAAGTCGAGCTGAATACCGCCTCGTTTCCCGGCGTCCGGATCGATCCCGTCCTCGCCCTGGACGAGCGTCCCCGAGTAATTCTCGGCGTGCAGGAAATGGTCCAGGCCCGAGGTGGCCAGGAAGTTGGCCATATTGCCCCAGTTCTCGTTCTGAGACGAGACGATCCCCGTAGCCCAGCCCAACGCATGAAGCACGTCGTAGATTAGAACCCGCGGGTAGTCCGGGTTCTTTGGATAGAAGTACGGGCGCCACGAGCGCAGCGGGTACTGGCCGCAGAGCGGCACGAGGTCCTGATAGCTCGAGTGGCTCGCTTGCGCGTACGCGTCCTCGAATACCAGTCCTTCCTCGGCGATGCGCTGGACCGTGGGCATGACCAGGTCGGCACCGCCGTAGATCGGCAGCACGTCCTTGCGCATCGACTCGAGCTCGATGAGGATCACGTTGAATCGTTTCATACGCGCGCGGTCGACCTTGGCGAGGTACTCGGCCATCGATTCGATGGGGCGCAGCGTCACCTCTGCGGGATCGAATCGCGCTGAACGCAAGCCGCCGTGGCGCAGCATCAGCGTCACGTCGCTTTGGATGCGGGTGAACGGACCCCCTTGCTGGATTCCGAGCACGGCGACGAGCACGCTGGCGCCGATCACCAGTGCCAGCGCGGACGCCGCCACCGCGCCGCGCAGGCGCTCGGGCAGCCTGTTCGCGCAGCGCAGCCCCACCAGGAGTATTCCGGCCGCCGCCGGGATCGCGAGCAGCGACACCAGCACAGAGCCGCCGCCGAGCACCTGAATGGCGTGCTCGATGAGCAGCACCGGATTGTGGAAGATCATCGTGAGCGCGGTGGCATCGAGATACACGCCGAATAGAACGTGGAGCCGCCAGCTCAACGTGTAGAAGAAGACGATCACGGCTGCATACACGAACACGAGCGGTGCACCGAAGCGCCCGAGCCGCGGCGCACGAACACCGACCCATCGCGTGAGTCCCGGGATGGCGATCATCCCCGCGAGCGCCAACGCTGCAGCGCAAACCTCGGCGGCCGATGGGCCGAGCCGAACGAGCAATCGGTTGCCGTCGTCGGAGCCACCGACGCCGACCATCACCGCCATCGCGACGGCGTGCAACCACAACAGCACGGCCCACACGACGAGCGCAGAAGGAAGTGGTCGCCGTTCGGGGGTCATCGCGTGGACTGGCACCGCAGCGCGCAGGTCATCGCGCGCACTAAAGCGCGGCCCCGCATGCGCCGGCAACGCCGCGCTAGGGGGCCATGGCCTGGGCCTCAGGCCGGCGCGGCGAGTAGTCGCGACGGCAGGATCGCCGGCACACCTGGTGCGGCGCCGGCCGTAGCGGCGTCCGGCACCACGCCCAGGCCTTCGAGGAAGCGGCGCATCACGCGCACGCTTCCGCCGAGGTGAGTGAAGATCCCCAGATGCCCGGCGTCGTACCAGTGGATCGCCGGCTCACCCCAGCGCTGCCAGAGCGCGTGGGTGCGATGCGCCGAGAGGAGTCGGTCGTGCACTCCGGCCACGAACAGGATCCGGTCGCGCGGGATCTGGGGCGTGAGCGCGTTCAAGCCCACGCTCGCGATGTAGGCGTCCACCTCCGCCGGCCCCCAGCCGTGCTGCGCCAGCTCGTCGCGCATGGGGCGCAAGAGCGACGCGTCGGCGAGGACTCCCGCGAGATCGAGATGCGCCGCGATCGGGATCGAAAACCCGAGACGCTCGTCGAGGGCGGTGACGGCCAGCGTCACCATGCCACCGAGGCTCGCACCCGCAATGCCCACCGCCTCCGCTTCGTTGGCCAGCAGCCACGAGGTGAGCGAGCGAGCGTCGATCACGCTCTGGCGGATTGCCTCGAAGGTGCGCACCAAGTCCGCGGTCCAGAAGAGCTCGCCATCGACGCGCGAGCATTCGGGGCGCCGCCGCCCGTGATAGGGCAGCAGCATGCGCGCCACGTTCACGCCGAGCCGTCGTGCCAGCCACGGAAGCAGCGTGAGCTCCTCCACGATCGTGTCCGGCTGCATCCAACTGTGGAGGAAGACCATCGTGGGCCGGGGGGCGTCGTCACGGTGGGTGAGCCAGCGTACGTGCACGCGGTTGTTGAGCTGGTAGTCGGCGGCGTGACGATCGCAAAAGGCTGCCGAGATCGGCTGATGCTGCGACGGGAACGAAAGATGCCGGCATTGCAGCCCACCCCAGCGCCAACGCCGAGTGACGGTCACCGCGGGGAGCTGTTCGGGCGCGGCGAAGAGATCGTGGGGCGAGCGATCGCGGTAGCCGCCGAGTTGAACGAGCGTGTTCGGGCTGGGCGGAGTCCGTTTCAGCACCAGCCGCCCCAGGAATGCCGCCACCCCATCGATCGCCCGTGCAATCCAGCCCGCCATCGTGTCCCTCCTCGCGCCGTTGGCCGTGGCCGTGTCGGCGATATGTAACACGATGTATCACGGCCTGTGTCACAATGGCAACCGCCAACGAAACGCAGCGGGCCGACCGGCGAGGTCGGCGAGCGAGCGAGAGCATTCCCCCAACCCGAGCGGCGCTCGCGATCGGTGAACGCGGGCGGAGGCAGGAGCGTGGCGCGCGAGCGCGCGGGGCTCAGCCCAGGACGCTCGCCGCGCGTTCGACCAGCGCGGCGACGTCGACTCCGTGCGGGCAGGCGCGGTTGGCGGGACCGAAGTCGAGGTGCGCGACGCTCCGCGCCGCCGCGGGCAGCATCGCGTAGAGCTCGCGCGCACGCTCGGTGCGGCCGTAGCCCTCGTGGTACGTGAGGAAGCGCAGCCGGTCGGCGATGCGTAGGTCGTCGCTCACGCCCGCTTCGCGCATCGCGTTGCCGCAAAGCTGATCGCAGCCGTCGCAGGCGAGCGATCGCGTGGCCAGCGCGTAGCGCTCGATCTCACCTTCCTCCAGCGCCGTGAGGTCCGTCCGATCGACGGCGGCACCGATGTTCTGGCGCAGCTTCTCGAGGGTATCCATGCCGCTCACTGCGGCGGAGATGCGGGTGTCGGCCCACACGCTCTTGAGCACGGCTTGGTGCTTGGTCCAGCGGCCGTTTTGCTGGAATTGCTTCCACACGTCGCGCTCGGCCTCCGAGCCCTGCGTCTTCATCGCGATCAGCCCCACGCCCGACGCATGCGCCGCGTCCATGGCGGCGTTGAGCTCCTTGTCGCCGTACTTGCGGAAGTTGTAGCGGAACATCACCGCCTCGACCCACGGCGTCTTGGCGGCGAGGTTCAGGAGCTCGACCACGTTGGTGGCGTGGCTCGAGAAGCCGAAGTGGCGGATCTTTCCTTCGGCTTTGAGCTTGGCGACCGTCTTGGCCAGCTCGTCGTTCAGGAAGCGCGGCTCCGAGAGGTTGTGGAGGAACATCAGATCGACGTAGCTCGTGCCGAGGCGCGCGAGGCTCTGCTCGAGGGTCTTCACGAACCCGACCGGATCGTGGGCGTCGCTCTTGGAGGTGATCCACAGCTCGTCGCGCGACTCGAGGCGCTTCACGAAGGCGCCCAGCGAGGTCTCGCAATTGCCGCCCGCGTAGCAATCGGCGGCGTCCACGTAGTCGAGGCCGTAGCGCAATCCCTCCGCGAGGCGTGGATCGAAGACCTTGTCGAAGCCGTTGTCGCCGCCCATGAGCAGGATCGGGATCTCCTTGCCGGTCTTGCCGAGGACGCGTCGCGGGATCTTCGGCAACACCGCGTCGGCGGCGAGCGCCCGTACCGCTCCCAAGCCCCCCTCGGCGAGCAGCGCCGCCGACACCGCGCCACCCATCGCCAGCACGTCGCGCCGCGTGATTCCGTCTCGATCTCGAGCCATGAGGTCTCCAGGTGCGAAAGGGGTGGCGATCGTCTCAGACGGATTTCGGTCTGTCCAGCAGCAGCGAACGCGCCTCTGAGCGAGTCTCACCGATCGCGGTCACGTACACCGCGGCGCTGTCGATCACCGGGCATTCGTGCTCGCAGATGCCACAGCCGATGCAGAGCTCGGGACGAATGTACGGCTTGTTGAGGGTCACGGTCTTGCCGTCCCAGCGGGTGATGGTCTCGTCGTAGGTGCCAATCGCCTTGGGTGTGACCGGGCACACTTCCTCGCAGACCACGCACGGCGTCTGCATCGCCCACGGCAGGCAACGCCCCTGATCGAAGAAAGCCGTGCCCACGCGGATGGGACCTTCGGTCTGGTGCGCGCCCACGCCGAGCTTGCGTTCGAGCGAGGTCTTCTGGATGGCGCCCGTGGGACACACCTCGCTGCACAGCGTGCAGTTGAGCTGACAGAAGCCCACGGCGAAATCCATCACCGGGGTCCAGAGCCCTTCGAATCCGCCCTGCGCGAGCGTCGAAGGCTGGAGCACGTTGGTGGGGCACACGTGAATGCACGCATCACACTTGATGCAGCGTTCCAGGAACTCGGGCTCCGCCACCGAGCCCGGCGGCCGGATCGCTTTGGCGTTGAAGCCGCGATCGTTGACGGCTTTCGAGAGCCTCAAGAAAGGAAACCCGAGAACGCCCGCGACGGATGCGAAGATCCAGCGGCG
>CAYUSL010000427.1:0-5605 GCA_964447125.1 uncultured bacterium | reverse complement strand
CCGGGATCTTGTTGAGCTGCGCAGTGGCGAGCTCGGCCATGGTCATCTGGAAGCCACCGTCGCCGCAGATCGCCCACACGGCCTTGCCCGGATTGGCGAGCTGAGCACCGACCCCGGCAGGAAACCCGAAGCCCATGGTCCCGGCGCCACCGGACGACAGCCAATGGCGATTCTTGGTGGTGCGGCAGAACTGCGCTGCCCACATCTGGTGCTGACCGACGTCGGTGGTGATGATGGCATCGCGACCGCCCAGCTTGTCGAGGCGGTCGAGCACCTGCTGGGCGCGCAGACCGCCCTTCTTCGGGTACTTGAGCGGGTGAATCTTGCGCCACTCGTTCAGACCTTTGAGCCACTCGTCGGTGTCGAGGCGACCGACCAGCGGAATCAGATCCTCGACTACCAGCCGCGCGTCACCCGCCAGCGACACGTCCGGCTTGATCACCTTGTTGAACTCGGCGCGATCGATGTCGACGTGGATCTTGATCGCGTCCTTGCAGAACTCGCTGAGCTTGCCGGTGATGCGATCGTCCCAGCGCGCGCCGATCGCCATGATGAGGTCGCAGTCCCCGACCGCCTTGTTGGCGTACGCGGTGCCGTGCATGCCGAGCATGCCGAGGTGAAGCGGATGGTCCTCGGGGCAGGCCCCCTTGCCGAGCAGCGTGTTCGCGATCGGCGCCTGCATGCGCTCGGCAAGGCGCATGATTGCGGGTCCGGCGTTGGCGAGCACTGCGCCGTGGCCGACGTAGAGCAAGGGCTTCCGCGACTTCGCGAGGTAGGCAGCGGTCTTCTCTAGAAGCTCGGGCTCGGCGCGCCCAGGAACGTGGTAGCCGGGCAACCGCACGTCGTCGACGAAACCCGCCGAGCAGGGCCCCTGCGTCACGTCCTTGGGTAGGTCGATGAGCACCGGGCCGGGACGACCGGTGGTGGCGATGTAGAACGCCTCCTTCATCACCCGCGGGATGTCGTTGGCGTTCTTCACCAGGTAGCTGTGCTTGACCACCGGATAGGTGATGCCGGTGACGTCGGCCTCCTGGAAGGCGTCCTTGCCGAGCATGCTGGTGATGGTCTGGCCGGTGAGGACGATCATCGGCACCGAGTCCATCAGCGCAGTCAAGAGACCGGTCACGCAGTTCGTGGCGCCGGGCCCCGAGGTGACCAGCACCACGCCGGGACGGCCGCTGGAACGTGCGTAGCCGTCCGCCATGTGGGTGGCGCCCTGTTCGTGGCGCACCAGGATCAACTTGATCTTCGAATCGACCAGTGCGTCGAAGATCGGCATCGCCGCACCACCTGAATAGCCAAAAACGTAATCGATCCCCTCGCGCTCCAGGCAGCGCATGACCATTTGGCCGCCTGTCATCACGGTATGAGTCGGCATCTCGCTCATGGATCATTCCTTTCGGGGCAAATGGCGCAAAACAGCGCCGCCATCCGCCGCTGCACAAAATCATAACGGACGATCATCGCGTTGTCGAGGCGAAGTTTATTCTTGATGGCACTCGACGCACATGCAAGAACCAAAAAGTTACGCAAAATGGACAGCAACACCGATCGACCTGCGACAACATCGATATTTTTCGCTCAAGTTGAAGAGCTCGACGGCACCAGATTGCGGAAAGATCGATCGCCATGCGCAAATTGACCTCAAGCGTCACAACACGAAATATTGAATAATTTCGTCGTATTGCAAAAATCAGCACACGAGCGCCCCCCAGCGCCGCAACGCGGAGACGATGTCGAGCGCGAGGAACGCCCAATCGCCGCCACGCTCCGATGTGCGCCGCGGCGGCATACGGCGACGGCATTTGGAACGACCAGAGCAGCCCGCCCACGATCGCCATCGCACGCCGCCCCGGTTGCGAGTAGCCTGGGGCGAGACGCGCGGGGTCGAGGCGTTTCCCCGCCGGCCACGCGTGTCTCTCTCCTTCCCCTGGTGCCACCTACCCCACTCACGCCGAATGCCACCCACCGTTCGCCACGCGCAACGCCGACAGATCGTCACCCAAGCGGTCGCCACATCGCGTGATGGCCGTTTGCTGGAGGCTCTGCTCGACGTCGTGGCGGCGCTGGTGGTGGTGCTCGATCGATCCGGCACCGTGGTGGGCTTCAACCGCGCGTGCGAACGCGCCACGGGATTCGCCGCCGAAGAAATCCTCGGCACCAAGCTCTGGGATCGTCTCATCGCCGACGACGAGATCGACAGGGTGCGCGCGGTCTTCGACGAGCTGAGCGCCGGGCGCTTCCCGAACGCCCACGACAACGACTGGCTCGCCAAGGGCGGCGAGCGCCGCCACATCTCGTGGTCGAACACGGCGTTGCTCGATGCGGACGGCGACGTGGAATGGGTCATCGGCACCGGCATCGACGTGACCGAGACGCGACGCAACGCCCGCGCGCTCGCAGAGAGCGAGCAGCGCTATCGCCGCATCCTGGAGACCGCCAACGAGGGCGTGTGGATCATCGACGTCGACGGCCGCTTCACGTTCATCAACGAGAAGATGGCGACGATGCTCGGCTCGACGGTCGCAGACGCAGCGGCGCAGTCGCTGTGGGACTTCATCGACGAGGACTGGCGCGACGCCGCGCGACGGCACTTGGGTGCGCGCAGCGATGGCGCACGCCAACAGCACGACGTCCTCTTCCGCCACAGCGACGGATCGGCGCTTTACGCGATCGTGAACACCAACCCCATCATCGACGCGCACGGCCTGTTCGTCGGCACGTTGGGCATGGTCACCGACATCACCGAGCGCCGGACGGTGGAGGATCGCCAGCGGCGCCTCACCGCGGAGCTCGACCACCGCGTCAAGAACGCACTCGCGACGGTGGTGGCGCTCGCCGAGGAGACCAGCCGTTCCACCAGCTCGGTCGAGGTCTACCGCGACACGCTCGGCGCGCGCATCCGAATGATGGCGCGCGCCCACGAAGCGCTGGCGCGCAGTTCCTGGCTGGGCGTCCACTTCGACGAGCTCGCGTTCGAAGTGCTGCTGCCCTTCGCCCGCGATGCGCGCATCCAGGTGGGCGGTCCCGACGTCCACTTGCCACCCTTCGCGACGCTGCCGCTCGCGCTCACGCTCCACGAGCTCACCACCAACTCGGTGAAGCATGGGGCACTCGCCGCCGACCAGGGAATCGTGCGTCTCGAATGGAAGCTCGACGCTCCGGACCTCTTGCGGATCGCGTGGCGCGAGTCCGGCGGACCGCGCGTGCCTGCCACGCCCACCGAAGGCATCGGGTTGGCGTTGGTTCGCGATTTCGTCGAATACGAGCTGGGCGGCGGCGTGGTGCTCGCGTTCCCGCCCACCGGCTTCGCCTGCGATCTCGAGATCCCGCTCGGCACACGCACCGGAACGTTGCTCGACACCGCGCATTGACGGGTGCCCCGAGGATCGGCACGGGCGTCAGCCGGATCCATCCCCAAACGACCCCGAATTCCCTGTGGAACGCGTCCGCCGGAGGCGCAGCAGACACCGCCTCGAGTCACTCAGCCCGGAAAACCTCAGCCGTCGCGGGCGAGCCGACTGCCGGCGACATCCTCGAGCAGCAGCTCGGTCGCCTGCCGTCCCATCTCCAAGCTGTTGCTGACCGTCCGATCGTCGGGCTGCAGCAAGTAGGAGTCCGTCACGTACAGCCCGCGCACGGGAGTCCGCATCGACGGCATCGTTTCGTGGAAGCCGAGGTTGCAGAGCGGTTGTGCGTGCGTGTTTCGGAAGACGTGCGCCTCGACGACGTCGCTCTCCCGCCACGACGGCGAGATCAGCCGCAGATAGCGGAAGTACCGTTCCAGATACTCGTCATCCGACCAACCGAAGCGCGGATCGTCCGTATCGAGGTATTGCGGAACGTAGAGCAACCGATCGCCGTCCAAGTAGGGAAGCGGATTGAGATTCGTGTACTCGATGATTCCCGGGATCTCGATTCGGTCGTCGTTGATGTTGAGCCAGAAGTGCGGCGTGAGCTGGCGCTTGGTGCGCGCCACCATGCACGTCACGCCGAAATACTCGGCCCGATCGAGCTGGTGGAAGTACGGGTCGTCGGAATCGCGAATCAATCGCCGCAGCAACTGAAACGGGATCGTGGAGATGACGGCGTCGAACGGTTCCGTCCGACCGCTCCAGGTCAAGGATCGGACGCTTCCGTCCGGGTGGCGCGCGATCTCGTCGACGCGAGCGCTCGTCTCGATGCGGCCACCCTGAGCACGAATTCGATCGGCCACCGCCTCCAGCAATCGAAACGATCCGCCTTCGAGATAGCCGTAAATTTCCAGATTCAGCCACCGTGAGCGCGACTGCCCCACGCGATGGATGCGAGCCCACATCCAGGCAGCGGAGAGCCGATCCTGGTAGCTACCGAACTTTCCCGAGATCAGCGGCTTGTGGATGATCTCGTACACCCGATCGCCGAAGCTGCGCCTGAGCCACGGCACGACCGGCTCGTTGGCGACCGCCGTCCAGCTCGCGTACGGCACGGACTTGATACGGGTGATCGCACGCGCGAATCGCCATTTTTCGAGCACCGATAGGTGCGGAAACGTCAGCAAGTCCCAGGGTGCACCGAAGTTGTAGCGCCGGCCCTGGTAGAAATACCCCATGCGCACGTTGCGCCAACGAACCGCCTGACCGAGCCCCACTTCCTCGGCAATCCGCAGGTATTCGTCGTCCCCCTTGCAGAGGAAGTGGTAGTAGCGCTCCAGGTAGTTGCCGCCGATCCGAAACCACGAAGCCAGCCCACCGAGCACAGGCTCGGCTTCGAGCACGGTCACCTCGATCCCTGCCATCCGCACGAGGTGGTGCGCAGCCGCGAGACCCGCCGCGCCACCGCCGAGCACCGCGACGCGCAGGGGAGCGCTCGCGCGCGTGAATTCCAGGCCGTCAGCGGTCATGGCGCGCCCGAGGGTCGCCGACGCACCCATGTGCAGGCTCCCGAGCGCCTGCGCACCGCGCCGCACCGCTCACGACACACGCTTGCGACCTCGCGTCAGGATGAACGTGCCCCAGGTGCGGGGCCAGACGTATCGACAGAGGGCCGCGTCCAGTCGGTTGTACAAGGGAAGCACGATCCGCATCAGCGTCGACTCGACGTACGTGTACGTCAACCCGGATAGATAGTCGAACGTGACCTCGAAGCCGGCTGCCTCGGCGCTGCGTCGCGCTTCGCGCTCGAGAATCGGCCGTTCGTTCTCGGTGACACCCCGCCGCGATCGGATCGGCGACGCGTGGTCGCGGTAGAGGAACATGAAGGGATTGCGCCGGTTCGGATCGAACGCGACGAAGGAAGCACCGGGTCGCAGCACGCGATGGACCTCTCGCAAGCACAGCGAAGGATCGGGCAGATGATGAACGATGCCGCTCAGCAATACGCCATCCAGCGCTTCGTTGCCGATGGGCAATCGCTCCGCATCCGCGACCGCGAATGGCGAGCCGGTCCGAGCGGCGGCCGCAACGGCGATCAACTCCGGGCTGATGTCCATCCCTGCGGCGCGGAAGCCACGCGCGCGCAGAACTGCCGTGAACACGCCGCTGCCACACCCGATGTCGACGACACGCCCGGCACCAGGAAACCCGCCCAAGGCGACACAGCGATCGACGATCGATTCGTTGGTTGC
>CAYUSL010000426.1:3948-5615 GCA_964447125.1 uncultured bacterium | reverse complement strand
GCGGGGAGCACTTCGCCGAGGGCGAGGGCGTGCGATTCCTGGCGATGACGCGCGTCCGCGTTCACGAGCGGCGCGAGCGCACCTGCACACCAGCGGAGCGCGCTGGTGGCGGCGCGGGCGTCGCGCTCGTGGACGAGCGACCAGTTGGCGTGCTCGCACATGAGGGCGCCGGCGTAAGTGCGCGCCAGCGAGAACGCGAACGAGCGGGCACCCGCTTCCACGAAGTCGAGCCCGTCTTGCGTCGCAGTGGCGAGGTAAGCCTCGATGGACTTTGCGGCCTCGCGGACGTGTTTCACGGCCGGGGCTAGCTCGGGGCGATCCACGGCAGCGAGGCGCGCACCGAGATCGGCGAGGAATGGCCCGAAGGCGCGCTCGCGCTCGATGGCGCGCAGCGTGTCGAGGCTCAGCACGTTGGTGGTGCCTTCCCAGATCGAGAGCACCTGCGCGTCGCGCAGGATCGTGGGCAGCCCGGTGTCCTCCACGTAGCCCGCGCCGCCGAAGCTCTCGAGGATCTCGCTGGCGCTCGCGACCGTCTGTCGGCCGGTGTAGAGCTTGGCGAGCGGCGTGAGCATGCGCAGCGTCGCCGTCTCGTCCTTCGTGGCTTCGCCGCACTCGTCCTTGCCGAGGAGCTCCACGCACCGGAACGTGAGCAGGAACGCCGCCTCCAGCTCCACCTCCAGCGCCGCGAGCGTTTCCAGGTGGAGCGGTTGGTCGGCGAGCTTCTTCCCGAAAGCCACACGGCGGCGCGCGTAATCTCGCGCCAGCGCGAGGCCGCGGCGCATGCTCGCGGTGGCGCAGCACGCGTTGTAGATGCGGGTGATGTTGAAGAGCGACGCGATCTTCTTGACGCCATGGCCGGCGCCGCCGACGAGCCGCGCGCGCGTGCCATCGAGCGTCAGCTCGGCGGTGGGTAGTGCCCGCGTGCCGAGCTTGTCCTTGAGTCGATTCACACGGATGCCTTGGAGGTTACCTTCGCCGTCGCGCAGCTCGAGATGAAAGAGCGAGAGCCCGTGACTTCCTTCCTCGGCACCCTCGATCCGCGCCAGCGCCATCGCCATTTGTGAGGTGGTGGCCGAGGTGAACCACTTGTCGCCGTAGAGCCGATACATCCCCGGCTCGCCCTCGATGGGGCGCGCGAGCGTGGTGGTGCCGCTCACGTCCGAGCCGCCGGTGCGCTCGGTCATCCATTGGCCCGAGGTCCAGAAGAGCGCCGGCTCGCGTGACGTGAGGTGCTTGTAGGCGGCGGCGAGGCTCTCGTGGTCGCCGTAGAGCTCGAGCGCCCGCGCCGCGCCGTCGGTCATCGCCAGTGGGCACGAGTAAACCGCGGAAGACGGCGCAAACAGGAAAAGCTTTGCAAACTGGTGGATCCGCGAGAGAGCACCGTGGGCACGCTCGTAGCCGATGGCGACGATTCCTTCCTCGGCCGAGACGCGGTCGAACGCCGTCCACGCTGCCGACACGCGCACCTCGTCGATGCGCCGTCCCCAGGGATCGAAGGGCACGTGCTCGGGCTCGTGGCGCTCGGCCTCGCGGGCCAGCTCGAACAGATCTGTGGCGACGCGGTGCCCGAAGCGGATCAGCTCGGGCTCGATCTCTGCGAGCATCTCGGGCGGCAAGCGTCGCGCGAGGAACGAGCGCAACATCCGATCGTCGAGGTACTGATTCCC
>CAYUSL010000426.1:0-3848 GCA_964447125.1 uncultured bacterium | reverse complement strand
GCCTTGGTCACGGTGACGGGGGTGCCGTTGAGCACCGAGGTTCCCGAGAGCGGATCCACCGCCATCTCGTCGACGACGTCGTTGATGCTGACGCCCGCGTGCTCGCGCGCCACGCGCATCTCCACACCGGGCTGCGCGTGTCCCCAGCCGTGCGGCAGGCTCACGACGCCGGGCATCATCTCGTCGGTGATCTCGAGCTTGGCAATCACCTCGCCGGCGCGCGACTTCACGCGCACGGGCTGACCGTCGACCAGCTTCCGTTTCTTGGCGTCGCTCGGGCTCATGAGCAGCGTGCAGCGGTCCTTGCCCTTCACCAGTCGCAGGCTGTTGTGCATCCACGAGTTGTTGGTGCGCAGGTCGCGCCGGCCGATGAGCGAGAGCTCGCCGTTCGCCTTCTTGGCGGCGTCGATCTTCGCTTCCAAGCGCGGCACGTCTTTCAAGAACACCTCGGGTGCCAACGCGATGCGCTTGGTGGGGGTGTTGAGTCGCGCAGGGAAACAAGGTTCGAGCGGACCGAGATCGATCCCATGCGCCGCGTCGGCCACCTTCGCCAGCGAGAGGTTGGGCCCGAACGGCAGCGAACGCACGCCGTAGGGTCCCGCGCGCAGCATCAGGTCGAGCATGCCCTTGGCGCCGAGCCTGCCGAGGGCGGCTTTCTTGGCGGCCACCGCCGCGTTGCCGAGGGTCGAGCCGTTCGCCTGCATGCGCGAGGTGAGCTCGAGGAAGATCTGCCAATCGTGGCGCGTGTCGTGGGCCGGCTCGAAGAGCGGCGGCGAGTACTTGGCCACGTTGCGGATCGCCACGGTGCTGAGCGCCACGTCGTAGTTCTCGTGCTCGAGAGAGAACGTGGGCGGCAGGATGATGTTCGCGTGACGCGTGGTCTCGTTCACGTAGATGTCGATCGAGACCATGAAATCGAGCGTTTCGAGGGCCTTCGCGAGCCGCGCGCCGTTGGGAGTCGAAAGCACCGGATTGCCCGCCGAGGTAACCAGCGCGCGAATCTGGCCTTGGCCCGGCGTCTCGATCTCCTCCGCGAGGGTGGACACCGGGAACTCGCCGCCGAACTCGGGCAGACCGCGCACCCGGCTATTGCTCTTCGCGTAGTGCCCGCTTTGCCCGCTCACCGACGCCACCGCCACGAAGTCCACGGCGGGCTTGGTGAACATCATCCCGCCCACGCGATCGAGGTTGCCGGTGACCACGTTGAGCACCGCGAGCAACCACGCCGTGAGACCGCCGAATTCCTGGGTGCACGCCCCCACGCGGCCGTATGCGATGGCTGACGGCGCGGCGCTGAAGTCGAGAGCGAGCTGACGGATGTCCGCAGCGGAGATGCCCGTGAGCGCCGCCACCCGCTCGGGGGGAAAGCGCTGTGCCATCTCGCGCACCGCCGCGAGCCCGTCGGTGAAATCGGCGAGGCGGCCGAGTCGTACGCGATCTTCCGCGAACACCACGTGCAGCAGCGCGAGCACCAGCGCAGCGTCGGTGCCGGGGCGGATGAAATGGTGCAGGTTGGCGAGCTCGGCGGTCTCGGTGCGGCGCGGATCGATCACCACCAGGCGCCCGCCGCGCTTCTTCAAGTCCTTGAGCCGGTTCGCGACGTCCGGCGCCGTCATGATGCTGCCGTTCGACACCACCGGGTTGCCGCCCACGCACAAGAAAAACTGCGTGCGATCGATGTCCGGCACCGTGAACAACATCTGGTGGCCGAACATCTTGAGCGACGCGAGCATGTGGGGAAGCTGATCGACGGACGTGGCCGAGTAACGGCTGCGTGTGCCCAGCGCTTGGATGAACGGCAGGCCGAAGAGGATCGAGCCATAGTTGTGGACGGTGGGATTGCCGAGATAGAGGCCCACCGCATTCTTGCCGTGAGCACTCTGGATCTCCTTCAGCCGGCGCGCGACCTCGTCGAACGCCTCGTCCCAGCCGATCCGCTGCCAGCCGGTGGCGGTGCGACGCACCGGCCACTTGAGCCGATCCGGGTCCTCGTGGATGTCCTGCAAGCCGACGGCTTTGGGACAGATGTGCCCGCGCGAGAACGAGTCGTCCTTGTCGCCGCGGATGGCGAGCACCTTCTCGCCCTCGTAGTCGATGGCGATCCCGCACATTGCTTCGCACAGGTTGCAAGCACGGTAGTGAGTCTGAGCCATGAACGCCTCCAGCCCATCGCGGTGCGAACGGCACCGCTCCTCGTTCACGAAGGGCCGCTCAGGCTAGCCCGATGCCCCGAGCCGAGGCCACTACGCGGGCAGGTAAATGGAGGTGTGTGGGACGGTCGAGCGGTGGGCCGGCGGGAAGAGATTTGCAGCAGCACAGCGGCGGGGGCGGCATTGCCACCCCCACCGAAGCCGGCGCACGCCGGACGCCGTGTGCGAACCGCGTGCGATCAGTGCGTGACGCGGATCTCGCGATCGTTGCTCGGCTGCAGCGGGCGAGCATTCATCGAATAGTGGCCACCGAAAGTCGCCACCTCGTCTGCCGACACCGTCGACGGGGTCTTGAGCACGAGCCAGGTCACGCCTTCAGTGCACGGCGGTGTCGTGAGCGAGCCGGCGAACGTGTAGTAGCCGCGGTCCGCGGGAAGGAGCTGGGTGGCGTCGATCTGCACGCCTTCGGACGTCACCGCCTTTCCCTGCTCGTGCGGCACCGCCTTCCACACCGACTCGATCACCGGGTTGTCCGTGCCTTCGGCGAGCAAAACCCCGACCACCGCGAGCTTGCCGTCGGCGTCCTTGTGGACGAGGTGCGCGACCATCGCGAAGCGCTTGCCGTTCACGGCCTCTTCGCTGGGCTTGTGGAAGTGGAACTGCAAAAGGTCGTAGCGCTTGCCAGCGACGGTGATGTAGCTGCCCGGCGCATAGGTCGCCTGGATCGTGTGTCCGTTGTCGATCACCGTGAGCGGTGTCGGCTGGTAGTGGAACTCGATCGGCGGCAGGTCGCTCGGCTTGGCCTCTACATCGCGGATGTCGATCGGCGACTGGGTGTGTCCCAGCCCGCACGTACCGAACTCGCTCTCGAGCGCGCCCCAATGATCGGGACCCGCTTCGCCCTCGTAGCTCCAATGATGCGCGCCTTCTGCAGCGTGAGCCGGCAACACCGGCGCGTACGTGAACAGCGCAGCGACCACCAGCAGGATTGGGCCAACGAATCGAGCTGCCATCGGACCTCCCAGATGAGCGGAAAAGAAAGGCGTATTGGCCTCGTATCGACAGATCGAGCTTCGAGCTTTACCAAACGCCTGGAATCACCCGATCGCAGCCGCGCCCGGGCTCGCCCGGCTCACGGCGCCGGACAGGGCATGCCCATCGTCTCGCGTAGTGCGCGGAACTCGGCAGTCCACTGACCGGCGCGATCGCGCACGACGAGCGGTGGGCTGTCCGCCGCGTCCCGAGCGGCATCGCGCGCGGCCGAGTTGCGGTGCTGCATCGCAAACACCCAGAAGAGCGGCGCACGCCCTTCACGAGGTACGACCGCCCGACGCGCACACACGGCGAGGTTCGACGCCGCTGCGGCTTGCGCCGTACGCGCTGCATCCGAATGGCAGATCGCGAACACGCCGTGCGGCGCGAGCCAGCGCGCCGCCGCGGCAACGTAGTCCTCGACACCGCCACGGACCTCGAAGCACGCGGGGCCACGTTGCACGCGTTCGGATACCACGCCGTCGCCGAGCGGGATGTACGGCGGCGTGCCGGTGATGAGATCGAATACCGTGCACTCGGCAATGAGCGAGTGGTCGCGTAGATCGCCGTCACGCACCTCGCAGCGATCGGCGCAGCCGTTCCACGCGATCGAGCGACGCGCGAGGCCCGCGCTCACCGCTTGCGCTTCGATCCCGATCACGCGTG
>CAYUSL010000425.1:2796-5619 GCA_964447125.1 uncultured bacterium | reverse complement strand
GCCCGCTGGCGGTGCAGACCGTGCTGCGCTCACTGCGCGAGACCGAGGGCATGACCGAGAAAGACGCTCTCGCGCACGAGCTGGAGATCGGCTTCCCGATCTTCATGAGCTCCGACGCCCAAGAAGGACCGCGCGCATTCAAGGAAAAGCGCAAGCCCAACTTCACGGGGACCTGAGAAGCCCGAGCGGTCGCGTGCGATGAGCGACGATCCCGTTCACGACGCCGCGCTGGTGGCGCTGGCCGAAAACGTTCGCGGGCTGGTCGAGCGCGTGGTGCGAAGCCACGCCTCGACCGAGCGCATCGAGTCCCTCAACGAAGAGGTACGCGCACTCTGCCAGAGCCTCGACCCGCACACCCGCGAGCCGGGTCCGAGCGCGCTACCCCGCCTCGAGCACGTCCACGAGCCGCGCAAGTTCCTTCCCCGCAACATGGTGACGGGTCATCTGAACCCGCTCGCCCCACCGGTGCAGGTCGAGATCTTCGAGGACCACGTGGTGGGTCGCGTGACGTTCACGCAGCCTTACGAAGGACCGCCAGGCTACGTCCACGGCGGCATGATCGCCAGCGTCTTCGACCAGATTCTCGCGTTCGCCAATCACCTGAGCGGGCATTTCGGCTTCACGGCGAAGCTCACGGTGCGCTACCACCGCCCCACGCCGCTCTTCCGCGAGATCCGCTTCGAGGCGCGCCACGACCGCATCGAGGGGAAGCGTAGCTACGTGCGAGGCCAAGTCCTCGATGGCGACGTGCTCACCGCCGACGCCGAGTGCCTGTTCGTGGCCATCGATCTCGAGCGCGCCAAGGCGCTCTTTCCGCATACCGACGAGCTCGACGAGCGCTGATCGACGGCTCGCCTGCACCACCTCGTCACACGACGCGCCTCGGAGGACCTCATGACCCGCACGAAGCGCTTCGCCGCCTGCGCCGCGGCTCTGTGTGCCGCCGCCACTCTCGCGCATGCCGACGATCCTCCGGCCACGCCTGCGCCCGAGCCGAAGGGCTGTTCGACCCCCGCCTACCGGCAGTTCGATTTCTGGCTCGGCTCGTGGGAGGTCCGCCTCCCGGACGGCAGCGTCGCCGGCAGGAACCAGATCGAGGCAGTCCTCGACGGATGCGCCATCGTCGAGCATTGGAGCGGTGCGCGCGGCGGCCGTGGTACCTCGCTCAACTTCTACGACGAGGCCGCCAAGCGCTGGTCACAGACCTGGATCGACAATCACGGCAGCCCGCTCCGCCTCGAGGGTGGCTTCCGCGACGGCAGCATGGTGCTCGAAGGCGATCAAGTCGGTGCCGACGGCCAGACGCTTCGCAACCGCATCACCTGGACACCGCGCGCCGACCACCACGTGCGGCAGCTCTGGGAATCCTCGAAAGACCGCGGCGCCACGTGGGCGGTCGAGTTCGACGGCGACTACGCGCCCGAACCCACCCGCTGACCCGCGCGCTCGAAATGCGCGAGCAGAGTCGGTAGTCCGTCGGGAAGGCTGCCCTTCGCGCCGATCGTCGAGGCGACCGTGCGCGCCGCGCCGTCGAGCGCCAGCAGATCGAAGAGCGTCTCGTGAGCGCGCCGCGGCGCCTCGGCGTCGCCTGGAAAGGCGCGCACCGAGGCGAGCCACAGCTTTCGCTTGAGCGCCACGAACAGATAGATCGCATGACCGTTCATGTCCGCGAGGACGTAGTCGCGATCGACACACCACGCCGCGTCGAACGGCGCCTCGAGCTCCCGCCAGCGCGGATCGTCGACGGCACGATCCAGCAGCGCGAACAGCCCGACCTGCGCCACGTGGTGCTCGGGAGCAGCGAGCTTCTCGAGGTGGCAGAGATCGTGGATCGCGAAGTCGAGCGCGTCCGCGTGGGGTGCCGGGTCCGCATCGGCGCCGAGCAGCGAGACACAGCGCCAGCCGCGCGCCTGCAGTCGCAGCATCTCGCGCGGGCTCGGCTTGTGCTCGATCCAACCCACGTTCCGCTCACCCCGCGCCCACGCCACCAACGCGCGCGGCACCTCGTCGGGCACTCGAAAGAGCCGGCGAGTCGCGAACGCGTCGATCGTGGCCGCGTGAGTGGCGTCGCCGAGCGCGGGTCGCCGCACGCCACCGATCCAGCGCTTCCCGTGGCGCTCCTGGAGGCGGGTCGCCAGGAACTCGGCTACTTGCCCGACGTCCGGGTTCACGACCAACGCTGCCTCCCGTGCTGCACGTCGTCGACGCCGTCGCATCGGCGCCAGCCGGCCTTCGCAACCCCGGACGCGTCGACTATTCTCGCCGCGCCGCTCAGCCCCACGTCGCGCCGCAGCGACGCCGCCGCTCGCGGCACGCGACGGCAGCCGGCCCGATGGTGCGAGCTATGCGAGGAATCGCTCGCAACATGTCCCCGGTGTCGACCTCGTCCCACGATTCCCCGAACGGCACCGTCGCGGCGACGCCCGGTGCAGCCATCGTATCGCTGCGCGTACCCACGTGGCTCGGCGCGTCCACGGCAACGCGGATCGCAGCGATCGCGCTCGGCGTGGGGTTCGTCGGCCTGGTTTTCGCCCAGGGCTGGATCAACGAGGACGCGTTCATCCTGTTTCGGACCGTCGAGAACTTCCACGCGGGGCTCGGACTGCGCTGGAATCCGTTCGAACGCGTTCAATCGTTCTCGTGCCCCTCGTGGACGTTGCTGCTGACGGCACTCGACGCGTTCGTCCACAACCCGTTCGCCTCGGCAATCCTGCTCTCGCTCGCGTGCGCGGCCTGTACCTACCTGGCGTGCGTCGCGTGGTGTCGGGAAGCGCCACGCTGGCGACTGGCGTTCCTCGTCGGCGTGCTGATCGCATCCAAGGC
>CAYUSL010000425.1:0-2696 GCA_964447125.1 uncultured bacterium | reverse complement strand
TGGTGTGCGGCCTGCCGATCTGGCTCTGGGAAGCGTTCTCGCTCGTGTACTTCGGATTTCTGGTGCCCAACACCGCCTTCGCGAAGCTAGGCCACGGTGGCAGCCACGCGCTCGTGAGCCGCGAGGCGTACCAGTACTTCGTGGCGACTTTTCAGGGTGACCCGCTCTCGATCGCGATCCTCGCCGGCAGCGTCGTCGTGAGCGTGCTGGACGCCGATCTGCCGAGCTGGCTCATGCTCGCGGGTGTCGCGGCGTATCTCCTCTACGTCGCGGACATCGGCGGCGATTGGATGCTGGGACGCTTCATCGCCGCTCCGGTGCTCGTCAGCGCGCTGGTGATGGCGCGACGGATCGGCCCGCGACTCGCCATCGCCGCGGGAATCGCACTGGTCGCGGCCACCCTTCGCGACCCGCTGGCGCCCATCAAGTTCTGGAAGCCCTATCCCGCGGAGACTGTCCACCTCTGGGGCGTGATCGACGCGAAAGCCGCCAAGTACGGCCCGAAGGAGGCCCGGCGCCTGCTCACGCGCTGGCGTCCGTACGAAGAGGACGCGGTGTACCAGGAAGGAATTCGATTTCGGAACGGTCCGGATGCGGTGGTGGTTCGCGGCGACGTCGGCCGCTTCGGCTACGGCGCGGGACCGGGGAAGATCGTGGTGGACTCGATGGGGCTCACCGATCCACTGCTCGCCCGGCTCCCCGCCGATCGCATCCGCCGCAGCGGCCACTACCAGCGGGCGGTGCCACCGGGTTATTTGGAATCGCTGGTCACCGGCGCGAATCACATTCGCGATCCGGACCTGGCGACGTACTACGACCATCTGAAGGTCGTGACTCAGGGCCGGCTCTTCACACGCGAGCGCTGGCGCGACGTGCTCGCCTTCAACCTGGGCCGATACGACGCCCTCAAGAATGCCTACGAGGAGCGTCACCGCGAGGAAGTGCGGCGGGTGGACTTGTGGTGGATGCTGCACGGGAACCCGCCGCAGCCACCGCCCTCCGCCTCGAGCCCGACAGACTCGTCCCCCGTCGATTGAGCCCGAACTCGTACCGCGCTGGCAGCGCGCCTGCGCCAGGGAGCCATCTGCACGTCATGCGTTTCCCCTCGCTCGCATCACCTTCGACGCGAGGCGTGTCCGGCCGGATCGCCCGAGCGCTGCTCGTTTCGCTGCTCGTGCCGGCCAGCGTCCGCGCCGCGCCGCTTTCCGAAGACCAGCTCTCGCGCACGCCCCGCGAGCGCCTGTGCTGCGCCTTCGGCCACGACCTCGACTGCGGCATCCCCCAGGTGCCGCTCACGATTCATCTCGACAACGTGAAGAGCCTGGAGCAGATCGCGCCCCACGCTTACGTCTCCCACAGCAACGTCGAGGAGGTGGCGGAGCTCGTCGGTGAGCGCTACGGGCTCGTCTACACGTGTCGCGGCGGTTTCATCGACATCGCCCACGCCAGCGACTTCGCCGACTGGACGGCCTACCTGTCCGCGCAGATCCTGCGCACGACCACCGCCGAGCAACAGATCGTCATGCCCTGCGCGGCAGGAACCGCGCGGCTCACGTTGCACGCCCTGCCCGACGGCGACCCCCGCGGCGGGATGGAAAGCGCGCTGGCACTCGCGCAGCGGATCGCATACCAGCTCTCCGTGCTGCACGAGATCACGAGCTGGTTCGAAGTGTCCACGTTCTCGTTCGTGTCGGAGAAGGTGTCCGCGTTCTCGCCGGAAGACTCGTACTCGAACTTGCTCGGAACCTACATCGGGCGCCGCGCCGTGCTGAATCCACAACCGTACGACCAAGCAGCGCTGACCGAGCTCAAGTCCGCGCTGCGCGAGCTCGGCGCCGTGGCGATCGCCGACACGCGGGCTGCATTCGATCAGGTCGCCGGGCACTGGTGGGACGGGACGAAACGGCTGCCGGACCCGACGGTGACCCGGCGACGGAACCTCGAGTGGGGTCCGGACGCGCTCACGCCGTGGCGCATTCCCAAGCCACTCGCCGCCTGCGCACCCTTCGCCGAGAAGTCAGCCGAGACGCTGAGCATCCCCAGCCGCGACCCAGCCGCACACACGCCGCTCGCGGCGCGCTACCAGCTCGAGTTTCGCCTCGACCGCGAACGGCTGCCGAAGAGCTTTCCCTACCCGCGCGAGTCCAACGTCGTCACGCCGGACGATTTCCCGCGTCTCATCGAGACCATCCGCGGTGAGATCGAGAAGGAGTACGGTTCGGAGAGCACGAGTCCTTGAAAACGCGACGCGTCGTGCAGAACGCCGCGAGCCACTCAGATCTTGTGAGTGCCGGACTTGGCGAGTGCCTTCGCCCAGGGATAGTCGGGCTTGCCTGCGGGTGAACGCACCATCTTCTCGACCACGTGCAACTCGCGCGGGCATTTGTAGCCCGCGACGTGCTTTCGCGCGTGGGCATCGAGGTCCGCCATCGTGAGCGAGTGGCCGGGCCGAAGCTCGACGATCGCCGCAACCCGCTCGCCCCAGCGCGTGTCGGGCACACCCACCACCACGCAGTCGTAGATGGACGGGTGCGCCTTGAGGGCGATCTCGACCTCCTCGGGATAGACCTTCTCGCCGCCAGTATTGATGCACACCGAGCCGCGACCGAAGACCGTGATCCGGCCGTCCTCCTCGACCGTACCGAGATCGCCGACCAGCACCCAGCGCTCGCCGTTCAGCGTGACGAAGGTGGCGG
>CAYUSL010000424.1:3900-5623 GCA_964447125.1 uncultured bacterium | reverse complement strand
CACCACCGCGAGCACCACGAGCCCGAGCACGTCGTCGATCACCGCGGCACCCAGGATCACGCGCGCTTCCCGCGTCTGTGACCGACCGAGATCCTGGAGCACCCGCGCGGTGATGCCGACGCTGGTGGCCGAGAGCGCGGCGCCCAGGAACGCGTGAACGTAAGCGCTCGCCTCGGGCAGCAGCCACGCGCCCACCAGCCAGCCGAGCCCGAACGGCGCGATCACGCCGAGCGTCGCGACGGCGAGCGCGGTCCAGCCCACGGCGAGCATCTGGCGAACGGTCGACTCCAGGCCGACCTCGAAGAGCAGGATCAGCACCCCGAGGCGCGCGAGCATGTCGAACGTCGGATCGGCGGCGAGGGCGGTCGGCCACGCGAAGCCGAGGTGCGCGAGGTTGCCGAGCGCGATGCCGATCACCAGCTCGCCGAGGACGGCGGGCTGGCCGAGGCGCACCGCGATCTCTCCGCCGAGCTTCGCGGCCCACAGGATCACCACCAACCCGAGTGCCACCTGCGCGACGGGATCGGCATGCGCCGCCGCGCCGGAGGCGGCGCTCGAGGCCGGTGCGACGAGCGTCGCCAGCGCTAGGATGAGCGAGGCCCGAACCAGCAGCGTCGTGGGTGCTGGACGGCGCGCCCAACCTCTGCGCCCCAGATCCGTGAGCGATGGAATTGAACGGCCGAGAATCCACATGCGTCGGCTCCCGCAGGATCCGCCGACGCGAGCTCGCCGCGCAGGGTGGCGGCGTGAGCGCACCGACGTCGATCTTGCTTCAGCCGAGTGGCGGCCCGACCACCCGTGGATCCTGCGGCGTGAAGTCGCCGCACCCATCGAGACCGTTCCCCGTCCTCACCGGAGACGCTCGTAGGGCAGCGTAGTCGCTCGGCGACGCTTCTGCCACGCGCGCTCCTGGTCGCTGGGCGAGCCGCGGCGCGTTTCAGGCGCGGTCGAGGATCTCGCGTACTTTCCGCACCAACGACAGCGGCGTGTAGGGCTTCTGCAAGAAGTCGACTTCGGCGCGGTCGACGCCGTAGCGGATCATCGCGTCGTCGGTGTAACCGCTGGTGAAGAGTACCCGGAGGCTGGATTGGTGCTGGCGCAGGTTTTCGCTCAGCTCGCGGCCGTCCATGCGCGGCATGACCACGTCGGTCACCACCACGTCGGGCCGCAGCGCACCGGACGCCACCAGCTCGAGCGCGTGTTTTCCGTCCCTGGCCACGTGGACCGTGTAGCCGTGGGACTGCAATGCGCGCGTGCCGAGTCGTCGCACGCTGTCGTCGTCTTCCACCAACAGCACCGTCTCGCTGCCGCGGGCGCCGGGGACCGGTTGCTTGGCACCGCGGGTGGCGATTCGTTCGGCCACGGCAGGGAAATAGAGCCGGAACGTCGTGCCCACGCCGGGTGTCGAATCGAGCTCGATGTGGCCGCCGCTCTGCTCGACGATGCCGTGAACGACGGCGAGCCCGAGCCCCGTGCCCCGTCCGGGGCCCTTGGTGGTGAAGAACGGCTCGAAGACCCGCGCGCCGACCTCGGGCGTCATGCCCACGCCGGTGTCGGTCAGGCTCAGCACCAGGTAGCTCCCCGGCTCGACTCGCGGGTGTGTCGCCGCATACGCCGCGTCGCGCGTCATTGTGCCGGTCTCGATCGTGAGCTGCCCGCCCTTCGGCATGGCATCGCGCGCGTTGACCGCGAGATTCATGATCACCTGGCTCAGATGCCCGGG